>NZ_JALJRC010000002.1:0-437722 GCF_024519925.1 Cytobacillus sp. Bac17 | reverse complement strand
TGCTTGTCGTCCCTGAGCAGTCGCCTCCACATTTCGGTTTGTCTAGTTGCGGCTCATAGGGACTCGGGGTCATAAGCCGTTTCCTTTCAGAAGGAAAAACGCCTTCTTACAGGAACTGTCTTATGCCTGTCGTCCCTGGGCAGTCGCCTTCACATTTCGGGCAATCCTCCCAAAAGGCAAAGAACGCCTTTCCGTGAGGCTCGTCTTGTGCTTGTCGGGGGTGGGTAAGGCGCTTGCGCTTTTCTGATGGGCATGAAGCAAAGGAGGGACAAAATGGCAGTAGCAAAACCATGGCTTAAGCAATATCCGGCAGAAATCCCCTCAACCTTGTCATATCCCAAACAGCCGGTACAAGATTATTTGAAAAATGCTGCAGATGAATTTCCGGAGAAAATAGCCATCCACTTTATGGGAAAGGAATTCACATATAAATATATATATGAATCTTCCCTGAAGCTTGCCGCCTATTTACAGAATCTTGGAATTGAAAAGGGAGACCGCGTCGCGATTATGCTTCCGAATACTCCTCAGTCCGTTATCAGCTATTATGGAATTCTGATGGCTGGCGGGGTTGTTGTCCAGACAAATCCGCTGTATATGGAACGGGAATTGGAATACCAAATGAAAGATTCAGGAGCAAAAGCAATTATTACAATGGATATCTTATTTCCGAAAGTGAGCAAAGTGGTGCCGCAGACAGAATTGAAGCATATAGTTGTAACCGCTGTCAAAGATGCTCTTCCATTCCCTAAAAATCTAATATATCCTTTTATCCAGAAAAAACAGTATGGCATTGTCGTAAATGTAAAACATGAAGGGCATAACCATTTGCTGACGGAGATTTTAAAGAGGCCGGCTGAACCGATGAAAATCCATGACTTCGATTTTGAAGAAGACTTGGCATTACTGCAATATACAGGCGGCACAACCGGTTTTCCAAAGGGTGTCATGCTTACGCACAGCAATCTGGTATCCAATACAGCCATGTGTAAAGCCTGGCTCTATAAGTGCAGACGCGGTGAGGAAACAGTGCTGGGCATACTTCCGTTCTTTCACGTGTATGGAATGACAACCGTTATGATCTTATCTGTTATGGATGCTCAAAAAATGGTCCTCCTTCCGAAATTTGATCCGGAAACGACCCTGAAAACTATTCATAAAGAGAGGCCGACCTTATTCCCTGGTGCCCCAACGATTTACATTGGGTTATTGAACCATCCGGATATAAAAAAATATGATTTATCTTCCATAGACTCTTGCATCAGTGGATCTGCTGCCCTGCCCGTTGAAGTCCAGCAGAAATTTGAAGAAATAACAGGAGGAAAGCTTGTCGAGGGCTATGGTTTGACGGAATCTTCACCTGTTACACATGCTAATTTCTTATGGGATCGCCCCCGTGTCAAAGGCAGTATAGGTGTCCCTTGGCCTGATACAGATGCAGCGATTTTTTCACTGGAAACGGGAGAAGCGCTTCCGGCAGGAGAAGTGGGCGAAATTGCAGTTAAAGGTCCTCAGGTAATGAAAGGCTATTGGAACCGCCCGGAAGAAACAGCACAGACTTTAAGAGATGGCTGGCTGCTTACAGGTGACCTGGGCTATATGGATGAGAATGGATACTTCTATGTAGTGGACCGGAAGAAAGATATGATTATTGCAGGGGGATTCAATATTTATCCCCGTGAAATAGAGGAAGTGCTATACGAGCATCCAGCCGTGCAGGAAGTGATTGCTGCAGGTATACCTGACCCATATCGCGGAGAAACAGTAAAAGCATATATTGTGCTGAAAGAGGGCAAAGAAGCAACGGAAGAAGAGCTGAATGAGTTTGCAAGAAAGCATCTTGCAGCATATAAGGTTCCAAGGCAATATGAATTCCGCAAGGAGCTTCCTAAGACAGCTGTTGGAAAAATACTGAGAAGGACATTAGTAGATGAAGAAAAAAAGAAATTTAAAGAAGAAGAGGAAAAGCGGGCTTAACTTCAGAGACCGATTTTCGATCGGCTCTTTATTTTTGCGCCATTAAGCTTGTCCAGACATAAAAGAAATGTAATAATAAAATATATTTCTAGGGATAATTTCTTGACACGAATGAATTGTCCTACTATTATAAAAATATGAATGATGATTCATTCATTTTAGATCGTTTTTTAAATTCAAAAATAAACGAAGCTGATTGGCCAATCCCGGCAGCAGGTATGGCATTACTCCAGCCCTGCTGCTCCTTAAAAATCTATGCACCTGTTTATTCTGAAAGGAGGGAACCTATTGAAAAAAACAAAGCCTAAATACCGGCAAATTATTGATGCGGCTGTAGTCGTGATCGCTGAAAATGGATATCACCAGGCCCAGGTATCAAAAATTGCCAAACAGGCTGGTGTCGCTGATGGCACCATATACTTATATTTCAAAAACAAAGAAGATATATTAATATCCCTCTTTCAGGATAAAATGGGCTACTTTGTTGAGAAAATTGAAGAAAAAATTGCAGGAAAAGAAAAAGCTGCAGAGAAACTATTAATGATGGTAGAATCACACTTTAGAATGCTCTCGGAAGACAGGCACCTGGCAATTGTAACCCAGCTCGAATTGAGGCAGTCCAATAAAGACCTTCGCCATAAAATTAATGAGGTGCTCAAAGGATACCTTGCTTTAGTGGAAAGGATTCTTGCTGATGGCAGGGAGAGCGGTGAGTTTCCAGCTGATCTGGATATTAGGCTGGCGCGCCAGATGATTTTTGGCACCATGGATGAAACAGTGACCACATGGGTAATGAATGAGCAAAAATATGATCTTACTGCATTGGCAGAGCCTGTTCATAAACTTTTGATCGGCGGGTGCGGAAAACTTTGAGGCAGATAAAGTGCTCCATAATATAGTCAGGAGGGATAAGATGGAATATCTAAAATGGTCCCATCAGGACTTTGTGGCGACGATTACTATTGAACGTCCGCCTGCGAATGCTCTTTCATCAGGTCTATTGAAAGAGCTTTCAGCTGTCCTGGATGAAGTTGAAAATAATGAGGAAATTAGGGTAATCCTTATTCATGGGGAGGGCAGATTCTTCTCAGCAGGCGCTGATATTAAAGAATTTACAACCATTGAAAGCGGTGAAGATTTTTCAAGCTTGGCGACTTATGGACAGGATCTCTTTGAGAGAATGGAAAAATTCCCTAAGCCAATTATTGCAGCGATTCATGGAGCGGCATTGGGCGGCGGTTTGGAGCTTGCCATGGGCTGTCATTTCCGTCTCGTAGCTGAAAACGCAAAGCTGGGTCTTCCAGAGCTTCAGCTTGGATTAATTCCTGGTTTTGCCGGAACTCAGAGGCTTCCCCGATATGTAGGTGCAGCGCGTGCAGCAGAAATGCTTTTCACTAGTGACCCAATTACCGGGCTTGAGGCAGTGCAATATGGTCTGGCTAACCATGCCTATCCTGAGGAGCAGCTGTTGGACAATGCTTATAGTATGGCGAAGAAAATTGCCAAGAAGAGCCCTGGTTCGATCAAGGCGGCCATTGAGCTCTTAAACTACG
Organism: Cytobacillus sp. Bac17; assembly: GCF_024519925.1. Lineage (NCBI taxonomy): Bacteria > Bacillati > Bacillota > Bacilli > Caryophanales > Bacillaceae > Cytobacillus > Cytobacillus sp. Bac17. The sequence goes on along the minus strand of NZ_JALJRC010000002.1, from coordinate 434,192 downwards.
GAAAGACGGGGCAATTCTACGAAGGTGTTAAAAAAGAAGCAGAATTGTTTGGGGAAGTATTTGTTTCTGAAGATGGCAAGGAAGGCATATCTGCGTTTATTGAAAAGCGTGAACCAAGCTTTACCGGAAAATAGTGTTTTAAAAGATTTGTACTGAAAGATTACATTCATCCTCATAATCTATTATAATAGACTTGTATGCGGATGATCTAATCTTCAGAAGATTCAATGGTTATATTATGGTCTGTGAGCGAGCGCCCGCTCAATTCTAAAAGCGGGCAGTTCCAAGCAGATAAGCCTTTCTGTATGCGTTAAATATTTTCAATCTTTCGAAGTGAAGAAATGTTTTAATTAATGGCTTTGTTTTTTGACAATGCTTAATTACTAGGAGGGAAATCATGAACATCTACGTATTAATGAAGAGAACATTTGATACTGAGGAAAAAATTACCATCTCCGGCGGCAAAATCAATGAAGATGGCGCTGAATTTATCATTAATCCATATGATGAATATGCAATTGAAGAAGCAATCCAGGTTCGGGATGCGAATGGCGGAGAAGTGACGGTTGTTTCCGTAGGAACAGAAGAAGCTGAAAAGCAGCTCCGTACCGCTCTTGCGATGGGTGCCGATAAAGCTGTATTAATAAATACAGAAGATGATCTTGAAGGTGGAGATCAATACACGACTGCAAAAATCTTATCCGAATACTTGAAAGACAAAGATGCTGACTTAATCATTGCAGGAAATGTAGCAATTGATGGGGGTTCGGGACAGGTTGGACCTCGTGTAGCAGAAATTTTGGGCATTTCTTATGTAACAACTATTACAAAGCTTGATATCAATGGCAGCTCTGCGACAGTAGTGCGCGATGTTGAAGGGGATTCAGAAGTAATTGAGACATCACTTCCATTATTGGTCACTGCTCAGCAGGGGTTAAATGAGCCGCGCTATCCATCTTTGCCGGGAATTATGAAGGCAAAAAAGAAGCCACTTGATGAGCTTGAGCTTGATGATCTTGATCTTGATGAGGACGATGTTGAAGCCAAAACAAAAACAATTGAAATCTATTTGCCTCCTAAGAAGGAAGCAGGAAAAGTTCTTGAAGGCGAGCTGGAAGATCAAGTTAAGGAACTTGTGAAACTTCTTCATACTGAAGCCAAAGTTGTCTGATCATCAATAACTGATAATAATAACGCAGGGGGTAAAACATATGGCTAGAAAAGTATTAGTGTTAGGTGAAGTCCGTGACGGTTCATTGCGTAATGTATCCTTCGAAGCTGTTGCAGCTGGTAAGACTGCGTCAGAAGGCGGAGAGGTTGTAGGTGTTTTAATTGGTGATTCTGTAAGCGCTTTAGCTAATGAAATGATTCACTATGGTGCTGACCGTGTTGTAACTGTTGAAGATGAAAAGCTGAAGCAGTATACTCCTGACGGCTTTTCACAGGCTTTAATGGCTGTGATTGATTCCGAAAGTCCGGAAGGCCTGATTTTTGGACATACAGCATTAGGGAAAGATCTCGCTCCTAAAATTGCTGCCAAGCTGGAGTCAGGTTTAATCTCTGACGTAACGAGCCTTGAAGAGGCAGGCGGCAACCTGGTGTTCACACGCCCGATTTATTCAGGTAAAGCTTTTGAAAAGAAAATTGTTACAGATGGCCTCCTCTTTGCAACAATTCGTCCAAACAACATAGCTCCATTGGAGAAAGATGAATCAAGATCAGGAGATATTGCTTCTGTTGCAGCAGAAATCAAAGATCTTCGCACGATCATTAAGGAAGTTGTCCGCAAAGCAAGTGAAGGCGTTGATTTATCCGAAGCTAAGGTTATCATTGCCGGCGGCCGCGGCGTTAAGAGCGAGGAAGGCTTTGAGCCATTAAAAGAACTTGCTTCGGTTCTAAATGGAGCAGTGGGTGCATCACGCGGAGCTTGTGATGCTGATTATTGTGACTACTCGCTGCAAATTGGCCAAACCGGTAAGGTTGTAACACCAGATCTATATATTGCTTGCGGCATCTCCGGTGCTATTCAGCATTTAGCTGGGATGTCCAACTCAAAAGTAATCGTAGCCATTAACAAAGATCCGGAAGCCAATATCTTTAAAGTAGCTGATTATGGTATTGTTGGAGATCTGTTTGAGGTTGTTCCACTGTTAACTGAAGAATTCAAAAAGCTTAAAGTAAATGCATAAGATAGTATATCGAATGGGCGGCTGATGGCCGCCCATTATACATAGTGCCAATAGGGAAAGAAAGAGAATAATCTGTTCCAAATAGGGTAAATTACGATCGAGCAGATTGTTCGCAACATATAATAAACGATGGTATACTGTCGTTAGTATTTGAGTTAAATTTTAGGAGGCATATCAAATGGCTATTTCACATGCAACTGACCAAAACTTCACTGCTGAGACTGGTTCGGGATTAGTATTGGCAGATTTCTGGGCTCCTTGGTGCGGCCCTTGTAAAATGATCGCTCCTGTTTTAGAAGAGCTTGATTCTGAAATGGGCGATAAAGTAAAAATTGTAAAAATCGATGTTGACGAAAACCAGGAAACTGCTGGAAAGTTTGGCGTAATGAGCATTCCGACATTAATCGTTCTAAAAGACGGTGAAGTTGTAGATAAAGTGGTTGGTTTCCAGCCGAAAGAGGCTCTCGCTGAATTACTTTCAAAACATGCGTAATTTATAAGGAATTTTCCCGGTGTCCCATAAGGACATCGGGATTTTTTTGTCATATGGGTTTTGTTGTTATGCTGCAGGTTTCCAGGCTGATATAATAAGATGGTAATAATGTGCCATCTGCATATTAGCGGCTAAATAATATTGGTTTGCTGCCAGCGCAAACAAAGTATTATACTAGCTTTCACCCCAAAATGATTATGCCAAACAATGAATAAATTGAACTTCAATAAAAAGTTTTAACCGGGGAGGTGTAGTGCCATGAATGATACGATAAAAAATAAACTGATGCTGCTTCCTGCCCAGCCGGGATGTTATTTGATGAAAGACAGGCAGGGTACCATCATATACGTGGGGAAGGCAAAAATCCTGAAAAACCGTGTAAGATCCTATTTCACAGGCTCACATGACGGAAAAACATTAAGACTTGTTAATGAGATCGTAGATTTTGAGTACATTGTCACTTCTTCAGATATGGAAGCACTGATCCTTGAGATGAATCTGATCAAGAAATATGATCCGAAATATAATGTAATGCTGAAGGACGATAAAAGTTACCCTTTTATCAAATTGACGGCCGAACGCCATCCCCGTCTAATTACAACCAGAAAAGTAAAAAAAGACAGGGGAAAATACTTCGGACCATATCCCAATGTGCAGGCTGCCAATGAAACAAAAAAGCTGCTCGACCGAATTTATCCTCTCCGCAAATGTTCAACTCTTCCGGACAGAGTTTGCCTTTATTATCATTTAGGCCAATGTCTTGCGCCATGCGTGAAGGCCGTAGGTGAAGACCAATATAAGCAAATGACAGACGAGATTGCAAAATTCTTGAATGGCGGATACAAAGAGATTAAAAAAGACCTGACTGCAAAAATGACAGCAGCTGCTGAAGAATTGGACTTTGAAAGGGCAAAGGAGCTTAGGGATAAAATTGCCCATATAGATGCAACAATGGAAAAGCAAAAAATGACAATGACAGACTTTACCGACCGGGATGTATTTGGATATGCGGTTGATAAAGGATGGATGTGTGTTCAGGTATTCTTCATTAGACAGGGTAAACTCATTGAAAGAGATGTATCAATGTTCCCTATTTATAATGAGCCGGAAGAAGAAATCTTAACTTTCCTCGGCCAGTTTTATACAAAAGCAAACCACTTTAAACCGCGAGAAATATTGGCACCGGATTCGGTTGATGCTGAAATGGCAGAACAGCTTCTGGATGTTAAGGTGCTAAAACCGCAGCGAGGGCAAAAAAAGGACCTGGTGAAGCTTGCTTATAAAAATGCAAAAATTGCTCTCCAGGAGAAGTTTTCTTTAATTGAGCGTGATGAAGAACGGACAATTAAGGCTGTAGAAAATCTGGGGGATCAGCTTGGAATATATACGCCTCACCGGATAGAAGCATTTGATAATTCAAATATCCAGGGAACGGACCCTGTTTCAGCCATGATCGTCTTTATTGATGGCAAACCAGAGAAAAGAGAATACCGTAAATATAAGATTAAGTCTGTTAAAGGCCCTGATGACTATGAATCCATGAGAGAAGTAGTCCGGCGCAGATATACAAGGGTACTGAAAGAAGAGCTGCCGCTTCCGGACTTAATCATGATTGATGGGGGAAAAGGGCATGTTGAAGCTGTACGGGATGTGCTTGAAAATGAGCTCGGTCTGGATATTCCGATTTCTGGCCTGGTGAAGGATGAAAAGCACAGGACTTCTCAGCTCTTATATGGTAATCCGCTTCAAATTATTCCACTTGCAAGGAACAGCCAGGAATTTTATCTGCTTCAGAGAATTCAGGACGAGGTTCATCGTTTTGCGATTACTTTTCATCGCCAGCTTCGCGGGAAAAATGCCTTTCAGTCTATTCTTGATGATATTCCCGGCATAGGAGAAAAACGAAAGAAACAGCTGCTGAAAGCCTTTGGATCTGTTAAGAAAATGAAAGAAGCACCAATAGAGGAGTATAGGAAAATAGGCATTCCTGAGAATGTTGCCGAGGAATTGAAGTTGAGGCTCGAGGAACAAAATGGAAATCCTAAGTCATAAATGGATATAGACAGAAAATTTCAGATATGTTATACTAATTCAAACTTTATATCAATATCACTTTATAGCGATAAAGCGTATGTTCATTTAGTTCAAACAAAGTTTTGGGACTATGAACCGAATCGTTAAGTGAAGGTAGAGGTGCGAACTTCATCAGTAAAAGCTTGGAGAAGAATGAGCTTCCATGAAAAGCTTTGAAAGGGTACGTTCGCCGAAGTGGAGAAAATCTCATCATTTTTTCTGCTGGTTCTGCATTGAATAAATGCAGGATTGTCAGGACAATGCCGTCCTGGAGAGCTATCTCACTGTGTTTGCTCATTTTTATACTTTGGCTGCACAGCAATGGGATAGTAAACTATTCCATTGCTTTTTTTATTGCCCAAAAGGGTATTTTAGAGTTAAGGCCATTGTCAAATACAGCAGAGTGAACTGTTATGCTTCACTTACATAGGACGGCAAATCACAAAATTACTATTTCTTTAGAAAGAAGGGAAAGCTGTGGGAATCATTGTGCAGAAATTCGGGGGCACCTCCGTGGGGACTGTAGACAGAATTCAAAATGTTGCCAATCGGGTAATTGAAGAAAAAAATCGGGGAAATGATGTTGTTGTAGTTGTTTCGGCAATGGGCAAAACAACTGATCAGCTGGTTGGCATGGCAAGGGAGATTTCCCCCTCACCTGATAAAAGGGAAATGGACATGCTGCTTACAACCGGCGAACAGGTGACCATCTCTTTATTGGCAATGGCTTTAAATGCGAAAGGGCATCCCGCCGTTTCTTTTACAGGGTGGCAGGCAGGCATTAAAACAGAAGCAGTCCATGGCAATGCGAGGATAGTGAATATTGATCCAGGTACCATTCAGGGTGAATTAAACCAGGGGAAAATTGTAATTGTGGCAGGCTTCCAGGGGATGACTGAAGATGGTTCCATCACCACACTTGGCCGGGGCGGATCTGATACAACGGCTGTTGCACTGGCTGCAGCACTTAAAGCTGATAAATGTGATATTTATACTGATGTAACCGGGGTATTTACATCAGATCCCCGCTTTATAAAGAATGCCAGAAAATTATATTCTGTTTCCTATGATGAAATGCTTGAACTGGCCAATTTGGGGGCAGGTGTGCTCCATCCAAGAGCAGTCGAATTTGCGAAAAATTATGGACTTCCCCTTGAAGTGCGTTCAAGCCTTGAGAAGGAAGCCGGAACAATCATTGAGGAGGAAGTAAAAATGGAACAAAACTTAGTCGTGCGCGGTGTGGCATTTGAGGATGATATAACAAGGGTGACGATTCTTGGTCTTCCTAATTCAATGACTGGATTGTCTACTATTTTCTCGGCGCTTGCCAAAAATCGCATTAACGTTGATATCATTATCCAGAGCATGACAGAGGCTCAGACGACAAACCTTTCATTTTCAATAAAGAATGAAGATCTCACAGATACAGTAAAAGTGCTGGAAAAGCATAGAGAACAATTAAATTATGACAGAATTGAATGGGAATCCGGCCTTGCTAAGGTTTCGATTGTTGGCTCAGGCATGATTTCCAATCCGGGTGTGGCTGCAGAAATGTTCGAAGTGCTTTCCGCGAATGAAATAACGGTGAAAATGGTAAGCACATCAGAAATTAAAGTATCGGCGGTTGTTGAAAACAGCAAAATGATTGATGCAGTTGATGCTTTGCATGATGCATTCAATCTGTCGGTTTCTCCGGTTAAGGCTTAATTCCAGGAATATCAAACAATAAGCTATCAAAATTGATAGCTTATTGTTTGTACATATGATATTACTCAGCAGGATCCTTTTTATCCCACTTCACTGTAATAAGGATTTTGCCAGTTTTTTTGCGGGGATGTTCGAATGCCTCACAAATGACTTCTTTTTGAAGTTCAATCTGCTGGGCTATAAATCCGGCCTCAAGCTGAAAGGTGCAGTTATGATTTTTTTTGCAGCGGTCTGTAATCAGCTGGCTGGATAATTCCATTTCAATTTCATTTTTCGATTCGTTTGCGATGGAAAGATTTCCCCAGCCGGCGTTTATAAAAAACTCGGCAATCTGGCCGGCTGTTTCCAGAGGATACATGCGTGCGATCCTTTTGCCGGCCCAATATAAAATTTCCGGTGCTTCATTTCCCAAAAGGTCATGCAGCAGCACTTCCCGGATTAGTTCATAGCCAAAAACCGGAACTGACTGTATGTGATCTTCATTAGTGGATTTCGCAGATGCTAATTCGCTCAATAGTCTCCCCTCTTTCTATGATTCTATTATATACAATATGCTGAGAGAGTTAATATCAATTCGGGAAAAAATAGAACGATTTGCATAGAAATAATTACTATTCCAGTATACTGGAGAGCAGCAACTAGGTCATATTGAACCGCAGAATAATATATGTTTTTTAGCCGCTAATATTTTTTAAAAATTTTATTAATATGGAACATTTTATGTATCCGTTTTCTTGACGCTCTATTATCTTGGGAGTAAAATGGACATGTCACATAATTGTAAGAAAATGAATAACATTTTCGAGATGATGTCCTGAGCGGGGGCTCAGCATCATTTTTTTAAAATCAGGGGGGGAAAGTTTATGGCAGGTAATCGTGAGTTTTTTAATCGCAGATTGCATTCATTACTTGGGGTTATACCGGTTGGTTTGTTTTTGGTGCAGCACCTTGTAGTGAACCATTTTGCAACAGGGGGAGAGGAATCTTTTAATAATGCAGCGCATTTCATGGAAAGTCTTCCATTCAGAATATTCCTTGAAACGTTTGTAATCTATCTACCTTTGCTGTTCCACGCAATCTATGGACTTTATATTGCTTTTACTGCAAAAAATAACGCAAGCAGGTATGGATACTTCCGAAACTGGATGTTTATGCTGCAGCGTGTTTCAGGTGTCATTACACTGGTTTTTGTTGCATGGCATGTTTGGGAAACACGTGTACAGGCTGCCTTTGGAGCAGATGTTAACTTTCAGATGATGGAGAACATCCTATCTAATCCATTTATGTTCTGGTTCTATATTATTGGAGTCATTTCTGCAATTTTCCACTTTGCTAATGGGCTTTGGTCATTCCTTGTCAGCTGGGGAATTACAGTATCTCCTCGTTCACAGGTTATTTCCACGTATGTAACGATCGGAATATTCATTGCACTATCTATTGTTGGTGTACGTGCTCTAACAGCATTCATTTAAAAGACAATAAAAGACTATTAGACTTCGGATTTATAACGTGCCAATAATATTGCAGCTTTGAGAAGCAGTCTGGCTTTAAGCACGATAGGCAGGCGCTCTGCGCTTTTCTAAGTTGTACTAGTAATTAGGGAGTGAGTCACTATGGGTAAAGGAAAGGTTATAGTTGTCGGCGGCGGATTAGCCGGTTTAATGGCGACAATTAAAGTTGCAGAATCAGGGACTCCGGTTGAATTATTTTCTTTAGTGCCGGTTAAACGTTCTCACTCTGTTTGTGCCCAGGGCGGCATCAACGGAGCAGTAAATACAAAAGGGGAAGGCGATTCTCCTTGGATTCATTTTGACGATACAATTTATGGCGGAGACTTCCTGGCAAACCAGCCGCCTGTTAAAGCGATGGCAGAGGCAGCACCAGGAATTATTCACTTATTTGACCGTATGGGTGTTATGTTCAACCGTACCCCTGAAGGGCTGCTTGACTTCCGCCGCTTTGGCGGTACACAGCATCACCGTACAGCATTCGCTGGTGCTACGACAGGTCAGCAGCTTCTTTACGCGATGGACGAGCAGGTCCGCCGCCATGAAGTTGCAGGCTTAGTAACAAAGTACGAAGGCTGGGAATTCCTAGGGGTAGTAATCGACGATGATGGAGCTTGTAAGGGTGTCGTTGCCCAGAACCTGACTTCTATGGAGATCAAGTCTTTTGCTGCTGACGCCGTTATTATGGCATCCGGCGGACCTGGAATTATCTTCGGGAAATCCACTAACTCTGTTATTAACACAGGCTCAGCTGCCTCGATTGTTTATCAGCAGGGTGCTTATTATGCAAATGGAGAATTTATTCAAATTCATCCAACCGCTATTCCGGGAGACGATAAGCTTCGTCTAATGAGTGAATCTGCGCGTGGTGAAGGCGGACGAGTTTGGACATATAAAGATGGCAAACCATGGTATTTCCTTGAAGAGAAATATCCTGCTTATGGAAACCTGGTGCCTCGTGATATTGCAACCCGTGAAATTTTTGACGTGTGTGTTAACCAGAAGCTTGGCATTAATGGGGAAAACATGGTCTATCTTGATCTTTCCCATAAAGATCCTAAAGAGCTTGATATTAAGCTTGGCGGAATTATTGAAATCTATGAAAAATTCCAGGGTGAAGACCCGCGTAAAGTGCCAATGAAAATCTTCCCTGCTGTCCACTATTCAATGGGCGGACTATGGGTGGACTATGATCAGATGACGAATATTCCTGGCCTATTTGCTGCAGGTGAATGTGATTATTCACAGCATGGTGCCAACCGTCTGGGTGCAAACTCCCTTCTATCAGCCATTTACGGCGGTATGGTAGCAGGTCCGAATGCTGTCAAATATATCAGCGGCCTTGATAAGAGTGCTGAAGATCTGCCATCATCATTATTTGACCGCCACGTAAAACAGGAAGAAGAAAAATGGAATAATATTATGTCTCTTGATGGCACAGAGAATGCATATGTCCTTCATAAAGAGCTTGGTGAATGGATGACAGATAATGTAACGGTTGTACGCCACAATGACAGGCTTTTGAAAACAGATGAAAAAATTGTTGAACTTATGGAGCGCTATAAAAACATCAATATTAATGACACTGCGAAGTGGAGCAATCAGGGTGCAAGCTTTACCCGCCAATTGCAGAATATGCTTCAATTGGCTCGTGTTATTACAATTGGTGCATACAACCGTAATGAAAGCCGCGGTGCACACTATAAGCCGGATTTCCCAGAGCGTAACGATGAGGAATTCATGAAAACAACAATGGCGAAGTTTGTTGATGCAAATTCCGCTCCTGCATTCCATTACGAAGACATTGATGTAAGCTTAATAAAACCGCGTAAGCGTGACTATTCTAAAAAGAAAGGGGAGAATTAATCCATGCAAGAAACAAAAACTAAAACAGTCCGTTTTGTAATCAGCCGCCAGGATACTCCTGATTCAGCCCCTTATCAGGAAGAGTTTGAAATAGATTACCGTCCAAATATGAATGTTATTTCTGCCCTTATGGAAATTCGCCGTAATCCGGTCAACGTGAAGGGTGAACATACTACTCCAATCGCATGGGATATGAACTGTCTTGAAGAAGTCTGCGGTGCATGTTCAATGATTATTAATGGAAAGCCCCGCCAGTCCTGCACGGCTCTTGTAGATCAGCTGGAACAGCCGATCCGTCTTGAGCCGATGCGCACGTTCCCTGTAGTCCGTGACCTGCAGGTAGACAGAAGCCGTATGTTTGACTCCTTGAAAAAGGTTAAAGCGTGGATTCCGATCGATGGTACTTATGATTTGGGACCAGGACCGCGTATGCCTGAGAGAAAGCGCCAATGGGCATATGAATTGTCAAAGTGCATGACATGCGGTGTTTGTCTGGAAGCATGCCCGAATGTAAACAGCAAATCTGACTTTATTGGGCCAGCTCCTTTATCACAGGTTCGTTTGTTCAATGCTCACCCAACTGGTGAAATGAATAAAGCAGAACGCCTGGAGCAAATTATGGGTGATGGCGGACTAGCCAACTGCGGAAACTCTCAAAACTGCGTACAGTCCTGCCCGAAAGGCATTCCTTTAACAACATCCATTGCGGCACTTAACCGCGATACAACATTCCAGTCTTTCAAAAATTTCTTTGGAAGCGATCAGATCTAAACATCTTAAAACCCCTTTCCTTTTTGGAGAGGGGTTTTTTAGGCTATATTCGTATAATTTATTTCTTTGAGCAGCTAATTAAATTTAACCACTGAGCTGAGTGGAGTGGAAGGCGCGAGATCCTCGAAAATGCATGGCATTTTCTTCATGCGGTGTGGATTCAAGGAAGTTTATTCAACGTCCTTCGCAAGTAGCGTACCATGGGAGGGCCGCAGACGCGAAGCGTCGGCAGCCCCGTGGGAAAGCTTGATTACCTGGAACGGAAAATCAACGGGGAGAAGTAATTTTCCATAAATTTGATTAGAGGCATAATATTTTAACACATGCTGAAAGGTTTTCAAATAATTCCAAAAACACTATAATGAAATATAACAGAGTGAGCGCTCATTCATTAATAGCCGGGAGGAACTGCCATGAAAAAATTGAGCTATATTGACGATTTTAAAAAATGGGAAGAAGAATTCATTTTCTTCCATCCAGTAAAAGTCAGATTTTCTGAAACAGATATGTTTGGACATTTGAACAATACCGTTCCATTCACATATTATGAAGAAGCACGGATAGAATTTTTCAAAAGCAAAGGCTTTATGCAGGACTGGGTAAAACATAATAATGAAACCATACCAGTCGTAGCAGACCTCCAATGCGATTTTATCTGCCAGGTTTTCTTTGATGAAGAGATACAAATTTATGTAAAAGCTGCTTCGATAGGTAATTCTTCTGTTGATCTTCATTATATGGGCAAGAAATCAGACGGTTCAGTTTGCTTCACCGGCAGGGGCACGATGGTGCAGATATCAAAGGTGACAGGCAAGGGTGTGCCTTGGACCGCAGAGATGAAAGAAATGCTGAAAAGCGGGGTTAAAGTCCGAGCCTAGCGGCACAAATGGCACATTTTTGAAAATAACTTTCTCCTTTCACTAAATATAGTCACTTCGGCTGTTTTGCTGACATATGATATGGTGACTAAATATATACCCATCCCGCGGTTCATAGCTGGCGAAAGGCAAGGAGGGTTACAATACTTGAAGGAGAATGAATATACTCACAAGCCGTTACTCACCAAACGAGAAAGAGAAGTATTCGAATTGTTAGTACAAGATAAAACAACAAGGGAAATCGCTGGTGAATTGTTTATAAGTGAAAAAACGGTTCGGAACCACATTTCCAATGCCATGCAAAAGCTTGGTGTAAAGGGGCGATCACAAGCTGTTGTAGAGCTCCTTCGAATGGGAGAGCTAGAACTTTAATTTAGACCGGCTATCCTTCTGGGAAGCCGGTTATCACATTTATAAAGGGGTTTTTCATTATTGGTTTTATTTCTATCTTGAAATTTATACGGAAAAAGGTGAAAATAAATGCACAAGGGCAGAAAACGTCGTATAAGCTTAAATGGGAGTGTTTAAGAATGAAGCTTGAAGATCCTAAAACAAATGAAATAAATGATGTTGTAGCTGAAATTGAGAAAGACTTAAGATACATATCCGGCATTATCAAGCAGAAGGGAAGGGAAATTCTAAGTGATTTCACCATTACCCCTCCTCAGTTTGTTGCATTGCAATGGCTTTTTGAAGAAGGCGATATGACCATCGGTGAGCTATCAAACAAAATGTATCTTGCATGCAGCACGACAACAGATCTTGTTGACCGAATGGAGAAAAACACCCTTGTGAAGAGGGTTAAAGACCCAAATGACCGAAGAGTGGTCAGGATCCACCTGCTTGAAGAAGGAGAACGGATTATTGAAGAAGTTATAAAAAAACGCCAGGATTATCTAAAAGAAGTTTTAAAAAATTCTTCACATAATGAGGTCTTGTTCCTAAAAGATAACTTAATGAAATTACACCATGATATGCGAGGAGAATGAGGCGGTACTTGTGAAACAACCTATAGGAATTATTGACTCCGGAGTCGGAGGCTTAACAGTCGCAAAAGAAATCATGCGGCAGCTGCCAAATGAAGATATTGTTTACCTTGGAGATACAGCCCGATGCCCCTATGGCCCCCGGCCTGGAGACGAGGTAAAATCTTTTACCTGGCAAATGACGAAATACTTGCTTGAAAGAAATATTAAAATGCTGATCATTGCCTGTAATACTGCTACTGCTGTAGCCCTTGAAGAAATACGCAGGGAACTCACGATACCGGTTATCGGTGTCATTTTCCCTGGGGCCAGAACAGCTATAAAAGTAACAAAAAATCATAAAATTGGTGTCATTGGCACAGAAGGCACAGTCAGAAGCAAGGCATATGAAAATGCGCTGATTCAGTTAAACAGGAGATCTGATGTGCATAGTCTGGCATGCCCTAAATTCGTTCCTCTTGTAGAGAGCGGGGAGTATGAAGGCTCTGTTGCCAAAAAAATCGTGGCTGAGACTCTTCAGCCTATTAAAGGCAAAGGAATGGATACACTCATTCTCGGGTGTACCCATTATCCTTTATTAGAACCAATTATAAAAAATGTAATGGGAAAAGACGTAAATGTCATCAGTTCCGGTGAGGAAACAGCAAGGGAAGCAAGTACCATTCTGCATCACTATGGAATGCTAAAAGCTGTTGCTGAGAACCCTGAATATAAATTCTGCACAACGGGCTCAACAGCCATTTTTTCTAAAATTGCTTCAAAATGGCTGGGGTCTCCCGTAAATACCGTAGAAAAAATATCGCTTTAATAAATGCAGACATCTTCTGAACTTTTTCAGAAGGTGTTTTTTTAAGATAAGTATAAAATTTTGAACGCGGATAACTGTCTAGCTCCAGCGCCTTGCCCAGCCCCTCGAGGTGAGGCCCCCAGGATGGGGGTCATGCAGACGTTGCCACAGGACGTGGCGTTCTTAGTCTGCGTTCCTTCGCGGGCAAGGCGCTTCCGCTTTTCTTTTAGGATTACATTTTAAAAAAGCTTTGGTATCATGAGAATGATAGACAAATTATATTAGTTGAGTTGGTGATCAATTTGCTGGCACAAGCCGAAAACTATCTGAAAAAATATTTTGGATATACCTCTTTCCGCCCTGGCCAACAGGATATTATTCAAAATATCCTTTCTCAAAACAATACTCTTGGCATTCTCCCAACTGGAGGCGGAAAGTCAATCTGCTTCCAAATACCCGCTCTTGTACTCCCCGGAACGGCCATTGTGATCTCTCCCTTAATTTCCCTGATGAAAGATCAAGTAGATGCTCTTAGCCTTGCCGGCATCCCGGCTGCTTTTATCAACAGCACGCTGTCTTCAGCTGAGTATCAGCATGTTATGGCCGGAATACGCAATGGTGAATATAAGCTCGTGTATGTGGCGCCGGAACGATTTGGTTCCATGGCCTTTTTGGAATTATTAAACGATATTTCAATTAGTGCTATCGTCTTTGATGAGGCGCACTGCATCTCTCAATGGGGACATGATTTCAGACCAAGTTATCGTTCCGTTGTCGAAGAGCTAAACAGCCTGTACCAGAAACCTGTAATCGCTGCTTTGACAGCAACAGCAACACGTGACGTCGCAGAGGATATTCGCAGGCTTTTAAACATAGGAGAGGAACATACGTTTATTACCGGTTTTGCAAGGGAGAATTTATCTTTCCACGTTTTGAAAGGTGTTAACAAAAGGGACTTTATATTGCAGACCATAAAGAAACATAAAAACGAAGCGGGAATTATATATACTTCAAGCCGCAAGGAAACGGACCAGCTGTACCAATTTTTAAAAAGCAAGAACTACTCAGCTGCCAAGTATCATGCAGGCTTAAAGGAAGAAGAACGAAAAGAAGCACAGAATTCCTTTGTATACGATGAATCAGACATTATGATAGCCACGAATGCTTTTGGAATGGGGATTGATAAATCCAATGTCAGATTTGTCATCCACTATAATCTTCCGCGGAACATTGAAGCCTATTATCAGGAAGCGGGGAGGGCTGGCAGAGATGGCGTGGATAGTACATGCTACCTGCTGTTTGCCCCTCAGGATATCCAGCTGCAGAAGTTTTTGATAGAGGAGAGCAGTCTGAATCAACAAAAAATGGAGCAGGAATACAGCAAGCTAAAGGATATGGTGAATTACTGCCATACAGAAAAATGTCTCCAGTCCTATATCATTGAATATTTTGATGAAAATGCCGATCCTATTCGATGCGGCAAATGCAGCAGCTGTCTGGATGAACGGACAAGCATGGATATTACTCAGGAAGCATTAATGATTTTCTCATGCATTAAGCGGATGGGAGAAAGATTTGGCATTACTTTGACAGCCCAGGTTTTAAAAGGCTCCAATAATAAGAGAATCCGCGAAATGAATTTTAATAAACTTTCAACATTTGGATTGCTGAAAAACCGCAAAGAAAAAGAGATTGCTGATATGATAAACTATCTTCTGGCCGAGGACTATCTGGCTTTAACAGATGGGAAATATCCAACAGTAAGGCTGTCAGCCAGTGCGGTTCCCGTGTTGAAGGGGCAGAAAAGATTATTTATGAAAATAAGCGAACCGGTGCCTGTTCAGGAAACAGATGAAAACATTGAGCTCTTCGAGATGCTGAGAAAGCTCAGGAAAAAGTTTGCAGATGAGGAAAATGTCCCTCCTTTCGTAGTATTTGCTGATGCATCATTAAAAGAAATGAGCCGGTATTTTCCAGTCAGCAAGGAAATGATGTTAAATATTAAAGGTGTAGGGCAAATGAAGTATGAAAAGTATGGGGAAGACTTTATCCAGGCTATCAGAGAGTTTGCCGAAGAACATAATATTTCGCCTAATCCGGCTGCAGAAGCACCTTCAAAAACAGAGGAACCAATAGATGATCGCCCAAGCTACCTGATTTCCTTTGACTATTACAAGGATGGAGATTCAATAAGAGAAATAGCCAAAAAGCGAAATTTCTCACCGATAACAATTCAAGAGCATATATTTCGCTCTGTCAGAGAAGGCAATGTAATTGACTGGTCAGAAATATTTAATGAAACTGAAGAAAAGCTCGTTTTACAGGCTGCTGAAAAAGCTGGAAGAGACAAACTTAAACCAATCAAAGAAGAACTTCCGGAAGAAATAGATTATTTTAAAATCAAAGCCGTCCTGGTAAAAGATGAACTGCAGAAACAAATATGACAAAGAAGCTCCTTATGGGGGCTTCTTTTTTAATGGATGCCATTTCAAACCTTTCTTTCGGTTTGTCCAAATTTGTCAAAAATCTATTAACACTTTTATCCCAAAAGCCGGTCTAAATTTCAGATAGGCTCGTATACATGTAGTACAAACTGTCTCAGGGGGGATTATGTATGTCTATAAATAAAAAAACGTCTATAGTGTCAGCTGTGCTGGTATCATCTGTTCTATTATCAGGATGCGGATTGTTCGGAAGCCAGGGGAAGGAAAAGGTCGATCCGCCAAAAGCAGTATCTTATACCGATGAAGGCGAGAGTGTAGCCGAAGAAACAGCTGGAAAAGAAACAGCCGAAAATGAAGAGGGTGTTACGGCAAATCTTAAAACAGAGCTTTACTTGATTGATAAGAACGGGTATGTCGTTCCCCAGACTATTGACTTGCCAAAAACTAATTCAGTTGCTACACAGGCGTTAGAATACCTGGTAGAAAACGGTCCTGTTACAGAATTTCTTCCTAATGATTTCCGTGCAGTCCTTCCGGCTGATACAAAAGTTTCGGTAAATATTAAAGATAAAGTTGCAACCGTCGATTTTTCAAAAGAATTTAAGGAATATGCTAAGGAGGATGAAAAGAAAATTCTCCAATCAGTAACCTGGACACTTACACAATTTGATTCCATTGATAAAGTTAAGCTGACATTAAACGGACATGAATTAAAGGAGATGCCTGTGAATGGCACTCCGGTCAGTTCGGCGTTAAGCAGAGCCAATGGAATAAACATGGATACAACGGAAGTAGTGGATATCACGAATACGAAGCCGGTTACCGTTTATTATCTGGGCGGGGATGAAGAAAACTATTATTACGTGCCTGTCACCAAGCGTGTCAGCAATGATATGGACAATAAAGTTGAAGCGGTTGTATCCGAACTGATAAAAGGGCCGAACTATGCTTCTAATCTGGTGACAGACTTCCTTCCGGATGTAGAGCTGCTTGAGGCTCCAAAAGTTGAAGAAGGAAAAGTCACATTAAACTTCAATGAGAATGTTTTCAGCAGCTTCGAAGAGAAAATGATTTCCAAGCACTTGCTGAATACACTTGTCCTTTCACTGACAGAACAAAAGGGCATCGAAAGCGTGGCTGTCACAGTCGATGGCAAAGCAGAGATTGTCAATGAGGATGGCCAAAAACTATCTGAGCCTGTAACCCGTCCTGAAAATGTGAATACAGGAAGTTTTTAATAGAGCAGATTTTGTTATACTATATAATAACAGGAAAAAGAGGTTGGCATTTAATGCCGCCTCTTCTTTGTTGGTAAAATGAAGGCATGCCAATGTACCTGGACAAAAACATACTTAGGGCGATGCTCTGGATAAATTATTTTTTTACATATGGAAAAGAAGGGGGAATCAGCTTATGCGTGCAGATGGACGTGAACCGAAGCAGCTTAGGCCTATACATATTGAATCAGATTACTTAAAGCATCCTGAGGGCTCTGTGCTTATAACTGTGGGAGACACGAAGGTGATTTGCACAGCAAGTATCGATGAGAGGGTCCCTCCTTTTATGAGGGGACAGGGGAAAGGCTGGATAACAGCTGAATATTCCATGCTTCCAAGAGCAACCGAACAGAGAAACATCAGGGAATCGGCAAAAGGGAAAATCTCAGGTAGAACAATGGAAATCCAGCGTCTGATCGGCCGTGCTCTCCGCGCAGTGGTGGATCTTGATGCGCTTGGCGAAAGAACGGTTTGGCTTGATTGCGACGTAATCCAGGCGGATGGAGGGACCCGGACAGCATCTATTACAGGAGCCTTTGTCGCTATGTCACAGGCGATGGATAAACTGTACAGCAGCAAGAAACTTGCTCACTACCCAATAAATGATTTCCTTGCTGCCATAAGCGTGGGAATTCTTAAAAATAAGCAGGCTGCAGTGGATTTGAATTATATTGAAGACTCCTCAGCGGAAGTAGATATGAATGTCGTTATGACTGGCAGCGGTGAGTTTGTGGAGCTTCAGGGAACGGGAGAAGAAGCGACTTTTTCTTATACCCAGCTGCAGGAAATGCTGGGTGCTGCACAGGAAGGGATATCAGAGCTGTTTGAGTTTCAAAAGGCTGCGCTTGGAGAGAAAATCACAGAAAGTATTCTAAGTAAAAGAGAAAAGCTGGAGGGGAGGTCATAGCATGCAGGAAGTGATTATCGCTACTAAAAATGCAGGCAAAGCCAGAGAGTTTGAACGGATGTTCAAACCTCTTGGGTATGAAGTTAAAACGCTGCTGGATTATCCTGATTTTCATGATGTAGAGGAAACAGGAAGCACGTTTGAAGAGAATGCCATTCTGAAAGCGGAAGCCGTTTCTGAAGCTTTTGGAAGAATGGTAATTGCCGATGATTCAGGATTGATCATTGATGCGCTTGGAGGAAAGCCAGGCATCTATTCAGCCCGCTATGCAGGAGAAGAAAAAAACGACCAGAAAAACATGGAAAAGGTTCTGGATGAGCTCGAAAGTATTCCGGATCATAAGCGGCAGGCGCGGTTCTATTGTGCTCTTGCAATCGCTGCACCCGGAAAAACTACTGTAACAGTTGCAGGAACTTGTGAAGGCCATATCTTAAGAGAAAAAAGAGGGACTAATGGATTTGGCTATGATCCTATTTTCTTTACAGAAGAAAAAAACAAAGCAATGGCTGAATTAATGCCGGAGGAAAAAAGCCAGATCAGCCATAGGGCGCATGCTCTCAAAAAGCTGGAGGAGCTGCTTCCTTCTTTTGTGACGGGAGCTGAGAACTCATGAAGGTTCTGATAGTCAGTGATAGCCATGGGTTAACCTCTGAACTCAGCCAAATCCGCGAAATGCATCCTGATATGGATTTGATGATTCATTGCGGAGATTCTGAGCTTCAGGCAGATCATGACTCATTAAGAGGCTACGCTGCTGTAAGAGGAAATTGTGACTTTGAGGCAGCGTTCCCGGAGGATAGAGTAGAAGAAGCTGGGGGACTCCGCTTTTTCGTCACACACGGCCACAGATATTCCGTTAAGTCTACCTTAATGAATCTGTCATACAAGGCACATGAAATGGAAGCAGATATCGTATGCTTTGGCCATTCACACGGTCTGGGAGCTGAAATGTCCGATGGGATATTATTTATTAACCCCGGAAGCATATGGCTGCCCAGAGGAAGAAAGGAAAAAACATATGTCATACTGGAAGCCAGGGGAAAGGATGTTACACTGGATGTGTATGACTTATCTAATGGGAAAATTCCTGAACTGACACAAAATTTTTCACTGGTAAAAAGCGAGTAATTTGAATATAATAACTGAGGGAAGCCAGTCTTCCCTCAATAATAAAAAAATATCTTACAAAGTGTTGACTTCTTAACATTTGTTTAATATAATAAATCTTGTCGTTGAGTTAATTAATCTCAATCAAGAAAAAATGTTCAATACGTCCCAGTAGCTCAGCTGGATAGAGCAACGGCCTTCTAAGCCGTCGGTCGGGAGTTCGAATCTCTCCTGGGACGCCATTTACACATCTGGCAGCACTACATATCTTACCGAATTCTTACTCACCTTTTTGGTGAGTTTTTTTATTTTTAATCTAGTTTTAATAGCAGTAGTCTCCCAGTGGAACCTTCAGTACTTAAGCCATTTTAAAACCTCTTAAATTTAAACCGATTTCAGCTGTCATACCCCTTCATAAAAAAATTATCTAAAATTTTTTTGTCCCAGAGAATGTGAATATATCAACAATGTAAGCGGATACACAAAAACAGACTAATCGAAATTATCAAATAATTCATAAAAAGGGTGTTGACGGCTGATAAAAATGGGCGTAAGATAGTCCTCAATATAAGAAATTCACACCTTTAAGTTAAATAGAATTATAACCTTCATCTTAGTGAAAACATTCTTGTAATAAGCTTCTTGGGTTTTTTTTATTTAATAATTCAACGGTTTAAAGCGTTAGTGTAATGAGGTTGAAATCAGAATATGAAAAGCGTAGAAGAGGATAAGTAGTTTTATGACAGGCATTCACAGAGAGCCGGACCTGCTGAAAACCGGTAATGCCCTCTTAAAATGAACTCACCTCTGAGCGCAGTCCTGAAAGATGATCGATTAGGGGCTGCCGGGTGTTCTTCACCCGTTATCAAAACGGACAGCATTTGGCTGTTCATGAGTGCACGCACTATAAGCGTGAATCAGGGTGGTACCGTGGAACAGGTTATCAAAGCCTTTTCATCCCTTATACCTACAATCGATAGGTGTCTTTAGGGGTGGAAGGGCTTTTTATATTGGAATTATATAAACATGAGGAGGTTATCAACAAATGCTGCAGGAAGCTGCCTTAACAGAAACAAAAACGGAGACACATCCTGTCACCGGTGCTGATCTGTTATTAAGAGCCTTGGAGAAAGAAAATGTTGAAGTGATTTTTGGTTATCCTGGAGGAGCTGTTCTTCCACTCTACGACAAACTGTATCATTCAGAGATTCTTCATGTGCTGCCGCGTCATGAACAGGGAGGAATTCATGCTGCTGAAGGGTATGCCCGGATATCTGGAAAGCCGGGCGTTGTAATTGCCACTTCAGGCCCAGGAGCCACTAATATTGTTACCGGGCTTGCGGACGCAATGATGGATTCACTTCCGCTGATTGTTTTTACAGGCCAGGTGGCAACGGGAGTCATTGGATCAGACGCCTTTCAGGAGGCAGATATCCTGGGGATAACCACTCCAATTACAAAATACAATTATCAGGTCCGCAGCATTGAAGATATCCCGAGAATTGTTAAAGAAGCTTTTTATATAGCTTCAACCGGCAGGCCAGGACCAGTACTGATCGATATACCTAAAGACATCGCTGCGGGAGTTTCAGATCAGCCTGAGGAAGAAAAGGAAGTGAATCTGCCGGGATATCAGCCGACATTAAAACCAAATTACCTGCAAATAAGGAAATTAACTGAAGCGGTCAGCCGATCGAAAAAGCCTGTCATCCTGGCTGGTGCGGGCGTGCTTCATGGAAGAGCATCCAAAGAATTAAAAGAGTATGCGGAGCAGCAGCAAATTCCTATTATTCACACACTCCTGGGCCTCGGCGGGTTCCCGGCAGATCATCCATTATTTATCGGAATGGCAGGGATGCATGGCTGTTATGCAGCCAATATGGGACTTACAGAATGTGACTTGCTGATAAATATTGGAGCCCGATTTGATGACAGATTAACTGGAAACTTACAGCATTTTGCACCACATGCAACAGTCGCCCATATTGATATTGATCCTGCTGAAATCGGCAAGAACGTTCCGACTTCCATTCCGATTGTCTCAGATGCAAAAGAAGCTCTAGAGCAGCTGATTCTGCAGGATGGAAAACCGCCGGCCCATAAAGAATGGATGGAAACCATCATGGACTGGCAGGAGGAATATCCATATTTCTATGATAAAGAGTCTGGACGATTGAAGCCCCAGAAAGTCATGGAAATGCTTCATTCAAAAACGGAAGGGAATGCCATCGTCGTAACAGACGTAGGACAGCATCAAATGTGGGCAGCCCAATACTACCGCTTTAATAAGGCAGACAGGTGGGTGACATCAGGAGGGCTTGGTACAATGGGATTTGGTTTCCCTGCCAGCATCGGAGCTCAGCTGGCCGACCCGGAAGCATGCGTACTCGCTATTTGCGGAGATGGAGGGTTCCAAATGTCAACGCAGGAGCTTGCCATTATACAGGAAATGAACCTGCCGGTGAAAATTATCATTTTTAATAATATGGCCCTTGGCATGGTCCGGCAATGGCAGGAGATATTTTATGAATCCCGTTTCTCTCACAGCAAAATTCCAGTACAGCCATCATTCGTAAAATTGGCAGAAGCCTACGGAATAAAAGGATATGTCATTCAATCTGAAGAAGAAGCTGAAGAGTTATTGGATGAAGTGCTTCATAACCGCGAACCAGTACTTATCGACTTCCGGGTGGATCCGGATGAAAACGTGTATCCGATGATTGCGCCTGGAAAAGGACTTCATGAAATGGCAGGTGTAAAACCATGAAAAGAGTCATATGCCTGACTGTTATGAATCGGCCGGGTGTGCTAAACAGAATCACGAATTTATTTTCCAAAAGAAACTTTAATATCGAAAGCATTTCAGTTGGGCTGTCTGAACATGAAGGGATGTCGCGCATCACTTGTGTGGTCCATGTTGAGGACTCCAGTGCCAGTGAACAAATTACGAAACAGCTAAACAAGCAAATCGATGTGATAAAAGTGACTGATATCACGGATCAGTCGATAGTGGCAAGGGAGCTCGCCCTCATAAAAGTTCAGGCGGTCCCTTATACAAGAAATGAAATATACTCTTTGATTGAACCTTTTAGAGCTTCTGTCATAGATGTCAGCAAGGATAGCATGACTGTTCAGATTACAGGTGAATCTGATAAAGTAGAAGCTTTCATTGAACTTATTAAACCTTATGGAATCAAAGAGCTTGCCCGGACGGGAACAACGGCATTCCCAAGAGGAACACAGCGTACTTCCCAGCAGTCCAAATCATATTCAATTGTTTAATTATTAATTACTGAGTTGATTGTAGCGGAAGGTGCGAGACTCCTGCAGGAGTAGCGGGACAGGTGAGACCCCGCAGACGCGCAGCGTCGAGGAGGCTCACCGCCCGCCCCGCGGAAAGAGAGCAGCCTGGAGCGGAAATCAACGGACAGCATTGATAAAAGAAACACTACAATTTATACGAATAGAGCCAAAAATTAATTATAAAAAATAATAAATTTTAATAGGAGAGGGAGATAAAACATGGCAAAAATGTACTATAACGGAGATGCAAATGCAGCTTATTTAAACGGAAAGAAAGTAGCGGTTATCGGATACGGTTCTCAGGGACATGCGCATGCGTTAAACATGAGGGACAGCGGAGTTGAAGTTGTAATCGGCCTTAGAAAAGGGAAGTCTTGGGAAAAAGCAGAAGAAGACGGCTTCCAGGTATATTCGGTCGCTGAGGCTGCTGCACAGTCTGATGTAGTGATGATCTTATTGCCGGATGAACTCCAGCCAAAAGTATACAAGGAAGAAATTGAACCGAATCTATCAAGCCAGGCATTAATGTTTGCTCATGGATTTAACATTCATTTTAATCAGATCGTGCCTCCAAAAGAGTGTGATGTACTGCTTGTAGCACCTAAGGGACCAGGCCATTTGGTCAGAAGAACATATGAACAGGATGCAGGTGTCCCAGCACTGTTTGCAGTCCATCAGGACGTAACGGGAGAAGCGAAGGAACTGGCCCTTGCTTACGCTAAAGCCATTGGATCTCTTCGCGCAGGTGCATTAGAAACAACGTTTAAAGAAGAAACCGAGACAGATCTATTTGGCGAACAGGCAGTGCTATGCGGCGGGTTGACTTCTTTGGTGAAAGCAGGATTTGAAACTCTTACAGAAGCTGGGTATCAGCCGGAACTGGCATACTTTGAATGTCTCCATGAGCTAAAACTCATCGTTGACCTTATGTATGAAGGCGGTTTGGAAGGAATGCGCTATTCCATCTCAGATACTGCTCAATGGGGAGATTTTGTCAGCGGCCCGCGGGTAGTAGATGCAAGAGTGAAAGAAGAAATGAAGGCAGTTTTGAAAGATATCCAGGAAGGCAATTTTGCTAAAGGCTGGATTTTGGAAAACCAGGCAAATAGACCGGTATTCAATGCCGTAAATCAGAGAGAAAATGAGCATCCGATCGAGCAGGTTGGAAGAGAGCTTCGCAAGATGATGCCGTTTGTCAATAGCAGCAAGAAGAAAGAAGTGGTCGTAAGTGCGAACAATTAAGATATTTGACACAACCTTAAGAGATGGCGAACAATCGGCCGGTGTAAACCTTAACTTTTCCGAAAAGTTAGAAATTGCCAGACAGCTGGAGCGCTTGAATGTTGATATTATTGAAGCTGGTTTTCCTGCAGCGTCAAAAGGTGATTTTGCTTCTGTTCAGAAAATTGCCCAGACTATTAATAATTGCTCGGTCACAGGCCTGGCGAGAGCAGTTATCTCTGATATAGATGCCGCATGGGGAGCATTAAAGGACGGGGCTGAGCCAAGGATACATACATTCCTGGCAACCTCTCCGATTCACAGACAATATAAGTTAAAGAAAACGAAAGAAGAAGTGGTTGAAACAGCAGTTGAAACAGTTAAGTATGCTGCTTCAAAGTTCCCGATCGTCCAGTGGTCTGCGGAGGATGCTACCAGGACGGAATTGCCTTTTCTTGCTGAAATAATTGAAAAGGTCATCCAGGCTGGGGCGACGATCATTAATATACCGGATACTGTGGGATACACAACACCGCAGGAATATGGAGAGATTTTTCAATATTTAAGAAATCATGTTCCTTCTATTGATAAAG
Source organism: Cytobacillus sp. Bac17 (assembly GCF_024519925.1). Taxonomy (NCBI): domain Bacteria; kingdom Bacillati; phylum Bacillota; class Bacilli; order Caryophanales; family Bacillaceae; genus Cytobacillus; species Cytobacillus sp. Bac17. The sequence goes on along the minus strand of NZ_JALJRC010000002.1, from coordinate 410,082 downwards.
TATCCTTATCAGCTCATTGCCATGATGACTTGGGAATGGCCATAGCTAATTCCCTTTCAGCTATAGAAAATGGAGCAACACAGATTGAGGGCACTATCAACGGGATTGGTGAAAGAGCAGGAAATGCGGCATTGGAGGAACTGGCGGTAGCCCTTTACATCCGAAATAATCATTATCAGGCTTCCACCCGTCTGAATCTTCAGGAAATCAGCAGAACGAGCAGCCTGATCAGCAAGCTGACAGGCATGGTGGTACCAGCCAATAAAGCGATTGTCGGAAGAAATGCTTTTGCACATGAATCAGGAATACACCAGGATGGGGTACTGAAGGAAAAAACAACTTATGAAATTATTTCCCCTGATCTAGTCGGATTCCAATCCAATTCCATGGTGCTTGGAAAACACTCTGGACGCCATGCCTTTAAAAATCGTCTGAGTGAACTGGGGCTTGAAGTAGCAGATGAAGAAGCAAACCGGCTATTCACAGTTTTCAAGGATTTGGCTGACCGCAAAAAAGAGATGACAGACGATGACCTTGCAGCCATTGTACTTGAAGAGAAGCTCTCCAAGGAACAACGATTCTATGATTTGATCGGAATCCAAATTCAATATGGCACGAACTCTGTTCCAACGGCAACTGTTACTCTGTCAGGATCAAATAACGAAGTGATCCAGGAAGCCGGTACTGGAGCAGGAAGCATAGAAGCTCTGTATAACACATTGGAAAAATGCTTGAATGGAACAGCTAACCTTCTTGATTACCGCATTCAATCCGTAGGGGCAGGTAGAGACGCTTTAGCTCAGGTTTATGTAAAGCTGAACTACGAAGGAGTGGAAACCAGCGGCCGCGGATTGGCTCAGGATGTGCTCGAAGCGTCCTCAAAGGCTTACTTGAACGCTGTTAATAGAGTGATATATATGAAAGAAAAAGCACAGGCGCAAGCGGTAGAGGCGAATTAATAGAAGCTCCTGTTCCTCCCCGCGGGTTTGCTATAGTGCCCCGTGCTGAAATCAATAACCAAAACAATAATCTATAAGAATAAACAAAAAAACAGACGGAGGGATTAAAAATGAAAAAACGTATCGCAGTACTTCCAGGAGATGGGATCGGCAAAGAAGTGGTGAAGGGAGCAATTGAAGTCCTGCAGGCCGTTGGAGAACGGTTCGGACATCAATTCCAATTTTCATATGGCAAAATTGGCGGTTCTGCTATTGATGCAGCCGGAACTCCACTGCCTGATGAAACGCTGGAGCTTTGCAAAGAAAGCGATGCGGTCATGCTGGGAGCGGTTGGAGGGCCTAAATGGGACCGGCAGCCTCCCCACCTTCGTCCTGAAAAGGGTCTCTTGAAGATCCGAAAGGAATTGAATCTCTATGCAAATCTGCGGCCAACTCAATATTATTCCAGCCTTTCTGATACTTCTCCATTAAAAAATGAAGTAATTGAAGGTGTGGATATGCTGATGGTCAGAGAATTAACTGGCGGCCTGTATTTCGGAAAGCCAAGCGAGAGGACCCAGCAAAACGGAAAAGATGCTGTGGTAGATACATTGTTTTATCAAAAAGAAGAAATGCGGCGAGTCATTAAACTGGCCTTTGAACTTGCCGGAAGCCGCCGTGGCAAGGTGACTTCTGTTGACAAGGCAAATGTTCTGGAATCAAGCCGAATGTGGAGAGAGGTAGCGGAGGAAATTGCAAAGCAATATCCGGAAGTGGCATTGGAGCATATGCTTGTTGACAATGCAGCGATGCAAATGATTAAAAATCCGAAGCAATTCGATGTTGTAGTAACGGAAAATATGTTTGGTGATATTTTGAGCGATGAAGCTTCTGTATTGACTGGCTCTTTAGGGATGCTTCCTTCTGCCAGTATCTCGGAAAATGGGCCATATTTATACGAACCAATCCATGGTTCAGCACCGGATATTCAAGGGAAGAATGCAGCCAATCCTATTGCCATGATTTTATCAGCAGCGATGATGCTTCGATTATCTTTCGGAATGGAAGAGGAAGCTGAAGCGGTTGAAAATGCTGTTAATCAAGTACTTGAAGCTGGCTATCGTACAAGAGATATTGTTTCATTTGGAAAAAAGGTGGTAACTACTTCTGAAATGATTGAAGAGGTGAAGGCTACCCTTTTGGATAACGAAGCGATTCTAAATATCATGGGGGCTTATGCATAAAGCTGAAATGATGGCTGGACACAGTTTCAGCTGATTTTAAAAACTGAGACACGGCCTTCATCGGCCGTGTTTCTTTTAAAAAGGGAGTGGAACAGAATGGGAAAATCAATAATAGATAAGATTTGGGAAAAGCATGTAGTCCACAGGGAAGAGGGGAAGCCGGATTTGATGTACATAGACCTCCACTTAGTGCACGAGGTTACATCCCCTCAGGCTTTTTCAGGTTTAAGAATGAAAAACAGAAAAGTCAGAAGGCCTGATAAAACGTTTGCTACAGTTGACCATAATATTCCTACTGATAACCGAAAAGTCATCAATGATCCTGTTGCACTGAACCAAATGACTACTTTGGAAAAAAACTGTCTGGAATTCGGCATCCCTCTTGCAGGCCTGGATAGTCCTGAACAGGGGATAGTCCATGTTATCGGGCCGGAGCTGGGGCTTACTCAGCCAGGCATGACAATTGTTTGCGGTGACAGCCATACATCGACTCATGGAGCTTTTGGATCAATAGCATTTGGCATTGGAACAAGTGAAGTGGAGCATGTCATGGCTACCCAGACTTTATGGCAAAGCAAGCCTAAAACATTAAAACTGGAGATAAATGGCGAGTTGAAAAAAGGGGTTACCGCTAAAGATGTCATACTTTATATTATTGCCAAAAACGGAATTGGCTTTGGTACGGGCCATATTATTGAATATTGCGGGGATGCCATTGCGAAAATGTCAATGGAAGAAAGAATGACGATTTGTAATATGTCCATTGAAGGAGGAGCAAGGGCAGGGCTTGTCAGTCCTGATGGAACGACGTTTGCGTATCTGCAAGGACGGAAGTATGCACCAAAAGGAGCTGAATTTGCGCAGGCGGTAGAGAATTGGAAAGAGCTTGTATCCGATCCTGATGCGGCATACGATAAAACCATTCAAATTGATGCAGCAGATATTGCGCCAATGGTCAGCTGGGGGACAAATCCTTCTATGACTTCCAAAGTGAATGAACAGCTTCCAAAACTTGAGGAATGCAAAAACGAGCTTGAACAAAAATCACTTTCTAGAGCTTTAGATTATATGGGGCTGCAGGAAGGGCAGAAAATTGAAGACATTCAGATTCAGCATGTATTCATCGGGTCCTGTACAAATTCCCGGCTGGAAGACTTAAAACAGGCCGCGGAAATAATTAGAGGGAAGAAAGTTCATCCTCAAGTCCGTGCACTTGTTGTTCCGGGGTCACAGCAGGTCAAAAAGCAGGCGGAGGCTGAAGGACTGGATCTTATCTTTAAGCAGGCTGGTTTTGAATGGAGGGAATCAGGCTGCAGCATGTGTTTGAGCATGAATAATGATATTGTGCCAAGCGGCGAGCATTGTGCATCAACATCAAATCGAAATTTTGAAGGACGCCAGGGATCAGGGGCCAGAACACATCTTGTCAGTCCATTAATGGCGGCTGCGGCAGCTTTGTACGGACATTTTGTGGACGTAGGTGCTTTGCTTAGCGCAGAAACAGTTCAATAAAAAGGAGGAGAACAAAATGAGCGGATTTAAAACACTGCAAGGGAAAGCTGCTGCTTTAGATAGAGCAAATGTGGATACTGATCAGATTATCCCCAAGCAATTTCTTAAGAGAATTGAAAAAACGGGGTTTGGACAGTATCTGTTCTATGACTGGAGATTTACAAAAGATGGTTTGCCTAATCCTGAGTTTGAGTTGAATAAGGAAGAAAACCAGGGTGCCCCTATCCTCATTGCAAATGAAAACTTCGGCTGCGGTTCTTCGAGGGAGCATGCACCATGGGCTTTAGGAGATTATGGCTTTAAAGTCATCATTGCCCCTTCATTTGCTGATATTTTTCATCAAAATTGCTTAAAAAATGGACTTTTGCCAATCACTCTTCCGGCTGAAACAGTCGAATATCTGCTCAAGCGTGCTAAAAGCCAGCCATACGAATTAAAGGTTGATTTGCAGAATCAAGTAATTGAAGATGAACATAATTTTTCAGCATCATTCTCTATTAATGATTACTGGAAAAAAATGCTGATTAATGGTTGGGATGAAATAGAGATTACCCTTCAATTAGAAAAAAGCATTTCAAATTTTGAAGAAAAAAAGTTAGCGGTACAGTAGGAATGTATGAAAGATTCATGGCGGGAAACCATGAATCTTTTTGTTTTTCTGCTGATTCATGCTACACTATCTTCAAAAATATAAGTTGAGGCGGTACTAGCATGGGAAAGCGGGAACGGAAAAATCAAAACAATAAAATCATTCTATTTCCCGGCCTTGAGAAAAGACTGCTGGAAAAGGGGCTTGAGTCCTTTCAGCAGAAAAGGTATCAGGAATCGATCCGGTTCTTTGAAGAAGCAATGGAGATGGAGCCTGAGAATACCGATGTACATATCGGGCTTGTTCTGGCATATTATGAAGCGGGAGAGTTGGAAAAAGCGAAAGAACTGGCTAATAAAATGCTCCAAACAGGCATTGGGGATTACATACAGGTAATGGATCTTTATTTAATGATCCTTGTGCAGCTGCACCAATACAGCGAGATTGCAGCAATGATTGAAGTTCTCCTTGAAGAGAGGGAGATCCCGAAGGAGAAGTTTGAGCATTTCAGCAGAATGCTTGAGTTCAGCAGAAAGATGGCGGCTTCACCGTCTGAAGCCGAGATTGAAGCACCTGAAATGGAGGAATTCAAGAACAGGAAGTTAAATCTGTTCTCCTACCAGGATCAGCATGACCAAGTGCAGATCGCTGCACAGCTGGCAGAACATAATATCAGGCCATATATAGAAGATATTAAAGCATATCTTGAAGCGCATGACGGTAATCCTTTCTTTAAAACGATGCTCTTAAATGTGCTTACCGAGCATGGTTATGATAAATATGTACCGATTCGGAAATTTAATAAGAGTGTACGAGTTATTCCTGCTGATCTCCCCCCGGTACATCAGCAGCCGATGCTGTTAAAAATAGTCAATAAACTGGAGATTCAGCTCGAGCAGGAAGATCCGGTATTATATGAAAATACAAAAAGCCTTGCAGAAAGGCACTTTTTCCTGCTATATCCGCTTGAGGCTTCACCGGATAACGCTGCGTCCTGGGCGGCGGCATACCATATGCTTTCATATGAGTACCATGGCTTAACCAGTTCTTTCAGCAAACTGGGAGATATTTATGAAGCTCCTGAAGAGGAAATTGAACAGGCTCTTGCCTTTATAAGAAAGATAGAAGAAATTTCTTATCCCAATATTTAGCCTTCAATGTTGAAAGACAGGGAGTGTATGTTATAATATAATGGTTGTATTATGTGTATATATACATTTTTATTAAATGGATATGGCTTGAAAAACAAGAGATATTCATAACATTCTGTGTTGAATGAAATGATAATAGATTTTTGGAGGGAAATGATTGTATGTCTGCTAAATTTGAAAAGTTAGAAGGGAACCGCGGGGTTCTTACAATTGAAGTAGATGCAGAGAAAGTGAATGAAGGCTTAGACGCTGCATTTAAAAAAGTAGTTAAGCAAGTAAACGTACCAGGATTCCGTAAAGGAAAAATGCCTCGCGGAATGTTTGAAAAGCGTTTCGGAGTTGAATCTTTATACCAGGATGCAGTAGATTATCTTCTTCCAGAAGCTTATGCTAATGCAATTGATGAAACAGGCATTGAGCCGGTAGATCGTCCTGAAATCGATGTTGAGCAAATCGAACAAGGAAAAAACCTTATCTTCAAAGCTACAGTTACTGTTAAGCCTGAAGTAAAGCTTGGCGAATACAAAGGCCTGGAAGTCAAGCCACTTGAAACAAACGTTACAGATGAAGATGTTAACAGCGAGCTAACTTCACTTCAGGAAAGACAAGCTGAACTTGCCGTTAAAGAAGAAGGAAAAGCTGAAACTGGCGATACAGTTGTTATGGACTTTGAAGGATTCGTTGATGGCGAAGCTTTCGAAGGCGGAAAAGCTGAGAATTACTCACTTGAACTTGGTTCAGGACAGTTCATCCCTGGCTTTGAAGACCAATTGACTGGAACCGCGGCTGGAGAATCCAAGGAAGTTGAAGTTACTTTCCCAGAGGAATACCATGCTGCCGAGCTAGCTGGAAAGCCTGCAACATTCAAAGTAACTGTACATGAAATCAAAACAAAACAGCTTCCTGAGCTTGATGATGAGTTTGCTAAAGATGCAGACGAAGAAGTTGAAACTTTGGATGCATTAAAAGAAAAAATCAAAACTCGCTTAGAAGAAAGCAAGAAGCATGAAGCTGAGCACCATGTCCGTGATACTGTTGTTGAAGCAGCAGCAGCTAATGCTGAAATGGAAATTCCAGCAGCAATGGTTGACACAGAAGTTAACCGCATGATGCAGGAGTTCGAACAGCGTCTGCAAATGCAAGGCATGAACCTTGAACTATACTTCCAGTTCTCCGGACAGGATGAAGCTGCACTGCGCGAGCAAATGAAAGAGGAAGCTGAAAAGCGCGTACGCGTTAACCTGACTCTTGAAGCAATCGCAAAAGCAGAAAACATCGAAGTAAGTGATGAAGAAGTTACAGAAGAACTTAACAAAATGGCAGAAATGTACAACATGTCTGCTGACCAGATCACACAAGCTCTTGGAAGCCTTGAAGGCCTAAAAGCAGATCTTCAAATTAAAAAAGCAGTAGATTTCCTTGTGGAAAATAGTAAAACTGTTGCATAATAAAAGAAAAGCGGAGTCGGAGCTAGACAGTGATCTAACTTCGAAAGCAGAAATTTTCTCCCTTTTAATAAGAAACAAGGCGCGAGTTTATCGTGCCTTGTTTTATACCATCAAGACAATACATAATTAAAATCTCCCTTGTATCTTTTGCCTGGTGAAAGTTTTACGGCATATTGAACATGGACAGGAATACAAATACATATATAGATAATTTAATTATCGGTCCAAGGGGCCGACTTAATTTAGCCATTTTTGGTTAAGCTTATGAAAGTACATATAAAATTCAGCCTGTTTTTTCTTTGCGAAATCCCATCACATGCATGCATACATAATTGGAATGTTTTAAGAGTTATCATTTCCTGTCCACTGTAAAAATGTGTTACAATGCAATACATAACTGCTGAAGGTTTTGATTTTTAAGAAAGTGTGAATTATTAAAGAGGGCATGTTTGCACGTATATTTCAAAGAGCCCGCCATAATTCCCAACCTTTCTATGGCTGAATAAAGAACTATTTGCATGTGATCTCGCAAGCTTAATATATCGTTTTGAAGTTTTTTCAAGGGGTGAAGGATTTGTTTAAATTTAATGATGAAAAAGGGCAATTGAAATGTTCTTTCTGTGGCAAGACACAGGATCAGGTCCGCAAACTTGTTGCTGGGCCAGGAGTATATATATGTGATGAATGCATTGAACTTTGCACTGAAATTGTGGAGGAAGAGCTGGGTACAGAAGAAGAAGTGGAATTCAAAGATGTGCCAAAGCCAGCTGAAATCCGCGATATTCTGGATGAGTACGTAATTGGCCAGGATCAGGCGAAAAAATCGTTATCTGTTGCGGTATATAATCACTATAAGCGCATCAATTCCAACAGCAAGATAGATGAAGTTGAACTATCAAAAAGTAATATTGCCATGATCGGTCCGACTGGTAGCGGTAAAACCTTGCTTGCTCAGACATTGGCCCGTATTCTTAATGTTCCGTTTGCAATTGCAGACGCAACATCATTGACTGAAGCCGGATATGTCGGGGAAGATGTTGAAAATATTCTCCTAAAGCTTATTCAGGCAGCAGATTATGATGTGGAAAAGGCAGAAAAAGGAATCATTTATATTGATGAGATTGATAAAGTTGCACGTAAGTCAGAAAATCCATCAATTACTCGTGATGTATCGGGTGAAGGTGTGCAGCAGGCTCTATTGAAAATTCTGGAGGGAACAGTTGCGAGCGTACCGCCACAAGGCGGCCGCAAACATCCTCATCAGGAATTTATCCAGATTGACACGACCAATATCCTGTTTATTTGCGGCGGTGCATTTGATGGCATTGAGCAAATTATTAAACGCCGCTTAGGCCAGAAGGTAATTGGCTTTGGATCCGACCAGAATCAAAAAGAAATCGAGCCAAAGGATCTTCTTGCAAAAGTGCTTCCTGAAGACCTGCTGAAATTCGGTTTAATCCCTGAATTTATTGGACGTCTTCCAGTTATTGCAAGCCTTTCCCAGCTTGATGAAGCTGCATTGATTGAGATTTTAACTAAACCTAAAAATGCACTTGTCAAACAATATCAGAAAATGCTTGAACTTGATGATGTTGAGCTTGATTTTGAAGAAGGCGCACTTGAAGAAATTGCTAAAAAAGCAATTGAAAGAAAAACAGGTGCCCGAGGACTGCGCTCCATTATTGAAGGAATCATGCTGGATGTAATGTTTGATCTTCCATCACGCGAAGATATTAAAAAATGCATTATTACGAAAGAAACGGTTATTGATAATGGTTCGCCAAAACTTGTTTTGGAGGACGGAACAGTCGTAGAAGAAGAGCGTAAGACGTCAGCATAATAAAAAGTGGCCAGCCTTGAGGCATGGCCATTTTTTATGCTCTTAAATATTTATTCTTGAGGCCCCCAAGGATGGGGTCATGCGGACATTGCCACAGGACAAGGAAAGCTGTGGTATCGATACATCGCAGGACCGAAAGCGGCAGCTTTTGGGAGGAGGCGGCGCTTTAATCTGTGTTCCTTCGTGAGCAAGACGCTTCCGCTTTCCATGCTTACTTTTAAATGAATTCCTTGTTTATTCCAACTCAGTCAGGGAGATACTAGCATTATCAACGAGAACAAATAATGCAGGAGGGAACACAATGAGTTGGACGGGGATCGCTTTATTTATCCAATTGTTTTTTGGAATTGTCATTGGGCTTTACTTTTGGAATTTGCTTAGGAGCCAGCGGACACAAAAGGTTTCTATCGACCGTGAATCAAGGAAGGAAATGGATGTATTGAAAAAGATGCGTTCCATTTCATTAACTGAACCTTTATCAGAAAAAGTTCGTCCAGCCAGTTTTGCAGACATTGTAGGACAGGAGGATGGAATTAAATCTCTGAAAGCGGCATTGTGCGGACCCAATCCTCAACATGTAATTATTTATGGTCCTCCCGGCGTGGGAAAAACGGCTGCTGCCAGATTGGTACTGGAAGAGGCCAAGAAAAATGCAAAGTCCCCTTTTGAGGCAGCTTCTGTTTTTATAGAACTGGATGCTACTACGGCGAGATTCGATGAGAGGGGCATTGCAGATCCTCTAATAGGTTCTGTTCATGATCCAATTTATCAGGGAGCCGGGGCAATGGGCCAGGCGGGAATCCCGCAGCCTAAACAGGGGGCTGTTACAAATGCACATGGTGGGGTGCTTTTTATTGACGAAATCGGTGAGCTTCACCCCATTCAAATGAACAAGCTTCTGAAAGTGCTTGAAGACCGGAAAGTATTTCTGGAGAGTGCTTATTATAATGAAGAAAATACTCAAATACCAACCCATATTCATGATATCTTTAAAAATGGCCTGCCGGCGGACTTTCGCCTGATTGGAGCAACTACCAGGACCCCGAATGAAATACCGCCTGCCATTCGTTCCAGATGCATGGAGGTATTTTTCAGAGAGTTAGCTGAAGAAGAGATTTCAGCTGTAGCCAAAAAGGCTTCGGAAAAGGTCAATCTCACTATTAGTGAAAATGCTCTAGGCATTCTCGCCAATTATGCAAGAAATGGACGAGAAGCGGTTAATATGATTCAAATTTCTGCTGGGTTAGCGATTACTGAAGATCGTGATTACATAAAAGATGAAGATATTGAATGGGTTGTGCAATCGAGTCAGCTTTCACCGAGAATGGAAAGGAAAATCAATTCTCATTCTGCTGTTGGTCTTGTAAATGGTCTGGCCGTATATGGACCGAACACAGGTGCTTTGCTTGACATTGAAGTTACTGTGATTCCTGCAAAAGAAAAGGGCAGTATTAATATAACAGGCATAGTAGAAGAAGAAAGCATTGGCGGCCAAGGAAAGTCAATCCGCAGAAAAAGTATGGCCAAGGGTTCAATTGAAAATGTTATTACTGTTTTGAGATCAATGGGCGTACCGGCTGACGAATATGATATTCATGTCAACTTCCCCGGCGGAGTTCCTATTGACGGCCCTTCTGCCGGCATTGCCATGGCGACAGGGATTTATTCTGCCATTTATAAACGGCCAGTCGACAATACTGTAGCCATGACCGGGGAAATCAGCATTCACGGGTATGTCAAGCCAATTGGAGGCGTATATCCAAAGGTGAAAGCTGCTAAAAAAGCAGGAGCACAGACAGTTATTATCCCAAAAGAAAATATGCAATCCATCTTAAAGGAGATAACAGGCATTAAGATTATCCCTGTAACCCATTTGAATGAAGTATTTGATGCAGCGCTGCAAAAAGAGTATCTCAAAGAGCAAGCCATAACCGCTTCAATCGAATTAAAGAAAAAAGAGAGCATATGATGTGTGGCCCAGTAACCCATTCAGGGTTTGTCAGTTATTGAAAACTTGCTGTACAAACGCCTCCCGCTAATCGCGGTCAGAAACTTCGGTTTGCAGTTTAGGCTACAAACCGAAGTTTTATTTGCGTAAAGAAGGATAAAGTGTAATTATAAATGAATATCTTTTTAATACAGGCTTTCAGCAATTTCTCTTTAATAGACACTGCTATTTAAATACGATAGAATTGTACAAAGAAATTATTAGCAATAATGGGGTTAAAAAGATGCATTTTGGAGGTGCAAAGGAATGGCGAAAAAGAAAGAAATCATCGTCCCCCTCCTGCCGCTTCGAGGCTTGCTTGTTTATCCGACCATGGTTCTGCATTTGGATGTAGGCCGTGAGAAATCGGTTCAGGCCCTTGAAAAAGCAATGGTAGATGACCATTTAATTTTCTTAACAACACAAAAGGATATATCTATAGATGAACCATCAGAAGATGATCTATATAGAATGGGCACGCTAACACGTGTAAAGCAGATGCTCAAGCTTCCAAACGGTACCATCCGAGTTCTTGTTGAAGGGCTTAAGAGAGCGGAAATTATTGATTTTCAGGATGAAGCCGAACATTATTCTGTTAGTGTAAAGGTTTTTGAGGATCCTGAGACCAAGGACGTAGAAGATCAGGCATTGATGAGGACCATGCTTGAATATTTTGAGCAATACATAAAGGTATCGAAGAAGATTTCAGCCGAAACGTACTCCTCTGTAGCAGATATAGAAGAGCCGGGGCGCATGGCAGATATCATTTCTTCCCATTTGCCTTTAAAGCTTAAAGAAAAACAGGAAATTCTTGAAACCATAGATGTAAAAGAGCGGATGAACCAGGTTATTGAAATCATCCATAATGAAAAAGAAGTTCTGAACCTTGAAAAAAAGATTGGCCAGCGTGTGAAAAAATCGATGGAGAGAACGCAAAAGGAATATTATTTGCGTGAACAGATGAAGGCAATCCAAAAAGAGCTGGGGGATAAGGAAGGCAAGACAGGAGAAATAGCTGAGCTGACGGAAAAGATTGAAAATGCCGGCATGCCTGAGCATGTCGAGCTGACAGCTTTAAAAGAACTGGACCGCTATGAAAAAGTTCCATCCAGTTCAGCTGAAAGTGCAGTTATCCGCAACTATATCGAATGGCTTGTCACATTGCCATGGTCAAAGGCAACAGATGATGACCTGGATATCCTGAAGGCGGAAAGAATTCTGAATGAAGACCATCATGGCCTGGAAAAAGTTAAGGAACGGGTTCTGGAATACCTTGCAGTGCAAAAGCTGACGAATTCCCTTAAAGGGCCGATTCTTTGTCTTGCAGGCCCTCCTGGTGTCGGCAAAACAAGCCTTGCCCGTTCTATCGCGACATCGCTTAACCGCAATTTTGTCCGTGTATCACTCGGCGGAGTTCGGGACGAGTCTGAGATTCGCGGACATAGAAGAACTTATGTAGGTGCAATGCCTGGCCGCATCATTCAGGGCATGAAAAAGGCAGGTACGATTAACCCTGTGTTCCTGCTTGATGAAATCGACAAAATGTCTTCTGACTTCCGCGGGGATCCTTCATCTGCGATGCTGGAGGTTTTAGACCCCGAGCAGAACCATAATTTTAGTGATCATTACATTGAAGAAACATATGATCTTTCAAAGGTCATGTTTATAGCCACAGCCAACAATCTCGGGACGATTCCTGGTCCGCTGCTGGACAGAATGGAAGTTATCACGATTGCAGGCTATACAGAGCAGGAAAAGATTCATATAGCAAAAGACCACCTGCTGCCTAAACAAATTAAAGAACATGGTCTTTCCAAATCTCAGCTTCAGATTCGTGAAGATGGCCTTCAGAAGGTAGTCCGCTATTATACTCGTGAGGCAGGAGTCCGGGGCTTGGAGCGTCAGCTGGCTACTATCTGCAGGAAAACGGCTAAAATTATCGTATCCGGCGAAAAGAAGAAAGTGATTGTGAATGGTAAAAATACTGAGGAGTTTCTTGGAAAGCCAAAATACCGCTACGGTCAGGCTGAGCTTGAAGACCAGGTTGGTGTTGCTACAGGGCTGGCCTATACAACAGTTGGCGGCGACACCCTTCAGATAGAAGTATCCCTCTCTCCTGGAAAAGGGAAGCTTGTTCTTACAGGTAAACTTGGGGATGTCATGAAAGAGTCTGCTCAAGCGGCATTCAGTTATGTTCGTTCTAAAGCAAAGGAACTGGGAATTGATGAGAATTTCCATGAAAAGCATGACATTCACATTCATGTTCCAGAAGGTGCAGTCCCAAAAGATGGTCCATCTGCAGGGATTACTATTACAACCGCACTGGTTTCTGCGCTGTCTGGAAAGCCAATCCGTAAAGAAGTGGGAATGACAGGGGAAATCACTTTAAGAGGCCGAGTGCTTCCTATTGGCGGTTTGAAAGAAAAGTCTTTGAGCGCCCATCGGGCAGGATTGACTAAAATCATCCTCCCTAAAGATAATGAAAAAGACATAGAAGATATCCCTGAAAGCATCAGGGAAGAGCTTGATTTTGTTTTGGTATCACATGTGGACGAAGTCTTAAAACATGCCCTGAATGGCGGTGTCGAAGCATGAAAGTAACCAGCTCAGAAATCGTCATCAGTGCTGTTAAGCCTGATCAATACCCTGAAAGTGAATTGCCGGAATTCGCCCTTGCCGGCCGTTCCAACGTCGGCAAATCTTCATTCATTAATAAAATGCTTAATCGAAGGGGACTTGCAAGAATATCCTCTAAACCGGGGAAGACACAAACCCTGAATTTTTACCTTATTAACGAAATTCTTCACTTTGTTGATGTTCCAGGCTATGGATATGCTAAGGTATCCAAAAAGGAACGTGAAGCTTGGGGAAAGATGATAGAAACATACTTAACCAGCAGAGAGCAGTTAAAAGCAGTTGTGCTGATAGTTGATTTGCGCCATCCCCCTTCAAGTGACGATGTCATGATGTACGACTTTTTAAAGCATTATGATATTCCCTGTGTAGTGATTGCTACAAAAGCGGATAAAATACCTAAGTCCAAGTGGCAAAAACATATGAAAATCACGAAAGAAACCTTGGATATCGATCCGAATGATCAGATCATTATGTTTTCCTCCGAAACGGGTTATGGAAAAGACAAGGCCTGGTCTGCATTGAAAAGCTTTATGTAATTCAAAAAATCCCGCTGCATTGTGCAGCGGGATTTTTTGTGATTTCTCCATTTGGGTCTTTCGTCATAGAGAAGCTTTCAGTGCGATATTTTGCAGGGTGAAAGAATGGGATAATATGGATAATATTTTTGTCGAAGGGTGAGGAATCTGCAGAATACTGGAGGATAAGGAGTCATGTTGGAGTTCAAAGAGGGTAAGTTAATGAGAACAGCTTAAATTCTGTAATATCATTAATTATCATAAAATATGAATTTTGAGAATATTTTAAAATCATGATAGAGTTAAAGGGCATTTATAAAAGAGAGATACTGAAGGGGGAATTTAGACTAGTGAGACATTGGTTAAAAGGAATTATAGCAGCTGCTTTTGTATTGGTCCTGGCGGCATGCGGCGGATCAGAGGAAGCGTCTAAAAGCGGAATGGATCTAGTAAACGATGACAAATTTACGTATGCAGCTTCAGGAGAGTTCAAACCTTTTAGTTATACAAATGATGATGGAAGCATGAGCGGATTTGATATTGATGTGGCCGAAGCTGTAGCAAAAGAACTCGGGCTTGAGCCGGTTCAGAATAAATTTAAGTTTGGCGGTATTGTCGAAGGTGTGAAATCCGGCCGTTTTGATGCAGCGGTAGCCAGCCATACCATTACGGAAGAACGTTTGAAGGCAGTCAATTTTTCGACGCCATATTACTATTCTGGCCCGCAAATTTATGTGCGTCCAGACAGCAGCGTTGAAACGCTTGCTGACCTCAAAGGCATGGAAATAGCAGTATCGAAGGGTTCTACATATACTTCAAATGCAGAGGAGGCTACAGATAATATCCAGTTCTATGATAGTGATGTTGTGGCCCTGGAGGCCTTGAGCAAGGGAAAACATGATGCGGTCATCACAGACTTTGTAACAGGTAAAGAAGCGATTGGCGCCGGAATGAAAATCGAAGGCAAAGAGCTGCTGGGCCGCAGTGAGCAGGCAATTGCTGTTGCAAAGGATAATAAAGAGCTGCTCGAAAAAGTGAATGAAGCTCTTGAAACACTTCGAGAGAATGGAACACTCACAGAAATCAGCAAAAAATATATCGGTGAAGATATAACAGTTGATCCTGAGAAGGAATAACATTGCGGGCGGATGTGTGTCAAACATTCGCCTGTTTTGTTTTTTACACAAACTGAAATAGCCAACTGAAGGGGGATTTTTGTGGATTTGCTTACAAAGTTTATGGATACATATCCCGTATTTTTAAAGGGAATGCTCTTAACCTTTCAATTAACCATTGTAGCGGTGTTTATTGCTATTTTTATAGGATTGTTTTTTGCCTTTTTAAAGATTTCGAGAATTAAAGTTCTGGAATGGATTGCGGACATCTATATTTTCCTTGTAAGGGGAACGCCGCTTGTTGTTCAGATTTTCATCTTCTATTTCGGTTTGACAGCATTGGATATTTCACAGTTTTGGTCAGTTGTCCTTGGACTTGCTTTTCACAATGGTGCCTATATAGCCGAAATTTTCAGGGGCTCCATTCAATCCATCGACAAAGGACAAATGGAAGCAGGGCGTTCGCTGGGTATGACTGCTGGCCTTGCAATGAGAAGGATCATTCTGCCTCAGGCTTTCCGCCGGGCTATGCCGCCTCTTGGCAATCAATTTATCATTGCTTTGAAGGATTCATCACTTGCTTCCTTTATCGGCATGTACGAGCTCTTTAATGTGGCCACGACTTACGGTTCCAATGAATATGACTACATGAGTTATCTGCTGATCGTAGCTGTTTACTATTTAGTACTTGTACTTATTTTCTCTATCCTTGTAAATATGATTGAGAAAAGAATGGCTAGCAGTGATTAAGGGGGAATGAAGGCATGAGTGAATCGTATATGATTAAGGTAGAAAAATTGAACAAATCATTCGGGGATCTGCACGTACTAAAGGACATTGACATAACAGTAAAAGAAAGTGATGTTGTTTGCCTGATCGGTGCAAGCGGGTCCGGTAAAAGCACACTTCTCCGCTGCTTGAACTTTCTAGAATTAAAGGACAGCGGCAATATCATTTTTGAGGGCGAAAAGGTTGAAAAAGAAACACATGATCTAAATAAAGTAAGAGAAAAAGTAGGAATGGTTTTTCAGCATTTCCATTTATTTCCTCATATGACTGTTCTCGAAAATGTGATGGAAGCACCATTACATGTGAAAAAGCTTCCAAAGGATCAAGTAAAAAAAGATGCCCAGGACCTATTAAAAAAAGTAGGGCTTTCTGACAAGGAGAATGTATATCCATCAAAACTTTCGGGCGGACAAAAACAGCGTGTAGCCATTGCAAGAGCGCTGGCAATGAAGCCCGATATCATGCTTTTTGATGAGCCGACATCGGCACTTGATCCGGAGCTTGTAGGGGAAGTGCTTTCCACAATGAAAGAGCTCGCCCTTGAAGGGATGACAATGGTCGTCGTCACCCATGAAATGGGCTTTGCAAGAGAAGTAGCAGACTGGGCTGTCTATATGCATGATGGTAGAATTGTAGAAGTGGGGCATCCGGAGGATTTGTTTAACAATCCAAAAGAACAAAGAACCAAAAATTTTCTCGATTCAGTACTCTAACCAGTTTGAATATAAAAAGACAGGGAAAAGTTTACTATCCCTGTCTTTATTTTTTTGCTCCAGCGCCTGCCCCCTCGAGGTCACAAGCCTGTCTAGTTGCGGCTCCCAGGGACGAAAGACTAGCCAATCCCTTCCAGAAGGAAAGAACACTTCCGGCAGGGCTCGTCTTATGCTTGTCATCCCTGTGCAGTTGCCTTCACATTTCAAGCAATCCTCCCCAAAAGGCAAAGAATGCCTTTCCGTGAGTCTCGTCTTGTGCTTGCAGGGGGTGAGCAGTAAGGGAAAGCTTCCTTGGGTGTTCTTCGCAGGAACAGGCGCTTTTGGCTTGCTCCGAAGATGCTTACGCTTTTACTTTTTCTTCACTAATAAAAAATATAATCCAATTAGCATTAAAAGAATTGGCCATAGCTGCCAAACATCAGAAACACCATTTTCCAGGAGCCCCATCCACTCTGCAACCCTGTCATAAAAAAGAAGCAATGCGGCAAGAATTAAAAATAAGATGCCCTGGAACAATCCTGCCCCTGTTTTCTGATGACGAAGGAGGAAGCCGAGAGCAATTATCAGAATAAATGTTCCGATATGATCCGGCCAAATTTCCAGGCGGTTCACCACATGAAAGTGAAGGCCAAATCCTGTTAAAATGACACCTGGCAATATGGAATCATAATCCCTTGCTCCATATCCCTGAATTAAAAAGGCTGCTCCGACGATAATGAGAAGGGTCGGCCAGGAATAGAACGGCTGTAAGGCAGTAAATCCGCTCTGCTGAAGGAAAAAGTAGGCTCCAAATCCGAGTAAAATAATTCCTGGAAAAACACGCTGATTTTTCATAAAAAACACCACTTCCAATAAGGTATACTTGAATCCGGCAAGTTTTTTTGTTACTGTACATAAGGGAGTATTTGTCTATTTAAGGATACCTATGACCAGGCTCCTGTTTAAAAAATATAGTACCATATGTGTTCAATATCTGTTCACATTTAAGCATTAATTGAAAAAATAGAAATGATATAATTAATATTAATGAACAAGGCAATAATTCTGGGGGTGTCAATTTCAATGCATATCTTGGTCGTCGGTCTAAACTATAAAACTGCCCCTGTTGAAATCCGTGAACGTCTAACCTTTAATCCTTCACAATTGGGCGAGGCAATGAAGACATTAAATGACAAAAAAAGCATTTTAGAGAATGTCATTCTGTCTACATGCAATCGGACCGAAATTTATGCAGTTGTGGACCAGCTTCATACTGGCCGCTATTATATAAAGGAATTTTTGGCAGAACATTTCAAAATGGATCAGAGTGAATTTTCTCCATTCCTATTTATTTATGAAGAGGATGGGGCCATTGAGCATCTATTCAAGGTAGCATGCGGCCTTAACTCCATGATCCTTGGCGAAACACAGATTTTAGGACAGGTAAGGACAAGTTTTCTGGAGGCTCAATCAGAAAATACAACCGGAACAGTTTTTAACCACTTGTTTAAGCAGGCAGTAACGCTCGCTAAGCGGGCACACTCTGAAACGGAGATAGGGGCAAATGCAGTTTCTGTCAGTTATGCAGCAGTGGAACTGGCTAAGAAGATTTTCGGATCCCTCCAAAATAAACATGTTCTTATTTTAGGAGCCGGTAAAATGGGGGAGCTGGCAATCCAAAACCTTCATGCCAACGGAGCCAGTAAAGTAACAGTTATTAACCGTACATTCGAAAAAGCGCAGGATCTCGCAAGCCGCTATGCGGGCCAGGCAAAAACATTGCATGAGCTTCAATGTGCCCTTGTTGAAGCAGATATTTTAATTAGTTCTACTGGGGCAAAAGAGTTTGTTGTCACGAAGGAAATGATGGCTTACGCAGAAAAAATGCGCAAAGGCAAGCCTCTATTTATGGTGGATATTGCTGTCCCAAGAGATCTGGATCCGAAACTGGCTGATCTGGACAGCGTTTTCCTATATGATATTGATGATCTTGAAGGCATTGTTGAAGCAAACCTTCAGGAGCGTAAAAAGGCAGCCGAGAAGATTCAGCTTATGATTGAAGGGGATATTGTTGAATTCAAGCAATGGCTGAACTTGCTTGGTGTTGTTCCGGTAATTTCCGCTTTGCGTGAGAAAGCACTGGCTATACAGAGTGAAACCATGACAAGCATTGAAAGAAAGCTGCCGCATTTGAGTGATCGTGATAAAAAAGTGCTGAACAAGCATACAAAGAGCATCATCAATCAGCTATTAAAAGATCCTATTTTACAAGCTAAAGAAATGGCTGGACAGAAAGATTCGGAACAGGCATTAGACTTATTTGTAAAAATCTTTAATATAGAAGAACTTGTTTCAGATCAGCAGAACGTGCCCGCAGCAGCCAAACCAAAGCACGCATTCGCTCAATCACCGCAGACTTCCTTTCAATCATAAAAGGGGTCCTGTCCATGTCTGACATCTATATGACACGGCTGCACGAATTAACGGTGGTTCTGTATGCCCTATGTGTCTTATTATATTTTATTGATTTTCTTCATCATAACCGGAAGGCGAATAGGATTGCCTTCTGGTTACTTGCATTTGTATGGGTGCTTCAAACGGTGTTCCTGATACTTTATATGATTAATACAGGAAGGTTTCCTGTATTGACCATTTTTGAGGGCCTATACTTTTATGCCTGGGTGCTTATCACTCTTTCTTTGGGAATTAACAGGCTGCTCAGAGTCGATTTTATCGTCTTTTTTACAAATGTTCTCGGCTTTATCATAATGGCGATCCATACATTCGCACCTGTGCAGATTGATTCGGCTGTCAAAGCACAGCAGCTCATATCAGAACTTCTGCTGATTCATATAACGGTTGCAATCCTTTCATATGGAGCGTTCTCGCTATCCTTCGTTTTTTCATTGCTTTATCTGATTCAATACGATTTGCTGAAAAGGAAAAAATGGGGAACGAGGCTGCTCCGGATAACAGATTTGTCAAAGCTTGAACATATGTCGTATGTATTAAATGTAATCGGTGTACCTATGCTGATGATAAGTTTAATTTTAGGTATTCAGTGGGCCTACATTAAATTGCCCCATATGGTCTGGTATGACTCAAAGGTGATCGGTTCTTTCATTGTCCTTGCTTTATATAGTATTTATCTCTATATGAAAGTTGGAAAGGGCCTATATGGAAAATCTTTAGCCCTCTGGAATTTGGCATCATTTTTAATTGTATTAATCAACTTCTTTTTGTTTGGTAAACTTTCATCTTTCCATTTTTGGTATTCATAGAAAAGCGGAGGCGACTGTTCAGCCCCGACAAGCATAAGATGGGCTGTGGCGCGGCGCAGTTTGCCGCAGAGCAGACCAGCTTATGACCTCGAGGGGCTAGGAGCCGCAGCTGGACATAGCAAAGAAAAGCGGAGGCGACTGTTCAGCCCCGACAAGCATAAGATGGGCTGCGGCGGGGCGCAGTTTGCCGCAGAGCAGACCAGCTTATGACCTCGAGGGGCTAGGAGCCGCAGCTGGACATAGCAAAGAAAAGCGGAGGCGACTGTTCAGCCCCGACAAGCATAAGATGGGCTGCGGCGGGGCGCAGTTTGCCGCAGAGCAGACCAGCTTATGACCTCGAGGGGCTAGGAGCCGCAGCTGGACATAGTAAAGAAAAGCGGAGGCGACTGTTCAGCAGGAGCCATAGCTAGACATATTTGCAGGAGGCAGTCATGAGAAAAATTATCGTAGGTTCAAGACGAAGCAAGCTGGCACTAACTCAGACAAATTGGGTGATCAGCCAATTGAAAAGCATTGATCCATCCTTTGAGTTCGAGGTGAAGGAAATTGTCACTAAGGGTGATAAAATTCTTGATGTTACCCTTTCAAAGGTCGGAGGAAAAGGGTTGTTCGTAAAGGAAATAGAGCAGGCCATGCTTGATGAAGAAATCGATATGGCTGTACATAGCATGAAGGATATGCCCGCTGTTCTTCCGGCAGGGCTGACAATTGGCAGCATTCCTGAAAGAGAAGACCATCGGGATGCCCTTATCTCAAAAGGGCATATAAAACTGAATGACTTAAGGGAAGGATCTATTGTAGGAACAAGCAGCCTGCGCAGAGGGGCACAATTGCTGGCACAGCGTCCGGATCTGGAGATTAAGTGGATCAGAGGAAACATTGATACCAGATTATCTAAACTGGAAACGGAAGAATATGATGCGATTATTCTTGCAGCAGCAGGTCTCTCCCGAATGGGCTGGGCGGCTGATGTTGTTACAGAATTCCTGGAGCCGGAAGTTTGTGTGCCGGCTGTTGGCCAGGGGGCACTATCCATTGAGTGCCGTGAAAGTGATAAGGAGCTTCGGGCATTGCTGGATAAATTTACATGCTCTGAGACGAATCAGACTGTACGTGCAGAGCGTGCGTTCCTTCATAAAATGGAAGGCGGCTGCCAGGTTCCGATTGCAGGGTTTGCCACAATTAATGAAACGGGTGAAATGGAGTTAACCGGACTTGTAGGTTCCCCTGATGGAAAAGTGATTTATAAGGAGACCCTAACAGGTTCTGATCCGGAAGAACTTGGTGTTAAGATGGCTGACATGCTAACCGAACAAGGGGCCAAAGAGCTGATTGACAGAGTGAAAGAGGAGCTTGACGGGCAATGAAACAGACTTCCCCTTTAGAAGGCATGACTGTTTTAGTGCCAAGAGGGAAAAAACAGGCTCACTCCTTTTCGGCTCTTATCCAAAGCTATGGGGGGATACCTGTTGAGATCCCCTTGATTGCTTTCGAGACATTGCAGGATAAGGAAACTTTATATAAAACACATAAGCGGATTCAAACTTATGATTGGGTGATTTTCACAAGCGCGACAGCTGTGGACGCTTTTTTTGAAAATCTGAGTCAGGGCGGGCCTTTCCCTAACATAGCGGTTATCGGAGAGAAGACTAAGAAATTGCTTATGGATAAGGGATTAAAAGTGCAATTTATGCCTCGGGATTATGTTGCTGAAGGGTTTGTTGAGGATTTTTTGCCATTAGTAGAAGAAGGGATGAAAGTATTAATCCCCAAAGGGAATCTGGCGCGTGACTATATCGCAGCCTCCCTTTCGGAAAATGGTGCAGACGTTGATGAAATCATTGTTTATGAGACAACTTTTCCACGTGAAAGCATCGGTCTGTTAAAAAAACAGCTTTCAGGAAAAGGGTTAGATATTCTTGCTTTTACCAGCCCTTCCACAGTAGATCATTTTATAGGGGCTTTAAAGGAGCTTGGATATGAGAATGCTGTTAAAGACAGTGTGGTGGGCTGCATCGGGCCTGTGACTAGAGAACGCGCAAAGGCTTATGGGCTGCAGGTTCATGCGGTTCCTGAAGAATATACAGTACATAACATGCTTAAGAGCATTATTAGCTACTTGGCAGAAATCAGGAGGGAAAATTAATGGATCTTCAATTTAATAGACATAGACGCCTTCGCAAAAGTCCGAATATGAGAGCGCTTATCCGTGAGAACTTCTTGCGTACAGAGGATTTAATTTATCCAATTTTCGTGGCAGAAGGAGACGATATTAAAAGAGAAATCCCTTCGATGCCGGGAATATACAATTTGTCGCTTGATCACCTCGAAGAGGAAATGAATGAAGTTGTTTCTCTTGGAATAAAATCGGTGCTCTTATTTGGAATACCTAAAGAGAAAGATGCATGCGGGGAGCAGGCTTATCATGATCATGGGATCGTGCAGGAAGCTACAAGATTTATAAAAGCTAAATATCCGGAAATTATCGTAATTGCTGATACATGCCTTTGCGAGTATACCGATCATGGCCATTGCGGATTAATTGAAAATGGAGAAGTGCTGAACGATGCATCCCTTGAACTGCTTGTGCAGACAGCTGTCAGCCAGGCTAAAGCAGGAGCAGACATAATTGCCCCGTCAAATATGATGGATGGATTTACAGCAGCTATCCGGGCAGGTCTTGATGAAGCCGGATTTGAAGATATCCCGGTTATGTCTTATGCGGTTAAATATGCATCTGCATTCTATGGTCCTTTCCGTGATGCAGCTGACAGCACGCCGCAATTTGGCGACCGAAAAGCATATCAGATGGATCCTTCCAACCGCATGGAAGCCATGCGAGAAGCAGAATCTGACTTAATGGAAGGGGCAGACTTCCTGATTGTTAAACCGGGAATGCCTTATCTGGATATTGTTCGGGATGTGAAAAACACCATCAACCTGCCGATTGTGATTTATAATGTGAGCGGTGAATATTCAATGGTTAAAGCTGCTGCACAGAACGGCTGGATCGATGAACAGAAAATCGTCATGGAAATGCTCACAGGCATGAAGCGTGCAGGAAGTGATTTAATTATTACTTACCATGCGAAAGATGCGGCAAGGTGGATTAAGGAACAGGACTAATAATATGATGTCTTAGTAAGTCTTAGTAATTGAAAACTTCTTATTAAACGAAAAGAGGGATGACATGCGCTCTTACGAAAAATCTAACAAGGCTTTTAAAGAGGCAAGCGAATTGATGCCTGGGGGAGTAAACTCTCCTGTACGTGCCTTTAAATCAGTTAATATGGACCCCATTTTTATGGAACGCGGACGAGGCTCTAAAATCTACGATATCGATGGAAATGAATATATCGATTATGTTTTGTCCTGGGGCCCATTAATCCTGGGACATACTAATGAACGTGTGGTCGAGGGTATTAAGAAAGTAGCTGAAATGGGGACAAGCTTTGGCGCTCCTACCGAAATCGAGAACGATCTTGCCAAGCTGGTCATTGAACGTGTGCCTTCCATTGAAGTAGTGCGAATGGTTTCTTCCGGAACAGAAGCTACTATGAGTGCCCTGAGGCTTGCTCGAGGATATACCGGCCGAAATAAAATCATGAAATTTGAAGGCTGCTATCATGGCCACGGCGATTCCCTTTTAATTAAAGCTGGTTCTGGTGTAGCAACTCTGGGGCTGCCTGACAGTCCGGGGGTTCCTGAAGGAGTTGCCAAAAATACAATTACCGTTCCTTACAATGACCTTGAAAGCGTAAGATATGCCTTTGAGCAATTCGGAGACGATATCGCAGGTGTGATTGTGGAACCGGTAGCTGGAAATATGGGTGTCGTTCCTCCTCAGCCAGGTTTCCTTGAAGGCTTAAGAGAAATTACAGAACAAAACGGCTCTCTGCTTATTTTTGATGAAGTAATGACTGGTTTCCGCGTCGGCTATAATTGTGCGCAGGGTTACTTTGGAGTGACACCGGATATTACATGTCTTGGAAAAGTTATTGGCGGTGGGCTCCCAGTCGGTGCATATGGCGGAAAAGCGGAAATTATGAAGCAGATTGCACCAAGCGGTCCAATTTACCAGGCAGGAACACTATCCGGAAACCCTCTTGCCATGACAGCAGGTTACGAGACATTAAGCCAGCTGACTCCACATTCCTACAAAGAATTCGAAAGAAAAGCAGACAGACTGGAAGAAGGGCTTAAAGCAGCTGCAGAAAAATATGATATCCCGCACACCATTAACCGTGCAGGTTCAATGATCGGTATATTCTTTACAAATGAAGATGTTATTAACTATGAAAAAGCCAAAACATCCAATCTGGAGTTCTTTGCAGAATACTACAGGGAAATGGCAAACCAGGGAGTCTTCCTGCCGCCATCCCAATTCGAAGGACTCTTCCTCTCAACTGCACACACTGATGAAGATATTGAAAAGACTATCCAGGCAGCGGAAAAGGCATTTTCAAAATTAAAATAAGCAAGACCTGACACTCATCGATTGATGGGTGTTTTTTTATGCCCTTGGAAATATAGTTATTAGAGCTTTTATCCATCGTTTGGGAGAAACCCCTTTCCTGTGGCTGGATTCAATAGACTGTGAAAATGCAAAATTTTTATTTTGCACGGTGTTGATTGGAGTGGAAGGCGCTAATCCCGCGAAAATGTATCCGCATTTTATTCGTGCGGTGTTGATTCAAGGAAGCTTATTTATTGTCCTGCGGGAGTAGCGTACAGGGAGACCCCACAGACGCATAGCGCCGAGGAGGCTCCCGGCAGCCCCGCAGGAAAGCTTGAGTGCCTGCAGCGGAAATCAACACTCATAGCAAACAGCCGCTAAAAAAGTCTTATCTAAGGAACTTTTTCTAAATTAATCTAAGATTCCCTTAGAGCGCTATTTTTCTAATCATAAAGTATCCTAATCCTTCATAGGATTGTTAATGACATAGTGATTAAACGTAAAGATTCGAAGGGAGGAGTCGCTTTGTCTCAGGGGAATCCATCGTGCTTACGATTTTCTTTAGAAGAATCAGTATGGTTTCAAAAAGGACAGGAAGTATCGGACCTGATTACCATCTCGTTAGACCCCAATATAACAATTCAGGAAAGCGATCAATATGTAACAATCCAGGGAGCACTTGAACTGGCAGGTGAGTATAGACGCAGCGATGAAGAAGCATCCGAGGAAGATCAAGAGGGTTTGGCAGTCACCAAATTCGTTCAGACAGTTGAAGAAAGAGGAGAAGGAGTTTGTGAATTCAAACACTATTTTCCTGTCGATATAACCATTCCGAATAATAGAATCCAAAGCATCTACGATATTGATGTTGCGGTAGAGTCCTTCGATTATGTTCTGCCGGAAAGAAGCTGTATGAAATTGACAGCTAATTTAACCATTACCGGATTATATGGTGATCAGCAGCATATTCCTGTTCAAGAATGGGAGGAAGAAGCGGAAGCTGAAACTGAAACGGAAGAATTAGAGGTTCAGTACAGATCTTCTGAGGTGGCAGAGGAGACAGAGGAAGAAGAAATTATACAGCAGGAATGGCCGTCATATCAGCAAGAAGAACAGGACCTAGAGGAAGAGGAAGAAAGAGAGGAACAGGTATACTCGAGCGCCGAGGAAGATATACGGGAAGAGGACCCGCAGGAAGAGCAGTCAGAAACCGATGAGGTTTTTATTCCATTTGAGGCAGAAGCAAGAAAGCAGCCTGAAGTGGAAGAGCAGGCCGTCATTAGACCTTCAGTGCCGGCGGCGCTCGAATTAAAACAAGAGCAGCCAGAAGAAGAAGAACAGACTCCGAAAACTGCACCGGAAATATCTTTTTCTTCTCAGCGCAATGAGGAGGAAGCACCGCCAACCGCACAGGAAATCTATCAAATGACGGAAGCATCCGAATCAGATAGTCCTTCCTTTGAAAAGAAGCCTGTTCAAGCGGCTGCACAGGAAACCCATGAGGAAACAGAGGAATCCTCATCCTCTTCAGAACAGGAGGCTAAGAAGAAGAAACTCTCCAAGAAGAAAAGCATGTCGTTAACAGAGTTCTTTGCCCGGAAGGAAGAGACAGAGGAACATGTTAAGCTCAAGGTTTGCATTGTGCAGAACGGCGACACAATTGATGCCATTGCTGAAAGGTATGATATACCAGCCCAGCAGCTATTACGGGTGAATCACCTTGAAATCAATCAGGATATTTATGAAGGGCAAGTGCTGTACATTCCTGTTGCGGTAGCCCATTAAATGGTTAAAAGGCTGAGCAGGTATTAATAACCCGCTCAGCTATTTTCATTTAACCAATATATTTTAGAATAACATCATTCTTTCTCATTCTGGAAAGTGAGTGGTTAAGGTGGAAGAAAAAAATCGGCTGCGGAAAGTCTCCCCTATTTTAAATCATTATTCAATAGAGCCGCATTTTGTAGAGGAGTTTGGGAGAGTTCAGAAGGTATACAGCAGCAAAGGTGTATTTGCCTTGAAGAAAATAAAGCCTCAGCATGGAGCAGATTTTATAAGGCATGTACAAACCCTCTTTCAAAAAGGCTATAACAGAATTGTCCCTATTTACCCGACGGTGGATGGAAGATATGGGGTGCTCCATCAGAATGAATTATATTATTTAATGCCATGGATGCCTAATGAAGAAAAAGAGGATAGATTTGAGAGGCATCAGCAGATGCTGAGGGAATTGGCAAGACTGCATACATTGTCCTCGAGGGAAGTTCCTATAAACAAGGAAGACAGAACCGAACATTATGAAAAAACTTTGCAGGAATGGGAGAAAGAAAAGGAGTTCTTGGAGGGATTTATCGAAGCCTGTGAAAGAAAAGAGTATATGTCTCCTTTTGAGCTAATGTTTTCCCTATATTATCACGACGTCAGCCAGGGACTAAAATTCTCCACAAACAAATTTAAAGATTGGTATGAAAAAACAAAAGAAAGCGACAAAGCACGAACGGTAATCGTCCATGGGAAAGTTTCAACCGAGCATTTTCTTTACGATGATAGGGGATATGGGTACTTCACGAATTTCGAAAATGCAAGACAGGGGTCGCCGCTCCATGATATATTGCCGTTTTTATCAAGGACACTGAAAACTTATCCAAAAAGATCAGAAGAATGTGTAGAGTGGATTTACACCTATATGAAATACTTTCCATTCAGAGACGATGAGATGCTGCTGTTTCAAAGCTACTTTGCTCATCCGGGTCCTATTATCAGGGCGGCCGAACAATATTATAAAGGGGAGAGTAAAAGGGGAGAAAGAAAGGCTGTCCAGCATTTGCAAAGGCAGTATTGGCTCTTGAAAAATATTGAATATGCTGTAATGAGAATCGATGAAATCGAGAGGCAAAAACAAGAAGCAAAAGCAGCTGCCGAAGCTCAAGCACAAGAAGGAGCCCAAAGCTAAAAGATGCGGGCTCCTAAACCAATTGAAGATGGAAAGCAATAGCAATCAGAATGAACAGCGATAGCAGCAGTACATCAAAGGTGGTAGGCAACAAAATTGTTCTTATGCCTTGAAAAACACAGAACGGGATTATGAACTGTGCACATACATTCCTGAAAGTTCTTAACCAGGGAGGCAGTGTGTAAGGATTATATTTTCTTCTCATTGTCGCATGCCCCTTTCCCGAATGTTCATATGTATATTCTATGATTCATTTTTCGGTAAAGTGCCTATTTTCGTTTCTTTCCTGTATAACAGTATTTTAAAACTCCCCTAAAGAAGTCTTTTTCGGGCAAAATCATCATCACTTCGGTAGAAATAATGAATAATATATAAAAAACTCGGGTATCCTTATTGACTATAACAGTCTTTTTTCGGTAGTATATTTTATATATAAAATTGTATATCGATGCTAAGACAGGGAAGAGTACAATGGCGATTTGCCTTTTAGAGAGGAAAACCAGCAGCTGAAAGGTTATCCAGGCAAAACTGTTGGAAGGTCGCCCTAGAGCATCTTTTGCGAAAGGCTGCAGCCAAGTAGTAAAAGACGGGAAATCCGTTATCTGTTTAAGTGTCAATCTCTATAAGAATGTCTTTCCCTGATTTTCTTTAGTGATTGAAAAAAAGGTGGTACCGCGAAGCAAACTCCATTCGTCCTTTTATGGCGAATGGAGTTTTTTATTTTTTTGGATTGCTTTCAGAAAGGAAGAATGACACATGGATAATAATGAATTATCAATGCCGACGAAATATGATCCGCAGGCGATTGAAAAAGGACGATATGACTGGTGGCTGGAAGGTAAATTCTTTGAAGCAAAAGACGATGAAACAAAGCAGCCATATACAATTGTGATTCCGCCTCCGAATGTAACAGGAAAGCTTCATCTCGGTCATGCATGGGATACAACTCTTCAGGATATCCTTACTCGAATGAAGCGAATGCAGGGATACGATGTTCTATGGCTTCCAGGAATGGACCATGCGGGCATCGCCACTCAGGCAAAGGTTGAAGAAAAGCTTCGCAATGACGGCAAAAGCCGCTATGATTTAGGCCGTGAAAAATTTGTAGAAGAAACATGGAAGTGGAAAGAGGAGTATGCCAGCCATATCCGCCAGCAATGGTCAAAGCTTGGATTGGGACTTGATTACAGCCGCGAACGTTTTACACTGGATGAAGGCCTTTCAAAAGCTGTAAGAGAAGTTTTCGTTTCACTTTATAATAAAGGATTGATTTATCGCGGCGAGTATATTATTAACTGGGATCCGTCTACAAAAACGGCTCTTTCTGATATCGAAGTTATTTATAAGGATGTTCAGGGTGCCTTCTACCATATGAGATATCCTTTAACGGATGGTTCAGGACATATCGAAATTGCCACTACACGCCCTGAAACGATGCTTGGCGATACAGCTGTAGCAGTACATCCGGAAGATGACCGCTATAAGCATTTAATCGGCAAAACGGTTAAACTGCCGATCACAGGACGCGAAATTCCGATTGTTGCAGATGATTATGTAGAAATGGATTTCGGATCCGGCGCAGTAAAAATTACGCCGGCTCATGACCCAAATGATTTTGAAATAGGAAACCGCCACAATCTTGAAAGAATTCTTGTAATGAATGAAGACGGCACAATGAACAGCCGAGCCGGTAAATACCAAGGTATGGACCGCTTTGAATGCCGCAAGCAAATCGTGAAGGATCTTCAGGACGAAGGAGTGCTTTTCAAAATTGAAGAGCATATGCATTCTGTGGGCCATTCAGAGCGCAGCGGCGCAGTTGTTGAACCTTACCTTTCAACACAATGGTTTGTAAAGATGCAGCCTCTTGCTGATGAAGCCATCGCTCTTCAAACTAAAGAGGAAAAAGTAAACTTTGTTCCAGAGCGATTTGAAAAAACGTATTTGCGCTGGATGGAAAATATTCGTGACTGGTGTATTTCACGCCAGCTTTGGTGGGGGCATCGGATCCCGGCCTGGTACCACAAAGAGACAGGTGAGGTTTTCGTAGGGCACGAAGCACCAGAAGATATTGAAAACTGGGAACAGGACAAAGATGTTTTGGATACCTGGTTCAGTTCAGCTCTATGGCCATTTTCAACAATGGGCTGGCCGGATACAGACTCAAGCGATTTCAAGAGATACTATCCGACTGCTGCTTTGGTAACTGGCTATGACATCATTTTCTTCTGGGTATCACGAATGATCTTCCAAGGTCTCGAATTTACAGGGGAGCGTCCATTCCAGGATGTATTAATTCATGGTCTTGTTCGTGACTCACAGGGACGCAAGATGAGTAAGTCCCTTGGAAATGGCGTTGATCCAATGGATGTAATTGATCAGTATGGTGCTGATTCACTCCGCTATTTCCTTTCTACAGGAAGCTCGCCGGGACAGGATCTGCGCTTCAGTATGGAAAAGGTTGAGGCAACATGGAACTTTGCCAATAAAATCTGGAATGCATCCCGATTTGCATTAATGAACATGGATGGATTAACATATGAAGAAATTGATTTAAGCGGTGAAAAGTCTGTTGCTGATAAATGGATATTAACCCGTTTGAATGAAACTATTGAGACGGTTACAAGATTATCTGACCGCTATGAGTTTGGCGAGGTTGGCCGAGTGCTGTATAACTTCATTTGGGATGACTTCTGTGATTGGTATATCGAAATGGCAAAGCTTCCGCTGTACGGAGAAGATGAAGCTGCCAAGAAAACCACCCGTTCCATCCTGGCATATGTTCTGGACAATACAATGCGTCTGCTGCATCCATTTATGCCATTTATCACGGAAGAAATTTGGCAGAATCTTCCTCATTCAGGTGAATCCATTACGGCTGCACAATGGCCGGCAGTTAACAATGAATACACTGATAACCAGGCTGCAAATGAAATGAAGCTGCTTGTAGAAATTATTCGCTCTGTCCGCAACAGCCGTGCTGAAGTAAACACGCCTATGAGCAAGAAGATTAAAATGATGGTAAAAGCTAAGGATGAGGAAATTCTGGGCACACTGGAAAATAACCGTGCCTATATTGAACGATTCTGTAACCCAGAAGAACTAGTGCTGGCTCTGAATGTTGAGACGCCTGATAAGGCGATGACAGCAGTTGTGACTGGTGCAGAAATCATCCTTCCGCTTGAAGGCCTGATTAACATTGAAGAAGAAGTTGCCCGCCTTCAGAAAGAGTGGGATAAATTAAATAAAGAAGTTGAAAGAGTCCAGAAGAAACTTTCAAACGAAGGCTTTATTAAAAAAGCGCCTGAAAAGGTAATTGAAGAAGAGAAAGCAAAAGAACAAGACTACAGCGAGAAGAGAGCTGCTGTAGAAACTCGCATTAAAGAGCTAAAAGGAGAATAATTAATAGTTGCGGAAGGCGGGTCCATATGAAGGATTCGTCTTCCTTCCTGTATAACGGAGGTGCATGTATATATGTTTTCTACTTATGAGGAAGCACTGGAATGGATTCATTCAAGGCTAAGACTTGGGATGAAGCCGGGACTGCAAAGGATGGAATGGATGATGGAAAAACTCGGGCATCCCGAAAGAAGAATTAAGTCCATCCATATTGGCGGAACGAATGGTAAAGGCTCAACTGTAACGTTTCTAAGATCCATTCTTCAGGAGGCGGGTTATTCTGTCGGAACTTTTACATCGCCATATTTTGAGAAATTTAATGAACGGATTTCTCTGAACGGAATTCCAATTAACGATGAAGATCTTGTTCGGCTTGCTAATGATATATATCCGCTTGCGATTGAATTGGAACAGACGGAACTCGGCGGTCCAACCGAGTTTGAAATCATTACCGCCATGGCTTTCCAATATTTTGGCCATGTACAGCCGGTGGATCTCGTTTTGTTTGAAGTGGGCCTTGGCGGAAGGTATGACTCTACGAACATCATCTATCCTATATTATCAATCATTACAAGCATCGGACTCGACCATACAGCTATCCTTGGGAATACATACGAGGAAATCGCTTTTGAAAAAGCGGGAATCATTAAACCTGGAGTCAGTGTGATTACAGCTGTTAAACAAGAAGAAGCGCTCGCTGTTATTCAAGATAAAGCTTTAAGCATGAAGTCACCAGTTTATCAGCTGGGGAATGAGTTTGCTATTTCTGATCATAAATCCCTGGACCTGGGAGAATTCTTCTCCCTTAAGACAGTCTTTCAGAACTTCCCTGATCTTGAGACAGGAATGAGCGGAAAACACCAGACTGAAAATGCTTCCCTTGCTGTAATGGCAGCAGAGCTATTGAATAAATTTTATTCTTTCCTTATAGAGGTAAATCATATTAGAGCGGGATTGAAAAAAGCTTTCTGGCCCGGGCGATTTGAAATTCTATCTGAAGACCCGCTGGTAGTAATAGATGGAGCGCATAATGAAGAAGGGATAGCTGCCTTAACTGCTGAGCTGAACAACCGTTTTGAGGATAAAAGCAAAAATATTGTATTCGCTGCACTTGCTGATAAAAAGCTTGATAAAATGATCGGTAAGCTTGATTCTGCTGCAGATCGCATCACCTTTACCGAATTTGAGTTTCCGAGAGCAGCAGCAGCTGAAGATTTATATAATCTCAGTAAAAACAGCAGGAGACAGTTTCATACGGACTGGAAGGAGCTATTGGAGGCTGAACTGCGTGAAGCAGGAAAAAACAGCGTACTGGTTATTACCGGATCACTTTACTTCCTCTCAGAAGTGAAGCCTATTCTTTTGAATCTTTTGAAAAAAAATAAATGAAATATGACAAAAGTTAGAAAATTTGATAAAATGTTCGTGTTATCCGACTATTTTCCTGAATAAATTGGAGGAGGGGGAAAAGATCGTTAGTTCACAAGCCAAAAAAATAATATGGTTATTATGGATATTAATATTTCCTGCAGGTTCCATGCTAACCTATCATTTTTACCCTCCAGATTTTTCAGGACAGGGAATCAGTTTGTTTGCCTTTTTCATATTGATGTTTTTCGTTTCTTCCATGCCGATGGTAATCAATAATACACCAATCTTTTTAATTCAATGGGTTACGATGGCAGTGTTTTTAACCTTTGGGCTCTTTGCTGAAATGATAATGGTACAATTGGGGATCCTGGTACTTCTATTAAGGCTGAAAATACAAAAGGATCAGCTGTTTCGTCTGCCGCTTAACTCACTTTTGTTCTTTACATTATCTTTATTGAGCGGGCTGGCTTACTTTGCAATGGGTGGCAAAATAGGCGTAGATCTAATAGAAAATCCCCAATATTTCTGGATTGCTGCAGCATACCCGATAATCCATTTTACTTTAAATCAGGTATTAATCAGTGTAATTCAGGCTGCATTGTATGGCAGGAAAATTTCCTTTCTGGAAAAAGACCTTATATGGGAAACTGTTACTTCTCTCATAACATTCCCGATTGGCCTTATCCTTTACATTTTATATTCTGAAGTGGGAATTCTTGCACTGCTGTTTGTAGGGGTCCCATTTGTAAGTCTTTCTATCATTCTTCATCTTTATTACTCAAGTGAAAAGGTTATTGATTACCTTCAAAAAGCCGCAGATATAGGGCATCAAATGGCAGAGCGCCTTGATGTGAATGAGGTTATGGAGCTTTTCATTTTGAAATTGAGCGAAATGTTGCCTGTTGACTATGCCTATATTCTTGATATTAAGGATAACGATGAACTTCACTCCATTTACCGAATTGAGCATGGACAAATAAAGCCGAATGACCTTAAGCCTACCAAAAAAAGTGAGGGAATCAGCGGATTGGTTTTGGGTACCCGAAAATCTGCCCTTTTCCATTCGCGGAAGAAATGGAAAGGCATTGCTAAGGAATTCTTGCCTGAAGATGCCGAAAGCCTTATTTGTGTTCCAATAGTCCGGAGCAATGAAGTATTGGGGATACTGCTGCTTTCTTCAGCAAAAAAGAGGTCCTATGAAAAGTCACAGCTCATGATTGTCGATATTTTATGTTCGCACTTTGCAATAGCAATAGAGAATGCAAAGCACTATGAGGAAACAAAAGCCAAAAGCGAGCGCTGCGCGTTAACGAAACTATTCAATTATAGATATATGGAAGCTAAATTAAATGAAGAATTCAGCAGATTGCAAAATGGTGAAAGAGAATTCCTTTCACTCATCATCCTTGACATCGATCATTTTAAAAAAGTGAACGATACTTATGGGCACCAAAGCGGAAATGAAATCCTCTGCGAACTGGCAGGAAGGCTGGCAAATTTAATAGATGAAGCAGGAATTGCTGCCAGATATGGCGGAGAAGAATTTGTTGTCTTAATGCCGGATACAAGCAAAGAAGATACGCTTGCCTGGGCAGAGCTTATCAGGCAGACCATAGCTAACCGTCCATTCATACTCAAACAGAACATCGATGGAAGCAGCAGCAGCACAAAAGTTTATATAACTGCCTCCATTGGGGTAGCTGCTGCACCTGAAGATGCTGATGATTCACTGGCCCTTATACGCCATGCTGACAGGGCATTATATGTTGGAGCGAAGCGGGCAGGGAGAAATAGGGTTGCGGAATATGTGAAGTAAAAATCCTTTTGTTTGTCAAAAGGATTTTTTTGTGAAAATAAACCTTTTTACCTATTAATATATTGGTCCTATAGTGTATTGGTGTAATGTTAGTGATATACATCATTGAAGTTCATAAAGAATACACATATACTGTCCAAGTATATTTATATTTTTTTGGTTTTACAAATTTTGGAGGAGGAAACAAGCTGCGGGCATATCACAATATTGAGGACCTCTATATAAAATAGGACACTGAGGAAATCCAGCTTTCTTGTGCCTGCGCCGGCGCGTTGATATTTATGGTAAATCTCTTAATAATATTATTTTTATTCGGTACCATATTAGGTTCTTTCTACAATGTAGTTGGCCTAAGAGTTCCTGAAAATCAATCAATAGTAAAGCCGAGATCTCATTGTAAACACTGTAAGCATACTTTATCATATTTGGAGCTTATCCCAATTCTGTCTTATGTATTTCTAGGTGGAAAATGCAGGCGCTGTAAGGTGTCAATTTCAGCCTTATATCCGGCTGCAGAGCTTTCGACAGGTACTTTGTTTGCTGCTGCTCCATTAATTTTAGGGTGGACTTCCGAGGTGATTGTTGCCTGGACACTAGTTTCCCTTATGGTCATTATATTTGTATCTGACTATAAATATATGATCATTCCAAATAAAGTTCTCTTAGTTTTTGGTGTGATCCTAACAGCAGAACGTATTCTTATTCCTCTTTCTCCTTGGTGGGACAGTTTAGCAGGTGGGATACTTGGTTTTTTACTCCTTTTATTTATAGCTGTAATCAGTAAAGGCGGCATGGGTGGAGGTGATATAAAACTATACTCAGTTATTGGTATTGCTTTAGGTGTGAAGCTTGTGTTGCTTTCGTTTTTTCTAGCCACTTTGTTTGGTGCATTTCTAGGTGGTACAGGCATGCTTATAGGAGTTGTGAAAAAGGGAAAACCAATTCCATTCGGTCCTTTTATTGGTTTGGGAACAATAATTGCTTACTTTTATGGCAATGAATTGATAAAATGGTACTTTCACGCAGTCCTGTGAGTATAAAATCTGTAATTTTTCTATTCTGATGGCAATGAAGGAATACCTATAAATAAATTAGATCTAACTGAAAATCAAAATGAAAAATTTGACGAAATCCTTCCGTAGCAAGACGACAAAAGTCTTGTTATTTTTTTTTTTTCTTATGTTAGGATGAAAACAATTCAGGAAACGGCACGGAAGGAGGATGAGATATGGACAAGCCTAAAAGCGAGAAAACGATCACGATTAAGATAAATGGCAAGGACCGTCCGTTTCAGGAGAAAAAGGAAGAAATGCAGGAAAAAGCATGGGATCCGAGACAGCTGGATAGACAGAAAAAACAGGAACAAACTGAATTTTTCGCATCCATACAAACAGCGGCTGGCAAAGAGGCGGATGACAGCTTTGACTGGATTCTGCCTGAGGAAACGGAAGATGCGGATATAAAGGAATATAAAATAGCAGCCCCTCCTAAATCACCAGCTAAAAATGGTTTGAGTACACTGGCTAACAAATTCCAGGGAAGAAATAAGCAAGGATTCTTAACATCCATTTTTCTGGCTGTCTTTTTTGCTGTTCTGCTTGGGACTGGCTTCGGATTCATCATGCTGAAGCTGGTATTTACCGATCAGGCAGGCGAAACTGTGGCGCCTCCAATTAAAGAAACTCCGGCAGCATCAAATCAGCAGGCTCCCGCTGCAGCCGCAGAATTAGAAACATTAACAGCATACGTAGTTCAAGGCGGCGTATGGTCAAACAGTGAGGCAGCACAGCAAGTCCAGGAAGCGAACTCGCAAAAAGGAGTCTATAGCCAATCATTAAAAATGGGAGAGCAGACTTTTCTTTTTTTAGGGGTAACCGGAAGTCTTGATCAGGCGAAGGAAATAGGTGCCGATCTAAAAAGCAAAGGAATTGATGTATTTGCAAAAGAAGTTGCCTTTGAAGGTAAAGTAATTGAAGGGCTGAATGCTGAAGAGAAAAAGCTGGCTGACATTGCACCTGCTTTATATCAAAGCCTCTCAGAAGGCGCTGCCAGTGCCTCTCTCGGCAGCTCCATAACGCCAGAGACGGCTCAGGAAATAAAAAATCATAGCAAGGCAGTGAATGAACTGCAGGCAGATCAAATTCAAAATAAAAGCCTGACATCTATAAAAGAGGAACTTTTGGATGCCTCGAAGCAAATAGAAACTTACCAGCAGGCAGGGGATTCTGCATCAGCCGGTAAAATTCAGGAGCACCTGCTGGCATTTCTTGCCGCTTATCAGTCTCTGCTCCAGTCAGACGGGCAGTAAGGTCCCGGCATATTGTGCCATAATTTTATCCGATTCGAATATTTTCTGGGAAATATCACATATTAAATGGAGTCTGTTCGGGAAATTTAGACAGACTCTTTCTTTTTGCCACATTTCGATAATTTATGATAAAAATATCAACAAATTACCTCTTAAAAATTGTTTGTCTGGCAATTTTTTGATACGATTAATCTGTATCTCCCAATATGATACATAAAGGTAAGGTGATTACATGCAAAACCTCATTTTAGCCTCTTCTTCCCCGCGGCGAAAAGAACTTCTTGAAAATCTTCATTTGCAATTTGAAGTCTCCAGCAGTGATGTCGATGAAAGTTTTGATCCAGTGCTGAAACCAGGAGAGATCGTGAAGGAGCTTGCCCATAGAAAGGCACAGGCTGTATTTAATAAACACCCTGATTCATATGTAATTGGCTCAGATACAGTTGTAGTTAAAGACGGCAATGTTTTAGGAAAGCCAGGCAGCAGCAAGGAAGCCTTCACTATGCTCAAAAGTCTGTCTGGAACCACCCATTCTGTTTACACAGGTGTATCCATCGTGACGCCTGAAAATGTAATTACATTTTATGAAAAAACCGAGGTGGTGTTCTGGGAGTTAACAGATGAAGAAATTGACTCTTATATCGGCACCGGTGAACCATTTGACAAGGCAGGTGCATATGGGATACAAGGCATTGGCAGCATGCTTGTAAAAAGCATAAATGGAGATTATTTCTCTGTTGTCGGCCTTCCTGTCTCCAGAACGGTTCGTGAACTAAGGAAAGCAGGATATTCGCTTCCTTAATATACTTTTTTTCATCCTCAGCTCCTGGCCCCAGAGTTTAGGGAGGAAAATATGCAAACGGATACTCTATTGATTAAAGATTTCCCTCAAGATGAACGCCCTCGTGAGCGCTTTGTCCTAAATGGTCCGCAAAGCTTATCCAATCACGAACTGATAGCGATATTACTCAGAACAGGCACGAAAGATGAATCTGTCCTCCAATTAGCGAACAGGCTTATTACCCATTTTGAAGGACTCCGGCTATTAAAGGATGCATCCCTGGATGAAATAACGGCCATTAAAGGAATAGGATCGGCAAAGGCAATACAGCTGCTGGCA
Source organism: Cytobacillus sp. Bac17 (assembly GCF_024519925.1). Lineage (NCBI taxonomy): Bacteria > Bacillati > Bacillota > Bacilli > Caryophanales > Bacillaceae > Cytobacillus > Cytobacillus sp. Bac17. Next base: position 372,921 of record NZ_JALJRC010000002.1, on the reverse strand, counting down.
GCAGTTGAAATTGGCCGGAGGATTTCAACTCTCACATATGACGACAGATATACTATCCGTTCTCCTGAGGATGGAGCAAATTATGTCATGCATGATATGCGATTCCTGTCTCAGGAACATTTTGTATGCCTTTATTTAAATACAAAAAATCAGGTGCTTCATAAGAAGACCATCTTTATTGGAAGCCTGAATGCTTCAATTGTTCATCCGAGAGAGGTTTTTAAAGAGGCCTTTCGCAGATCGGCTGCGTCGATTATCTGCATTCATAATCATCCGAGCGGTGATCCGACTCCAAGCCGGGAAGATATTGAAGTAACCAAGAGACTTGCAGAGTCCGGGAAAATAATCGGCATTGAAGTGCTGGACCATCTTATCATCGGTGAAAATAAATTTGTCAGTTTAAAGGAAAAAGGGTATTTATAACACTATGTTTTTATTTGACGTTACGCTATAATATTGGTTATGATTTTTGAGATGCCTCGCATTTTGGAGGCTCATTGTACTAGAAAAATTAAAGAAAATTCCATTAAAATACCTTACTTAGGAAAATGAGCAATTTGTATCAGAAAGGGAGATACCATTTATGTTTGGAATCGGTACTAGAGACCTTGGAATAGATTTAGGAACAGCTAATACACTTGTCTATGTTAAAGGAAAAGGAATTGTTGTCAGAGAGCCGTCAGTAGTAGCACTGCAGACAGATACTAAAAATATTGTAGCTGTCGGCAATGATGCAAAAAATATGATCGGCCGTACACCTGGCAATATTGTTGCGCTCCGTCCAATGAAGGATGGCGTTATTGCGGATTATGAAACAACCGCTGTCATGATGAAATATTATATTAAACAAGCCAATAAAAATAAGGGCTTCTTTGCAGGCAAGCCATATGTAATGGTTTGTGTGCCATCCGGCATTACAGCTGTTGAAGAACGTGCTGTTGTCGATGCAACCCGCCAGGCAGGGGCACGCGATGCTTATACCATCGAAGAGCCGTTTGCCGCTGCAATCGGGGCTAATCTTCCTGTTTGGGAACCGACAGGAAGCATGGTGGTTGATATCGGGGGAGGAACTACCGAAGTTGCCATCATCTCCTTGGGCGGAATTGTTACGAGCCAATCCATCCGCATTGCCGGTGATGAAATGGATGACGCGATCATCAATTATATCCGCAAAACTTACAACTTAATGATTGGTGACCGTACAGCAGAAACCGTTAAAGTAGAGGTTGGCTCTGCAGGAGATCCTGAAGGTGTTGAAAACATGGAAATCCGCGGACGTGACCTGCTGACAGGCCTGCCAAAAACAATTGAAATTACTGCTGAAGAAATTTCAAAAGCATTGAATGATACTGTATATGCGATTGTGGATGCAGTAAAAAATACTCTTGAAAAAACTCCTCCTGAACTGGCAGCAGATATTATGGACCGAGGTATTGTCCTGACTGGAGGGGGGGCGCTTCTTCGCAACCTCGACAAGGTGATCAGCGAAGAAACAAAAATGCCTGTCCTTATTGCAGAAAACCCATTGGACTGTGTCGCAATTGGTACTGGAAAAGCTCTTGACCATATCGATTTATTCAAAACAAAAGCAAAAGAATCCAGATAAATTGAAGCCTGAATAAGAAAATGATAAAGCCCATTCACTTCTTAAAAAGTGCATGGGCTCAAATTTGGTTTTTTTCTTGAACCATAAATGATAATTTTGCAGATATATGTTATATTTTGTTGAGCAGTGCCTGAATGGCGCAATCTTTTCTGAAAAAATACTAATCGAGGTGTAACGGATGCCACAGTTCTTTTTGAACAAACGCCTGATTATTTTGCTTGTCAGCATTATTATTCTCGTGGCATTGATTGGATTTTCTTTAAAAGATAGAGAAAATTTGACCTGGCCTGAACAATTTTTAAAAGATACTACCGGGTTTATACAAAATGCTGTTTCCAGCCCAGTGAATTATGTGGCAGGATTCTTTGAAAATGTCGAAGACTTGCAAAATACATACAAAGAAAATAAAGAGCTAAAGACAAGGCTGGATGAGCTTGCACGCCTTGAGTCTGAGGTTCAGCGACTGAAAAAGGATAATACAGAACTTCGTGAGATTCTGGATAAGAAAGACTCTTTAAGTGAATTTGAGCCAAAGCAGGCAACTGTTATAGGAAGAAATCCCGACAGATGGCATGAATTGCTTATCATTAATAAGGGAAAAAATGCTGGCATTGAACCGAACATGGCTGTTATTACGTCTAAAGGCCTGATCGGCAAAGTGAAAAGCAGCAATACCTTTACTTCAACAGTTCAGCTTCTTAGTTCAATGGACCCAACAAATCGCATCTCTGCAGAGATACAGGCTGAGAAAAGTGAATATGGACTAATTGAAGGCTATGATAAGGAAAAAGGTCTCCTTCTGCTTAAGAGAATTCCATATGATGCTAAGATTAAAAAAGATCAAAATGTAATTACATCTGGTTTAGGTGGTGTTTTCCCTAAAAGTTTACTAATTGGGAAGGTTGTAGATGTTGTTCCTGATGAATTTGGTCTCACTCAAACCGCCTATGTTAAGCCGGGGGCAGATTTCTACGATATTGGACATGTAATGGTCGTCAAAAGAGGTGCTTTACAGCCTGAGCTAATGGAAATGGTTGATGAGAAGGAGGAGGAACTGTGAGAAGATTCCTTCTTCCTCTCATACTCCTGGCCTTATTTATCGGTGAAAGCATATTTGTTCAAATAACTCCGCATGATTTGTTAGGCAGCGGAAAAATAGCTGTTCCCCGTTTCCTGCTGGCCGGATTGCTTTTTTTGACCATCTTTGGCTCAAAAAAACACGGAATTCTTTACAGCTTATTATTCGGCTTGCTTTTTGATATTGTATATGTTGAAATTATCGGCATTTACCTGTTTCTATTTCCAGTCATTGCTTTTATTACAACTAAACTGATGAAAATTCTTCAGACAAATATGGCTATGGCTTCCATCATTGTGCTTTTAGGCATCACTCTCCTTGAGGCCGGTGTCTACCAGATGAACTTATTAATTCACCATACTGATATGGTTTTTGCAGCTTTTCTATCGTCACGCCTCGTGCCAACTCTGATTTTAAATGCCATTTTCATTATTTTAGCTGTTTATCCATTTAAAAGACTTTCTGAAAAATTTTCAGATAGCTTAAACGACTAATTGTTTGAAGTGATATAATTTCACAGTTCATTTAAAAGAAACCGGATTAATCCGGTTTCTTTTAAATGAATAATTTTTAGTAAAAAAGGAATTTAGAAGGTTTCTGTCGAATTCTACCTTTATGGGCAAATTAGATAGGGATAATTGACATAATTTATTTTTAAAAGAATGGCCCTGCGAGGCTGATTGAAAATATAGCAGTTCATGGACTGCTTTAAAATAGAGTGCCACCAGCACTTATGTGTTTCTTATCATTGAGGTGAACATCTTGAAATGAAAAAAAACCAAAACGTTACAATAAAAGGGACGAAAGATGGTCTGACACTGCATCTCGATGATTCCTGTTCATATGGAGAGCTGAAGAAAGAACTTGATAGAAAGCTTTCAGAAAACTCGAGATCGGTTGAAGACCGGCTTCTTTCAGTGAGGGTACAAGTCGGCAATCGTTATCTCACAGAAGAGCAGCAGGAAGAATTGAAGGAGTTAATAAGGCAAAAGAAGAACCTGATCGTTGAGTCTATAAGCTCGAATGTCATTACCAAAGAAGAAGCTGAAAAACAGAAGGAAGAAAATGAAATTGTATCTGTTGCGAAGGTGATTCGTTCCGGGCAGGTTCTCGAAGTGGCGGGAGATCTGCTTCTTATCGGAGATGTAAACCCCGGAGGCACTGTCATGGCAGGTGGAAACATCTTTATAATGGGGGCGCTAAAAGGCATAGCCCATGCCGGATGCCATGGGAATAAGGAAGCTGTGATCGTTGCTTCGCTTATGAAACCATCCCAATTAAGGATCAGCAATTGTATTAACCGGGCTCCAGACAAGGATCAGGATGACGAAAAAAGAGAAATGGAATGTGCTTACATAGATGAAAATGATCAAATAACTGTAGATAGATTACAAGTATTAATGCATCTGAGACCTAATATAACTAGATTGCAAGGGGGAAGCTAGGATGGGAGAAGCGATTGTCATTACGTCCGGAAAAGGCGGAGTCGGAAAAACGACTACTTCCGCAAATGTAGGTACTGCTCTTGCCCTTCAGGGGAAAAGAGTGTGCCTGGTGGATACAGACATTGGCCTTCGAAACCTTGATGTGGTGATGGGATTGGAAAACCGCATTATTTATGATCTGGTCGATGTAGTCGAAGGCCGGTGCAAAATACATCAGGCTGTGGTTAAAGACAAACGGTTTGATGATTTGCTGTATTTGCTTCCTGCTGCTCAAACAAGTGATAAGACGGCTGTTACTCCAGAGCAGATGAAAAAGCTGGTCGATGAATTAAAGCAGGATTATGACTATATTGTCATAGACTGCCCTGCTGGAATTGAGCAGGGGTACAAAAATGCTGTTGCCGGTGCTGATAAAGCAATTGTTGTTACCACTCCGGAAGTTTCAGCCGTACGTGATGCTGACCGGATTATCGGCTTGCTTGAAAAAGAGGAAAATGTAGAGGCTCCAAAACTGATAATAAATAGAATTAGAAGCCATATGATGAAAAATGGCGACATGCTCGATGTAGATGAAATTACCGCACATTTGTCGATTGATTTAATTGGAATTGTGGCAGATGATGATGAAGTAATCAAGGCATCCAATCATGGTGAGCCTATTGCATTAAACCCTAACAGTAAGGCTTCTATTGCTTACCGTAATATCGCCCGCCGCATACTTGGTGAAGCTGTTCCGCTTCAGCCTCTTGAAGAAGAGAATAAAGGTGTATTCTCAAAACTAAAAAAGTTTTTTGGTGTTAAATAATTATAATTTATCGAACAAAAGCCGGGGAGACTTCTCCGGTTTATTTTTTTATCTCAGACACCCACTTCAAGTCATACTCTATTTGGACAACTCATAAACTTGTACAAATAGAGCTATATAGAAATGGTGGGGATATTATGAATTCAAGAGCGGATGAAATACGCAAGAGAATTGAGCGGAGAAAAAAAGAGAAAGAAAGATTCTCAAATAAGAAAGATTCAACAGTTCTTTGGACAGAAGATGAAGAGCGGTATGGGTTTAGTAAGCTGCCTTCATACGAGAGCAAACTCGATGAGGGGAACCACCCTTTATTTCGAAAGGAACTATTTCTATTCAAGCTGCTAGCTTCTGCCTGTATTTTTTTATTCGCTGCTATTCTTTTTAAAAACCAGGCTGCGACATTTGATCCTGCTAGAGATTTTGTAAAGGCAGCCATGGAGAAGGATTTTCAATTCGCCGCAGTTTCCGGCTGGTATGAAGAACAATTCGGAAAACCACTGGCACTGCTGCCATTTTCAGATGGCAAAAAAGATGAGAAGAACGTTGAAGAAAACAGTGAGTATGCATTGCCTGCTTCTGCAAAAATCCTGGAAGACTTTAATGATAATGGACAGAGAATAACAATCGAAACAGGTAAAGAAGCATCCATCGAAGCAATGAGTGAAGGGCTTGTGCGGTTTGCTGGAAAGAAAGATGGTTTCGGAAATACGGTTATTATTCAGCATGGTGATAAAAGTGAGTCCTGGTATGGCAATTTGGCTGAAATTAATGTGAATTTATATCAATATGTTGAAAAAGGAACCGGTATTGGCACTGCAGGTGACACCGGTGATGGAGAAAAAGGGTCTTTCTATTTCGCGATTAAAAAAGATGATGATTTTATAGATCCGATCCAGGTGATCCCATTTGAATAAAATAACAGGATTAATTAAATATATTCATATACATCCTTTGTTATGGGCCATTATCGGACTATCTGTCGCAACTGCTCATTTTATGGAATTATGCATGCTGCTCCTGATTATCTTCGTTCATGAAATGGGCCATGCAGCTGCAGCATCCCTTTATTCCTGGAGAATAAAAAAGATCGCCCTTTTGCCATTTGGCGGTGTAGCGGAAATGGATGAACACGGAAACCGGCCGCTGAAAGAGGAAATCGTAGTCATTATAGCAGGGCCGCTTCAGCATATTTGGATGATGGGGGCGGCGCTGTTATTTTATGAGCTCTCTTTTGTATCTGCTGATATTTTTCACCTGTTTATTCAGTTCAATTTAATGATCCTGATTTTTAATCTGCTACCTGTATGGCCATTAGATGGAGGAAAGCTTGTTTTTTTATGGCTTTCTCTTAATAAGGCATTTCCGGAAGCGCACAGAAAAACACTTTTCATTTCGGCTGCGGGTCTATTCAGTTTCATAATATTAACTTTGCTGACCTCTCCTGTAAACCTGAATATATGGGTAGTCCTCGCTTTTTTGGTGTTTTCGCTATATCATGAATGGAAGCAGAGCCGATTCATATTTATCCGTTTTCTCCTCGAAAGATACTATGGGAAGCACAGCGACTTCCGGACATTAAAACCTATCGTTGTAAGAGAGGAAGAATTGGTTATTGACGTTCTGGAAAGATTTCAGCGAGGATGCAAACACCCAATCATAGTTGAAAAGGACGGGAAAGAGAAGGGTGCTTTAGATGAAAATGAATTGCTGCATGCGTGCTTTGCAGAAAAAGTGCTGACTGCTAAAATTGGAGATTTGCTTTATGTTTACTGAAGAGCGAGTTTTTATTGAAATGAATAAATAATGGTTTAAAGTGAGGAAATAGTTTTGGACATGTTAGTTGTAAATTATGCATCAAGAGAGCGCCGGTTTGCACATTTAAAAGATAAGAGGGTCGAGAAGCTATTTATCGATCAGCCGAAGCAGCGTTCATCAGTAGGGGATATTTACTTGGGCACCGTTGCAAAAGTAATGCCTGGATTGAATGCAGCTTTTGTAGAGATTGGGGAAGATCAAAGCGGATTTATTCACCGGGACAAACTGGCAGCCTATGTTTGTTCTGCCGAAGAATCTCAAGTAAAGGAAAAACGGAGCATCTCTTCTTTTGTCCATCAGGGAGAAAGAATACTTGTTCAAGTTGAAAAGGACGCTGCCGGAACTAAAGGACCGAGATTGTCAGGGGTGCTTGAGTTTTCAGGAGATTCGCTGATATATATGCCAAATGGCCGTTATGTTGCTGTATCCAAGAAAATTGAGGATAGTGAAGCAAGAGAAAACTGGCGCCAATTTGGCTATCGTGCTAAGAAAGAGAATGAAGGGCTGATTTTCAGAACATCCTGTGATAACAAGAAAGAAATTGAACTCATAGATGAACTTGAAAGGCTAAGACTGGAGTACAGGGACCTTTTAAGGGCAGCAGAAGTAAAGAAAAAACCGGGAAAAGTTTACGAAGCGGATTCTTTTATTGAGAAAATTAAAGAAGAAGCAAAGAAACTGGCCGATGGAGAAATCGCAGTGGACGACTTAACACTGAAGAGTGTGCTCCAGAAACACACCAGCCTGCCAATTCGGCTGCATTCTGGCAAGGAAAATATCTTCTCCGCTTTTAATGTTGAATCTGAAATTGATAAAGCGCTGAAACGGATTGTATGGCTTGAAACTGGCGCATATCTTATTTTTGATGAAACCGAAGCTTTAACAGTCATCGATGTAAATACCGGAAAGTTCGCCGGTAAGCAGGACCGCAGGGAAACGGTGTTAAAAACGAACCAGCAGGCGGCCGAAGAAGCTGCAAGACAGATCAGGCTCCGCGATATAGGCGGCATGATCCTAATCGATTTTATCGACATGAAAGAAGCATCTGACCGCAACCATATCCTCTCCACCATGGAAAATGCGCTGAAAAAGGATGAAAGACGCACTAAACTAGTTGGATTCACCCCGCTTGGAATCCTCCAGATGACCCGAAAAAAAACGAAACCGGCCATTTCAGAATCACTTACCGAAAGGTGTCAAGTATGTGAAGGCACCGGAAGAGTGCTGAGTGCTGAAACCATTGCCTTCAGGCTGGAAAGAGAACTGTGGGAACATCGAGGCAAAGACCATGAAGCTGTCTTAATCGAAACCACCCCAGACACAGCAGCGGTATTCTCAGGGGAAAATGATGCCCATAAAAAGAGAATCGAAGACAGCATTGGACTAAAAATCATGTTTTCCTATAAGGAAAAGTGCAAGCCATTTTATGAAATCAGAAAGTTTGGCAGTGCCAATGAGCTAGGTTAGTTCAAAGCAGGCGGATTTAACCACCCCGCCTGCTTTTTTAGTGCAGTATTTCCCACTTCCCTAATAACCCCATTAGCATTATAATTGTATAGGCACGCAAAAAAGTCACTTTTAGGTGCAAACAAAGAGAATCATATAATTCTTATTGACATGATTAATCATTATATGATAGGATTTTTATGTTATGTTTGTAGCGCACCCGTGCTACAACCGCACAGAACAGGTACATAAGCCCGCTTTCGTGTCGGCGCCTGGGATGGCGAGTCTTAGTCTAAGAGGAGGTGCAGTTCATGTACGCGATTATCGAAACTGGCGGTAAGCAATTACGTGTAGAAGAAGGTCAAGCTATCTACATCGAAAAGCTTAGCGCTGAAGCAGGCGAAACAGTTACATTTGAAAAGGTTCTTTTCGTTGGCGGAGACAGCGTAAAAGTAGGAAGCCCTGTAGTTGAAGGTGCTACTGTTACAGCTAAAGTTGAAAAACAAGGCCGTCAAAAGAAAATCACTGTATTCAAGTACAAAGCAAAGAAAAACTATCGTAAGAAGCAAGGTCATCGTCAGCCTTACACTAAAGTTGTGATTGAAAAAATCAACGCTTAATCAGGCGATTCAGATGATTGAAGTAACGATTATTCGTAAAGATTCCGGAAATATTCATTCGTTTGAAATAAGCGGTCATGCATTCTTCGCAAACAGAGGCAAGGATATCGTCTGTGCAGGCGTATCTGCCGTTTCCATCGGTGCCATTAATGCTGTCCATGCCCTAACCGGCGTGACACCAGAAATCAGCCATGGAGATGGCTTTCTCCGCTGTATTCTTCCTGATCTTCAGGATGACATGAAAGAGAAAGTGCAGCTTCTTCTTGAAGGCATGGTTGTTTCATTGCAGACGATTGAAGAAGACTACGGAACGTATATAAAGATTACCTTCAAAAAGCAGGAGGTGGAATAAATGCTATTAAAATTAGATCTTCAGTTGTTCGCTTCTAAAAAGGGAGTAGGTTCTACAAAGAACGGCCGTGACTCAATCTCTAAGCGTCTTGGCGCTAAGCGTGCGGACGGACAATTCGTAACTGGCGGCTCAATCCTGTACCGTCAGCGCGGTACTAAGATCTACCCAGGTGTAAACGTGGGTAAAGGCGGCGATGACACACTATTCGCGAAAGTTGACGGTGTTGTTAAGTTCGAACGTCTTGGACGTGACCGCAAGCAAGTGAGCGTATATCCTGCAGCTCAAGAGGCGTAAGCCTTTTCGAGAAAACCCTAGCCCACAAGGTTAGGGTTTTCTTTTTTTGGCAAAAAAATCCGACAGTGCACTTCACATTTTATCTGATGAATTTATAGCTCCAGAAGACAGCAGCTCTTCTTCGCATAAGCAATATTTTCTTATTTAACATAAATTTGCTTACTGTACTTATGTTTTTTGATATACTTACAGCAAGCACAGTCTTCTGTCAGCCTAATAACCATACAGGAGTGCATATATGGAAAAAGACTGGAATATGATTGAAGTGCTGCGTCATGCCCGGCATGACTGGCTGAATAAAATACAATTAATTAAAGGCAACCTTTCCCTTAACAAGGTAGACAGAGCTAAGGAAATCATAGATGAAATCGTGGTGGAAGCACAGCAGGAAGCAAGACTTTCGAACTTAAACCTTCCTGAGTTTGCTTCGCTTTTATTGACTTATAATTGGGAAAACCACTACTTTCAGCTTGAATATGAGGTGCTTGATGATACCATTTCCGGCCGATTGGATGACATTATCCTTTCTGAGTGGACAGGCTCTTTTTTTGCCATTTTGGACTCATCAGTAAAGCCTTACCATGATAATCATTTATCTGTATCCATCAGGCATGAAAAAGAAGGGGCTCGTTTCTTTTTTGATTTTAGCGGAATACTAACAGATATCGATAAATTGGATCAGTTCTTCAAAAAGAAGAACGATGACATAACGGCTGCTGTTCAGGTATTAGCTGAAGAGGAGCTTGCACTGGAGTTATTTGTGCCATTCATTGCGAATGGCAGAGAGTGATTTCCGCCGCAAAAAGCAATACTAAGTGTGAAACTCTGCAGGCTGGAGCATTTCTTAAGTGTAAGAGTGGATCCAGTCAGTGCCTGTAATTTGGCTGAATGCCAGACAATTGGGACATACTGCAGACGGGAGGAATAATATATGTTTGTCGATCAAGTCAAAGTTTATGTTAAAGGCGGAGACGGGGGCAACGGAATGGTTGCTTTCCGCCGTGAAAAATATGTGCCGAACGGAGGCCCAGCCGGCGGAGATGGCGGTAAGGGTGCCAATGTTGTTTTTGAAGTGAATGAGGGATTACGCACGTTAATGGATTTCCGTTATCAGCGCCATTTTAAAGCTCCCCGCGGTGAGCATGGCATGTCTAAAAATCAGCATGGAAGAAATGCAAAAGACATGATTGTTAAAGTCCCGCCGGGAACAGTCGTAACTGATGCCGAGTCAGGGGAAGTAATCGCAGATTTGACTGAGCACGGGCAAAAAGCTGTCATAGCCCGCGGGGGCCGCGGAGGCAGAGGGAATACCCGTTTTGCCACACCGGCTAATCCTGCTCCAGAATTGTCCGAACATGGCGAACCGGGCCAGGAAAGAGATGTTGTGCTGGAGCTCAAGCTTTTAGCTGATGTTGGTTTAGTCGGTTTTCCGAGCGTCGGAAAATCCACGCTGCTATCGGTTGTATCATCGGCAAGGCCGAAGATTGCGGAATACCACTTTACGACGATTGTTCCCAATCTGGGAATGGTTGAGACTGAAGACGGCCGCAGCTTTGTCATGGCAGACTTGCCTGGATTAATTGAAGGCGCCCATTCGGGAGTAGGCCTTGGTCATCAATTTTTACGGCATATTGAGAGAACCAGAGTTATTGTCCATGTTATCGATATGGCTGCTGTTGAGGGCAGGGATCCATTTGAAGACTATCTAACCATCAATAAAGAATTAAAAGAGTATAACCTTCGTCTCACTGAAAGGCCTCAAGTCATTGTGGCTAATAAAATGGACATGCCTGATGCAGAGGAAAATCTTAAGAAATTCAAAGAACAGCTTGAAGAAGAGTATCCGATTTTTCCGATCTCCGCTTTAACAAGACAAGGGTTAAGGGATTTATTATTTGCCGTTGCGGATAAGCTTGAAGAAACGCCTGAATTCCCGCTGTCACATGAAGAAGAAGAAGACACAGGTGTGCACCGCGTTCTTTATAAGCATGAAGCTGACCAGACGGAGTTTGTCATTACGAGAGACCCTGCAGGAGTGTTCGTCGTATCTGGCGATGCTATTGAGAAGCTCTTTAAGATGACTGATTTCTCAAGAGATGAATCTGTCCGCAGGTTTGCAAGACAGCTGCGCGGAATGGGTGTGGATGATGCTCTTCGTGAAAAAGGAGCAAAAGACGGTGATACCGTTAAGCTGCTTGATTATGAATTCGAGTTTATTGACTAACCTTCACGATTGACGGGGTGGAGAAATGAGAAAAGATAGATTCGATAAGAAATTTTATTTGGTTCGCGAAGATGTTTTGCCTGAAGCAATGAAGAAAACTTTGGATGCGAAGGAAATGATCGAAAGGGGAAAAGCCGAATCGGTTTGGGATGCTGTCCAAAAAGTTGATTTGAGCAGAAGTGCTTTTTATAAATATAGAGACACTGTGTTTCCTTTCCATACTGTTGTCAAAGAACGGCTGATCACTTTATTCTTTCATTTGGAAGACAGATCGGGGACTTTATCACATTTATTGGGCGTTGTGGCTTCATCGGGGTGCAATGTCCTAACCATACACCAGACCATTCCGCTCCAGGGAAGGGCAAATGTCACGCTTTCCCTGAATGTAACTGAAATGGGCATCGAGATTGAGGAGCTCTTGGGTAGGCTTCGAAAATTGGAGTTTGTAGAAAAAGTAGAGGTGCTGGGGACGGGTGCGTAAGAAAATGCGCTCTGTACCCTGCCCTTTTTTAGTTTTTTATTTTGCAAATTACATACATATGTTAAAGTAGTAAAGTATAAAGAAAATTTTCAGTGATTTATGATAAGTCTGACGAAAAGGAGGTAATTACCGTGAAGATAGGATTTTTGGGCCCAAAAGCCACCTTTACAGATATTGCTGCAAGGAGTTTATTTCCGAATGAGACAGCCGTTGCCTACCCAACGATACCTGCCTGTTTTGATGCATTAAATGAGAATGAAATAGAACTGGCGGTAGTTCCTCTTGAAAACGCATTGGAAGGCTCAGTGAATATTACATTGGATTATTTAATCCATGAAGTGGATTTTCCAATTATCGGCGAACTGACAGCCCCGATTCGCCAGCATTTTATGGTCCATCCTGATCATGTGAACGAATGGGATAAAACTGATGCAGTCTATAGCCATTCCCATGCTATTGCACAATGCCATAAATTTCTGCATAAAGAGCTGAAAGGCATCCCTTGCGAAAGCACTACTTCAACTGCAGCAGCAGCTCAATATGTAAAAGAAAATCCAGATTTGCGGGCCGGCGCCATCGCTAATGAATTAGCGGCAGAAGTATATGGACTGGCGATCGTTAAAGAGGATATCCATGATTTTGATTTTAACCATACAAAGTTCATAGTATTATCCAGTAAAGAACTGTCAATCAATGAAGACCGCAAAGAGTTTGCCGGGCACAAGACGACTGTTATGGTGACGCTGCCGGCTGATAGGTCAGGGGCACTTCATCAAGTGCTTTCGGCATTTGCCTGGAGGAAGCTCAATTTGACTAAGATTGAATCAAGGCCGATGAAAACAGGATTGGGAAATTATTTCTTTATCATTGACGTGGATATGAAGCAGGACGATGTCCTTATCCCCGGAGCAGTTGCCGAATTGGAGGCACTGGGCTGCAGCGTTAAGATTTTGGGTAGCTATCCATATTTTCAGCTTCGCAATAAAAATACAAAAGTTCTTCAGGATTAAAGCTAAAGAAAAGGATCCGGTATACATATCCGGATCCTTTCTTATTTAAAAATAATAAGGATTAACGCTATTCCTGGTCAATAAGAAATCCTGCTTCCTTTAATAATTTCTCAGCTTCATCGAGTTTCCGTTCGGAGGCTGCAGAAAGAGTATGAAGATGAATGCCATCTGTCAGTTCTGATAAGAAGGAAGCTTTTGTGGCTTTAATTTTATCCATGAATTGCTTGACTTCCTGACGGGTTGAAACCATAACCGAGGCAGTTAAGTCACCATAAACAGGATGTTCAATCCTTACATCTTTTACTGTAACCCCATGATCGACAAGCAGATTCAATTCTTCTTCAGTCCTCGCGGGGTCATGATGGCAGGCAATGACCCGCTCAGCTGAAGATGCAGGAGAAGCCTGATGAAGATACATATAACCTTGGCTCGTAGCAATGATTGGCTCTTTTCTTGCCTTTAGAAGGGTGATATCCCCAACAATTACCTGTCTGCTTACATTTGTTTTTGCTGCAAGGTCGCCTCCTGTAATGGGCTGTCCGCTTTCTTTAAGAAGCTGAAGCAGAAAGGTCCTTCGCTCCTCTCCGAGCACCTTTTTTTGTTCCTTCATTTTTCCTCACCCTTATAATCCGATAATGTCTCATTCTAACATAAGAACCGGCAGAATATAAAAGATTAGAGCGGTCCGAGTTCCCGGGCCATTTCTGCCAGCTTTTCCCCCAGTGACTTTGCCTCCTCAACAGCAGTATTCCACCCGAAAGAAATCCGGAAAAATTCCTTTCCTTTTTTTTCTGTAACCCCTAGGGCCTTCATCGTTTTAGAAACAGTTTTCATGCCTGTGCTGCATGCGCTTCCTGTAGATATGGCATATCCATGTCTGTTGCATTCAAGCATGATATATTGCCCTTCGACCCCTTTTAACCGAAGTCCCAATGTAGAAGGAAGCTGGTAAGAGCCTGCAAAATCGTATAACACAAATTTCTCCTGTGAAGACTCAAGCTCCTTCAGCAGTGCTTCACGCAGTGTTTGGAAATGGCTGTTATGTCTGTTTAAATTTACATAAGCTTTCTGTGCAGCTACTGTCATTCCGGCAATTCCCGGAAGGTTCACAGTGCCTGGCCTGAAACCTTTTTCATGTGATACGCCTGGTAAGAAGGAGCTCCACCGCCTGCCAGGTTTGAGGTAAACCCCGCCCACCCCTTTTGGCCCGTAAAATTTATGGGCAGAAAAGGACAGGCTATCAACAAAGCTGGCGACTTGTTGTAAATCTGATTTTCCAAAAGTATGGACACAATCACTATGCAGCAATATCTTCCTTTGCCTGCAAAGCTGGCTGATCTCAGGGACAGGCTGCAATGTGCCAATTTCAGGATTGCCATGCTGCATGGTAATTAAGACGGTATCATCCCTGATGGCCGAACTTAATTTTTTTAGGTCAATACGGCCATCCGCCCCAAAAGGGATTTCTGTAATTTCATAGCCATTATCAAGGCTTAATTTCTCTAGGACACTATGAATAGAGGAATGTTCAGCCATTCCCGCTATAATATGTTTTCCTGATTTTTCAGAGGCAGACAGCAAGGCTAATATAGCGAGTAAATTGCTTTCTGTACCTCCACTGGTAAAGTAGATTCCTTCACTCTCAACTCCCAAAAGGATGGCTAATTCTCTCCGGCAGTTTTCAAGAAGCCCTTCTGCTGCGCTCCCGGTATCATGAAGGCTGAGGGAGTTGCCAAAGTATTCAGTTGAGGCTTTAATATAGGCATCTGCCGCTTCCGGATCAAGCGGACAAGATGCTGCATAATCGAAATATTTCATGTTCTCACCTGCTCTCTCTCTTTAAATAAAGCCTTCGAAAAGCAAGAAGTTCCTCTTAAACTATGAAAACCTCTTGTCATAATTCTAAATCTGTGTAAATATAGGTGTCAAGACACCTGTAAAAACAGGAGGTATAAAATAATGAATGCCGACGTTTTGATTATTGGAAGCGGGGTAGCCGCTTTGCAGTTGGCAAAGAAGCTGCGACAGGACTTAAATGTGATTATTCTCACAAAGTCAACTGTAAAAAATGGAAACTCATATATGGCGCAGGGCGGCATTGCGGCTGCCCTGGGAGTAAATGATCACCCATCCAAGCACTACATGGATACACTCGAAGCAGGAAGGTTTCATAATGATTCTGATGCAGTGCTGTCCCTGACCAGTGAGGCACCCTCCCTGATAAAAGAGCTTAATCAAGAGGGATGCCTGTTTGATATGGATTCTGAAGGAGCATTTGCGTTAGGCATGGAAGGGGCTCATTCAGAAAGCAGAATTGTTCATGGAGGCGGGGACAGCACTGGAAAAACAGTCATTGATTTTATGCTGTCAAATAAAAATCAAAACGTTCGAATCATGGAAAATGTTCTTGTGTTTCAATTGCTGATAAATGAAACGGAAGGCAGTTGTATAGGGGTAAAAGGAAAAGATTCCAATGGTGTAATTCATCGTTTCATTTCATCTCATGTTGTGCTTGCAACAGGGGGCTGCGGCCAGCTATATGAATATACATCCAATGCCGATTCCGTAACCGGAGATGGTATTGCCTTAGCGTACAGAGCAGGTGCGGAGATAGCGGATATGGAGTTCATCCAATTTCATCCCACACTTCTATATAAAGACGGTAAAGCATTAGGGCTAATCTCGGAAGCTGTCAGGGGAGAGGGCGGCAGGCTCGTTACAGAAGACGGAAGACCAGTAATGGCAGGACTTCATCCACTGGGAGATTTAGCGCCAAGACATGTTGTGTCACAAGCAATTTTTCATTCTTTAGAGAAAGGGAAATCCGTGTTCCTGGATATCTCCTCAATTGAAAACTTTAAATCCAGGTTTCCGACAATAACAAAAATCTGTGAACAAAACGGAGTAGATTTAAGCATTGGGAAAATTCCAGTTTCACCCGGAAGCCACTTTTTAATGGGAGGAATTAAAACAGATTTATTGGGCCGCACCAGCATTCCTGGCCTGTATGCGATTGGTGAAGCTGCATGCACAGGCGTACATGGCGCTAACCGGCTTGCAAGTAACTCCCTTCTGGAAGGTTTATATTTGGGCAAAAGGCTTGCGGAGTGGATTAATGAACAGCCATCAAGTGATCCTGCTAAAGGACTGACATTTCCCGAGACAGCATTCAGATGTCAAGTCAAAGAAAGTTTACCTTCAGTTGAAGAAATTAAATTGAGAATGATGAAAAATGCAGGGATTATCAAAACAAAAGAAGGGCTTTTAGATCAGCTTGCCTGGCTTAAAGGCTGCAAAATTGAAGAATGGATTAAAGCAGAACTTGATGATCTTTCAATAGAGGAAGCAACACGGGCTTTCATGCTTATCGCAGCTTATCTGATAACAAACGCTGCAGTAAGGAGGACAGAGAGCCGGGGAGGCCATTTCCGGCAGGATTATCCCTTCGAAAGTCATGAATGGCTTGGAAAAAGAATCATTCAATCCCGAAAATCTGAAAAGGGTGGTAAATATGAACAAATTAAAGCTGCGATTGCAACTTGAACAGTTTTTTCTCGAGGATATCGGTGACCGCGACCTGACAAGCGGACTTATTTTTGGAGAAGATCAGACTGGAATGGTCGTTTTCCTTGCAAAGGACAATGGCATTTTTTGCGGAGAAGAAATAATCAGGTCAGGATATAAGATGCTAAATCCAGCCGCTGAAGTCAATATAAAAGTAAAGGATGGAGAATGGATTGAGAAAGGTCAAGTCCTTGCTGAAGCTGCAGGGCCTGTATCCGATTTATTAAAAGGAGAAAGAGTGGTCTTAAATCTGCTCCAAAGAATGAGCGGAATTGCAACAAAAACAAGTGAGGCTGTCCGGGTATTAAATAGTTCACATACGAAAATCTGCGATACAAGAAAAACTACACCTGGCCTTAGAATGCTTGAAAAATATGCAGTCAGATGCGGAGGGGGATTTAACCATCGATATGGCCTCTATGATGCAGTCATGATTAAAGACAACCATATTTCTTTTGCAGGATCAATTTCGAAAGCTGTGGAAGAAGTGCGGTCAAAAGTTGGGCATATGGTAAAAGTTGAAGTCGAAACGGAAACAAAAGAACAGGTTCTTGAAGCAGTTGAGTCAGGGGCAGATGTTATCATGTTTGACAACAGGAGCCCTGAAGAGATTAAAGAGTGGATCAGCAGCGTGCCGAAGGGGATCCTGACAGAAGCATCCGGCGGAATCACGTTGGATAACCTGTCAGCTTACAGCGATACAGGGGTTGATTTTATTTCATTGGGTTTTCTTACTCATTCCGTGAAATCGCTTGATATAAGTGTGAAGGTTACTGTGGAATAAAAGCGGAAGCGCCTTGCCCACAAAAGAACGCAGACTAGGAACGCCACGTCCTGTGGCAACGTCTGCATGACCCCCATCCTAGGGGCCTCAACCCACAAGACGAGCCTCCCAGGAAGGTGTTCTTGCCTTTTTGGAGGATTGGCGCTTGTTACCTCGAGGTGGGAGACGCTTCTCTAATGAGCTAACGCTTTTAGTCGTGCGATGAATACGCTGTCGAAGCGTTCCATGTGGAGCTGGACTGTTACCGACGTTCAAAGGATATAAATTCCTAAAAAAATAAATGAATAATTGGCAAAGGGGTATGGAGGAAATGAATATTTTTCAGACAGCAGAAAAACAAACAACTATTCTTCCGGAAAAATATCGAATGATGACTATAAAGGAACTGGAGGATCGAGCAAGAGAAATAAAAGATAAGCTTGGGAATAAGCTGTTTATTCCGGGTCATCATTATCAGAAGGATGAGGTCATCCAGTTTGCGGACGCTACCGGTGATTCACTAAAGCTTGCCCAGCTTTCACAGGAAAATGCAGAGGCAGAATATATTGTGTTTTGCGGAGTTCACTTTATGGCTGAAACGGCAGATATATTAACAGATTCTAGTCAAAAGGTACTATTGCCTGATATGCGCGCAGGCTGCTCTATGGCCGATATGGCTGATATCAGCCAAACAGAAAGAGCCTGGACGAAGCTGCAGAATATGTTTGGCGATACAATGCTTCCTTTAACATACGTAAACTCTACTGCGGGCATCAAGGCTTTTGTAGGCCGCCATGGAGGAGCAACTGTTACTTCATCGAATGCTGAAAAAATGGTGAGCTGGGCGTTTGAGCAGAAGCCGAGAATTGTATTTCTGCCTGACCAGCATCTTGGAAGAAATACGGCTTATAACCTCGGAATTGGGCTTGAGGAAATGGCTGTATGGAACCCCATTACGGATCAGCTGGAATATGAAGGGCCGCTTGAGGACATTAAAGTAATTCTTTGGAAAGGCCATTGTTCAGTTCATGAAAACTTTACTGTTGAAAATGTCAAAGAAGTTCGGGAACAATATCCGGCAATGAAGATCATTGTCCATCCGGAATGCAGAAGGGAAGTTGTGGAACTTTCCGACATGGCCGGGTCGACCAATTATATAATAGATGCAATAGAACATTCAGAACCTGGGTCTTCATGGGCGATCGGTACAGAGATGAATTTGGTTAAAAGGATTATCACACAGCATTCAGATAAAAAAATCATCTCACTTAACCCTCATATGTGTCCTTGCCTGACCATGAACCGAATCGATTTACCGCACCTTGTTTGGTGCCTTGAAGCAATTGAGCAGGGGGAAAGCCAAAATCTAATTCAGGTTGAAGAACAAACAGCAGCATTTGCTAAATTGGCATTAGATAGGATGCTCGAACGTCCATAAGCGTTTGCAAAAGGTTAGCCGGTCATTAAATCAGCGGAAATTACACAGAAATACTCTTCGTAAATTTAGGCAATAAAAAATTCTCCCCGCCCGGGAGGATTTTTTTATTGCCTTGCTGCCCTTTGCTGTTAATAGGATTAGAAGAAACGATGAAGCATAAATCCTGGGAAAAATGCATATCTTTTTGTGTAGATTGTTAGCAATTTGCCCATTTCTTCATACACTATATGGACTCATCGCGATTAACGGGCACTAATCTGCAATTTTCAAATAAATGGATGAAATGCCCGTAAATGCTGATTAGGAACACAGACTAGGAACGCCACGTCCTGTGGCAACGTCTGTGTGACCCACATCGTGTGGGCCTATACTAACCATCATTGATGGAAGTATCACCTTACGCATAGGAGGGAATTCAGAGTGAAAATCCATATCGTACAGAAAGGGGATACTCTTTGGAAGATTGCAAAAAAGTACGGCGTGAATTTTGAAGAGCTGAAAAAGATGAATACACAGCTCAGCAACCCTGATATGATTATGCCCGGTATGAAAATAAAAGTTCCTGCAAGCGGGGGCTCAATAAAAAAAGAGGCTCCTATTGGAGGAAAACCGGAAGCAAAAATAAATATGGGTGCCAAAAAGGAAATGCCAAAAGCAGAACAACCTTTTGCCAAAGAGAAACCTATTACCATGCCATCAGCTGAAGCACCTAAGGAGAAGCCGGTAAAAGAAGCACCGAAAAAGGAAATGCCAAAAGTAACGGCGCCAAAGGTTGAAATTCCGAAAGAAGTGCCAAAACCTGCACCAAAAGAAGTTCCCAAAAAACCTTATACGCCAAAAATGCCAAAGCCTATTATGCCTGAAATTGATATAAATAATTATTATATGATGAATATTCAGCAGCCGGCTCCGCAGCAAAAGCCGCTTCCAGCAAAAGAGATTAAACCGCAGCAGCAAAAGCCGCTTCCAGCAAAAGAGGTTAAACCGCAGCAGCAGAAACCGCTTCCGGCTAAAGAGGTTAAAGTGAAGGAAAAACCAGTGAAGCCTGCAGAAACAAAACCACAGCAAAAACCACTGCCTATATCAGAATCCAAGCCACAGCCCCAGCTCCCGCCTAAACCAGTCAATATCCTTCCGCAGGCAAAGCCGGCTCCAAATCAAGAAAGTCCTGAATCGCCGGAAAGCGAATCTTCTTTATATACACATCAAGGAGGTCAATATCAGCCAATGTTTCCTTTTAATCCATGTTACCCGCAAATGCCTTATCCTCAAGTACAGGGAGCAATGATGCCGCAGATGCCGCATCAGATGCCACATCAGGTGCAGGGAGCGATGATGCCGCAGATGCCGCATCAGATGCCACACCAGGTGCAGGGAGCGATGATGCCGCAGATGCCGCATCAGATGCCACATCAGGTGCAGGGAGCGATGATGCCGCAGATGCCGCATCAGATGCCCCAGGTGCAGGGAGCGATGATGCCGGAGCATCAAATGCCGCATATGGGTATGATGGCTGGAGTTGAAAGTCCGGATTATGATGAATCTTCGCCGTTCATGCCAATGGCTCAAATGCCATCAGGTGTGATGGGGGCAGAAGATATGGGACAACAGATGCCACATCAAGTGCAAGGGGCGATGATGCCGCAGATGCCGCATCAGATGCCACATCAGGTGCAGGGAGGGATGATGCCGCAGATGCCGCATCAGATGCCACATCAGGTGCAGGGAGCGATGATGCCGCAGATGCCGCATCAGATGCCACAGGTGCAGGGAGCAATGATGCCGCAGATGCCGCATCAAATGCCATCGGGAGTGATGGGTGCAGAAGATATGGGAATGCAAATGCCGCATCAGATGCCGCATCAAGTACAAGGAGCAATGATGCCGCAGATGCCGCACCAAATGCCATCGGGTGTAATGGGTGCAGAAGACGTGGGAATGCAAATGCCGCATCAAGTGCAAGGAGCAATGATGCCGCAGATGCCGCATCAAATGCCATCAGATGTAATGGGTGCAGAAGACATGGGAATGCAAATGCCACACATACCGCAGGTGCAGGGAATGGAAGAATCTCCGGGTATGTCTCAAAAGCCATTAATGCCTGGTTCAGTGATGGGTGCTTCTAATGATTGCGGATGCGGAGGACCGAAATTTGCTCCGGGAGGATACGGTCCGGGACCAGGATTCGGTCCAGGGCCGGCATATGGTCCGGGATTTGGCTATGGCCCAGGACCAGCATTCGGTCAAGGTTTTGGCCAAATGGGCGGAGAGGCATTTGGAATGCCAAGAAGCTTTGACGAAAGCAGTGAATACGACGGTTAATAATGGAGGAGACGATTTAGTTCAAAATCGTCTCCTCTCCTATTTGCAAGATCAGCTGCCCTTTAAAATTGAAGAGTTAAAGCCGATTAGAAAGAAGGTTTATTTACTGAGGACACAGGAACGGGCCTTTGTATTGAAAGGATTTTCATCCTATCACCGGCTAAAGCTTCAGGAGGCATTTACTTCATCATTAATGAATGAAGGATTTGCAAAAACATATATTTTTTATGAGGTTGCAAAAGAACCGCCATTGTTTTTTGACCGGACATATTTTGGGTGTCTGGAGTACATCCCGCCTTCTGAAGAAGTGTTCACCTATTTTTTGAAGAGCGATCGTTTGGAAGGGCTAAATTTGCTGAAGAATTTCCACGATACTACAGAGAAGCTTGTAAGCCGTTACCAAACGGTTGTGCCGGCATATCGGCAGGCAGACAAGTGGAGAGAGAGAGCGACCCTTTTCCTTAATAATCTCCCAGTAATAAGATATTTTGTCCAAAAAGAAATTATTAATGAATTATTAGCCTGGGCAGATTGGGCCTTGAAAGGAATTGAAGAGGACGCCTGGCTTTTTCAATACGGGAGGAAGGTTATTCTGCATGGTGATGTAGCACATCATAATTTTCTCAGAGCTAAAGATCAATCTTTATATTTGCTTGATTTTGACCTGATAGCAGTAGGTACTCCACATTCCGATTACCTGCAGTATGCGAACCGCATCCTCCCCTTTATGAAATGGTCATTTGACGATTTAGGAAAATATTCAATATTTAAATCCAATCTTGAAGAAAAGGGCTTTCTTCATGCATTGGCATTTCCAACTGATATATTTAGGGAATGGAATCGTGTAATAAGGGATAGAACATATCTTGATTCTGTAAAGATTCGTCCTGTTTTGGATTTAACTGTTGGTCAGTTTGCTGAGAGACAGCGTTTTATTAAAGCTCTTAAATATGCCGTTAATGAGATAAACAAATAATGTACAAAAAAATGGACGTAAATGGACAGAATGAAAGCCTCCTTTCGCTCACAAGCTAAGAAAGAGCAGCAATGCTCAGGGCTTGTAATATTAGCGAGGGGGTTTTTCGCTTGCACAAGAAATTAATTGCAGTACCGATGGCTGCCATCATGACAATGGGATTGGCAGGATGCGGAACGAACGAGGATGCATCTGTTGATCGAAAGAATGAAATTGGTCAGCCCATGGGATATTATTCAAATGAAAATCACGGAAACCGCGGTGGAAATGTCCGGGTTGAAGATGGTACAGATAATGATGGGCCTCTGACAGAAATGATGGATCATACTCTGGGTGCAGAGGGAAAAAATAATGGCTCCAACAGAGTGGAAAATAATGCAAGAAGAGTCAGGAATGAAAATACCGGAAACCCAACTGTTCCTCTTGCTGACAGGGACCGCAGCTTTTTGCAGAGAGATAATCGTTTTAGCCATAGCGATGCAAATTATCATGGCCATCTCGATGACAATACACGACAAGCCAAAAATTCTTATTATCAGGCTTATGAAGGTGAGCTTGCTGAAAAAATTGGCAACGTTGCAGCTTCTGTTCCTAACGTTGAGGATGTCCGTTCCGTGACCTATGGAAGCGATGTTTTGATTGCTGTGGATTTGAATGATTATGATAAGGAAGAACAGACGAAAGAAGCGATTCATGAAGCTGTTCAGCCATATTTACGCGGAAGATCTGCTACGGTGGTAACGGACGAAGGAACGTTTAGCCGTTTAAGAAATATTGATAACAATCTTCGTGATGGCGGCCCGCGAGAGCAAATTGATTGGGATTTAAAAAGTTTATTCCGCAGGGAAAAATAATGATTCCGCAAAGAGGGCAAAGCTGCTGGGCTTTGCCCCTGTTTACATAATTAATTTTTTTCAGGATAAACATGAAAATGTTGGTCACACTAATCATAAAGATCTGGGAAAACAGGCTCAGGCGGATGCTGCAGAAGTTACTATTTAATCGAGGTGATCGATCATGAGAACCATATGGGGCTTGCTAATAATAGGAGCTGCTTCCTTTTATCCCTTCTTCCAGGCGGATGCATTCAACTTTTTATCTGAGGGTACTTCTGTATATGCTGAGGCAGCAGGAAAACACATTGAAGGGCCGCTTAAGATGGATGTCATTTTGGAGAGAGAATATCTGGATGGGGAAGTAAGCCAGGAAACCATAGAGGAAATCATATGGACCCTTGAAGATTTCTGGGCTAAATATGATCAATGGCAGCTTGTTGATATGGATATGGATTATATAGTGTTCCGCCGGAAAATGGATGATATATCACCATTATTAAAAGCAAATGGGTACTTCGGTGTAACCGAGGACGGCACATTAACCATTTTCAATGGAAGGCCGAAAAAAACAAATATTATTCAGTCTTTCTTTCAAATCGATTTAGGGAAATTAGAAAGCACGAAATGTGAAGAATTAAAAAAAGGAATCCCCATTGTAACAAAAGATCGATATGTGGAAGTTCTGGAGACCTTTAAAAGCTATACTGCCGGTGAAAAGCAAGCGAATTGAAAAGCAGTAAAACATGCAAGGGAATGGGATTCTCTTGCATGTTTCTGTTTTTTTAAACAATAAGAAAATAATTATTTTGAACGTTGATAATCTGACTAGGTCCAGCGTCTTCCTGCTCAAGATGTCGGGGGAGAGCAAGGCGCTTCCGCTTTTCTTATGAACTGCATTCAATCATTTGTAATGTTACTTATTTTTTGATAGCTTATACTTATGTAACATTAGTTGCAGGAGGGAATCTTGTGGAATATGTTGATCCTATCAAGGACATCAAAAGCATAAATAAAATTAAAGAGATTTTAAGACAGCAGTCACAGCGGGATCTTTTGCTTTTTGTATTAGGTATAAATACGGGCATAAGAGTGAGTGATTTGCTATCTCTGAAAATTAGTGATGTTTGGGATGGGAAGGAGATAAAAGAGTTTATTTATTTAAACGATCTCAATAGTGATGAAATTAAAGCATTTTACTTAAATAGCAGCGTGAAAAAAGAACTGAAAAAATATTTTACTCAGCATGATTTCTCTGAATGTGATTATCTCTTCAAATCCAAAAAGAATAACCAGCCAATTACCCGCCAGCAAGCCTACCGGATCATAAATAATGCAGCAAAGGAAGCTGGAATTCCAGGGAAGATCGGAACACATACACTTCGAAAAACATTTGGCTATCATGCCTATAGAAAAGGGATTGCCATTTCAATCATTATGTCCATCTATAATCACCATTCTTCCGCTGAAACTTTGCGCTATCTCGGTATTGAAAGAGGCGGGAAGCAATTAATAAAAGTGGACGTTAACCTATAAAATGAGTTTAATGCATTGGCTGATATAAAGCGTCTTGTGTACCATAAGGATTTTCCTCCATAAGCAATGTATCTGGCCCCATTCTGTTCAGCATTTTATTCTTCGTGCCTAAAATATAATATGGTACAATGAGGTACAGTTAAACTAGAGGAGAGAAAGGCATTGTATGAATTCGTAAGAGGCAAGCTGGATTTTATCGGGCCGGAATATGTGGTTATTGAAAACAATGGTATTGGCTATCAGATTTTAACGCCAAATCCATTTAGCTATACCCCGGAGTTCGGGCAGGAAGTAAGGATATACACGTATCATTATGTACGGGAAGATATTATGGCACTGTACGGTTTTCAGACTCGGGAGGAGAAGACCCTTTTTACCAAGCTGCTGAATGTTACCGGAATTGGGCCGAAGGGAGCTCTTGCAATTCTTGCTTCAGGTGAACCGGAACAGGTGGTGCAGGCAATTGAAAATGAAGATGAAGCGTTCCTCGTTAAGTTTCCTGGAGTCGGAAAGAAAACAGCGAGGCAGATGATTCTTGATCTGAAAGGGAAGCTGCCGGATATTGTACCTGACTTTTTCCCTAATCTGTTTTCTGCGGATAAACTTCAGGCTGAAAGCGGACCTTCAGGGGACCTGGAGGAGGCTTTGCTTGCATTAAAGGCGCTGGGCTATTCAGATAAGGAACTGAAAAAGATTACACCGGAAATGAAGAAGGAAAAGCTTACAACGGACCAATACATAAAGAAAGCTCTGCAAAAGCTTTTAAAACTATAATGTATTGGACGGGTCCGATTCATTTAAGCTGATATTAAGTAGGTGATTATGTATGGAAGAGCGGATAATATCCGGTGAAGCTGATCTTCAGGATCTTTCATTCGAACAGAGTCTGCGACCGCAGACACTAAAGCAGTATATTGGACAGGATAAAGTAAAGCAGAACCTCGAGATCTTTATCAAAGCTGCCAGAATACGCGAGGAGACCTTAGATCATGTCCTTCTATATGGGCCGCCTGGATTGGGGAAAACCACACTGGCTGCCATTATAGCCAATGAAATGGGAGTAAATATCAGAACCACTGCAGGCCCCGCCATTGAAAGGCCTGGTGATTTGGCTGCGATCCTGACTGCATTGGAACCTGGTGACGTCCTGTTTATTGATGAAATTCATCGCTTGCCGCGTTCTATAGAAGAAGTTCTATATCCGGCAATGGAGGACTTTTGTCTTGATATCGTCATCGGAAAAGGGCCAAGTGCCAGATCAGTCAGATTGGACTTACCGCCTTTTACACTGGTTGGCGCGACTACAAGGGCGGGGTCGTTATCGGCCCCGTTAAGGGACCGTTTTGGTGTGCTTAGCAGGCTTGAATACTATTCAGAAGAGCAGCTGACTGATATTGTTGTCCGTACAGCTGAGGTCCTTGATACAGGTATAGATCTAAAAGCCGCCATTGAGGTTGCCAGAAGGTCAAGAGGCACGCCTAGAATTGCAAACAGGCTCCTCCGGAGAGTCCGGGATTTTGCCCAGGTCAAATCAGATGGCCAGGTTGATGAAACACTGGCAAAGGAAGCTTTGGAGCTTTTGCAGGTTGACCGTTTAGGCCTTGACCATATTGACCATAAATTATTAAGAGGGATTATAGAGAAATTCCGCGGCGGTCCTGTTGGCCTTGAAACAATTGCAGCGACCATTGGGGAAGAAGCACACACGATTGAAGATGTTTATGAACCATATTTATTGCAGATTGGGTTTCTTCAGCGGACGCCAAGAGGAAGAATTGTAACGGACCTGGTGTACCGCCATTTTCAGATGGAGGTGCCTGCTGATTGAGCGGCATATCAAAGTGGCTGATGGTCATTGGTGCCATCATTTTTGCTATCGGATTTATAAGCCAGTTTATTAATATTGGCAAGCTGCCGGGGGATATAGTGATCAAGAAAGGCAATACGACATTTTATTTTCCAGTCGTTACATCGATTTTGATCAGTGTTATCCTTTCTGCCATCTTTTATTTTATAGGAAGGCTTCGGTAGTCTATATGAATAACAGAGGGTGACATCATGAAAGTAGATTGGTTTGATTTTCATTTGCCTGAGGAATTAATTGCACAAACGCCTTTGGCTGATCGGACTAGCAGCAGGCTAATGGTCCTTGATAAAAAAACCGGAGATCTTCAGCATAGTGTATTTAAAAATATTAAACATTATCTCAAAGCTGGAGATTGTCTTGTGCTGAACGACACAAAGGTCCTTCCTGCCAGGCTGTTTGGAGAAAAAACAGGCACTGGTGCGAAAATAGAGGTGCTTCTTCTAAAACAGCTTGAAGGGGATTCCTGGGAAACGCTGGTCAAGCCAGCCAAGAGAGTGAAAGAAGGAACTGAGATAACGTTTGGAAACGGCAATTTGACTGCTGTTTGCACTGGAACTTCAGATCATGGCGGCAGGGTACTGGAGTTTAAGTATGACGGGATATTCTATGAGGTGCTGGAGGAATTGGGAGAAATGCCATTGCCGCCTTATATTAAGGAGCAGCTTGATGATCGTGACCGTTATCAGACTGTATTTGCCCGTGAACGCGGTTCTGCTGCAGCCCCTACAGCAGGCCTTCATTTTACTGAGCAGCTTCTTGAAGAGATTAAGGAAATGGGTGTGCATATTGCTTTTATTACTCTGCACGTTGGTCTGGGAACTTTCAGGCCGGTTAGTGTGGATGATTTGAATGAGCATGAAATGCACGCTGAATTTTACCAGGTAACAGAAGGGACTGCACGGCTGTTGAATGAAGTGCGTGAGCAGGGAGGAAGAATTATCAGTGTGGGGACTACATCCACAAGGACTTTAGAAACCATTGCTTCCATGCATAATGGCCGTTTTGAAGAAGCAAGCGGCTGGACAGATATTTTCATTTATCCCGGCTATGAATTTAAAGCGATTGATGGCATGATTACAAATTTTCATCTGCCTAAATCGACCTTGATTATGCTTGTAAGTGCACTGGCTGGCCGTGACAACGTTCTGAATGCCTATAATCAGGCCGTGGAGGAGCATTATCGTTTCTTCAGCTTTGGAGATGCTATGCTCATTATTTAATAAATAGGTTATCTCTGTACTTCGATAACTGTCTAGCTCCTAGCGCCGATAAAGGGGCGCTCTGCGCTTTAAATGGAAGGAGAACTGTAAGTTGACTGCAATTCGTTATGAATTAATTAAAACATGTAAGCAAACCGGTGCCCGTCTGGGACGGGTCCATACGCCGCATGGATCTTTTGAAACTCCTGTGTTCATGCCTGTGGGAACACTTGCTACAGTAAAAACCATGTCCCCTGAAGAATTAGTGGAAATGGGTGCGGGCATTATTCTGAGCAATACTTACCACCTGTGGCTTCGACCGGGTCAGGAAATTGTGGAAGAAGCAGGCGGCCTGCATAAGTTTATGAATTGGGACCGGGCCATTCTGACAGATTCCGGCGGGTTTCAGGTGTTCAGTCTTAGTGAATTCCGTAAGATTGAAGAAGAAGGCGTTCATTTCAGGAACCACCTGAATGGAGACAAGCTGTTTTTATCACCTGAAAAAGCAATGGACATTCAAAATTCCCTTGGTTCAGATATTATGATGGCGTTTGATGAATGCCCACCTTACCCAGCATCCTTCGAATATATGAAGAAGTCAGTAGAGCGGACTTCCCGCTGGGCTGAGCGATGCTTACAAGCACATAAACGCCCGAATGATCAGGGACTCTTCGGAATTATTCAGGGTGGAGAATATGAGGAGCTGCGTAAACAAAGCGCGAAAGACTTAACATCTCTTGATTTCCCGGGGTATGCTGTTGGTGGTTTATCTGTAGGTGAACCTAAAGATGTAATGAACCGTGTACTTGAGTTCACAACACCGCTTTTGCCGTCTGATAAGCCAAGATACCTTATGGGAGTAGGATCCCCCGATTCCCTGATTGATGGTTCAATCAGAGGGATTGATATGTTTGACTGTGTTCTCCCTACAAGGATTGCCAGAAACGGAACATTGATGACAAGTAATGGCAGACTGGTTGTTAAGAATGCAAAATTTGCAAGAGATTTTGGCCCAATTGACGAGAATTGCGATTGCTACACATGCCGTAATTACAGCCGTGCTTACATCAGGCATTTGATCCGCTGTGACGAAACATTTGGAATCAGGCTTACAACTTACCATAATCTCTATTTTCTGCTAAAATTAATGGTGCAGGTAAGACAGGCGATTAGAGATGATCGCTTGGGTGATTTTAGAGAAGAGTTTTTCGAAAGGTATGGATTCAATAAGCCTAACGCGAAGAACTTTTAATAATAAAAATTGAGAGTTCGTTTAAGGAGCAGCTTTTCCTTAAATCGGGACAATCTTTGAAAGGGGGGAAAACTATGGAGCTTTTAGGAACATTAGGACCATTATTGCTGATGTTTGTTTTATTCTATTTCCTGTTAATTCGTCCGCAGCAGAAACGCCAAAAGGCAGTTCAGCAAATGCAAAGTGATTTAAAAAAGGGAGATAAGGTTGTTACAATCGGCGGTCTTCATGGATTCGTTGATGCCATCGACGAAGACAAAGTGGTTATTAAATGTGGTGACGGAAGCCGTCTTACATACGATCGTGCAGCGATCCGCGAAGTAACGCAGGCAACTGGCGATGCATTAGCAAAATCTTAATATCAAAAAAAGAAGGTCCTGAATTTCAGGACCTTCTTTTTTAAGCTGTTCTTTTAGTGTTGAGATTAACTCCCAATATACCGCCCATCATTGCAGTCAGCGTAAAACAGGTGTGGTATATCATTTGCTCCATATCAAATAAACTGTCATGTCCCAAATATTGAAATAGAAAAATAACGATTGAGTAAATAAGGCCTGTCAAGCCTCCAAGCAGCCATCCTTTTTGCTTCCCTTTACCTCCGGATATGAACCCGCCCGCAAAAAGAGAAACAAATGAAACAGCAGAAATAATATACTGCAGGGAAGACTCCTGCAGCGAGGTGAACCGCAGAAGCAGTGAAAAAACGAGACTGCTCGCTACAGCAATGGCAAAAATGGCGATAATTCCATAAAGTACGGCGCTTCCGAAGTTCTTTGACTCTTCTATATTGACCCTCTCCCTTCTGAATCAGTAAATAGGAACAGCTTTTACCCCAGAGGCTATTCAGCTTAATCCTTAGTACAAGCATATTCACACAATGAAAAAATAGAATCTAAAATGTTCAAAGAAAAAGGCAGATAAAATCATAAAAGTTTTAATATGCGGAAGGATATAAAGGATTGCATCAAAAGGAGTGCTGTAGAAGTGGAAGAATATCTAATCATTGTAGGAAGAACATTATTTCTCTATGCAGTCATTCTTCTCATTTTTAGACTAATGGGCAAAAGAGAAATTGGTGAACTAAGCATCCTGGATTTAGTCGTCTATATCATGATTGCTGAACTTGCAGTAGTGGCGATTGAAACTCCGGATTCAGAAATCCTGAAAAATGTGCTGCCAATGCTCCTTTTGATGGTTGTGCAGATTGTGCTGGCCATACTTTCCCTGAAGAGCAAAACGTTCAGGGATGTCGTTGATGGCAAACCGACCATTATTATTAATAAAGGAAAAATTGATGAAAATGCCATGAGGAAACAGCGGTATAACTTTGATGACCTGCTTTTGCAGTTAAGAGAAAAAGATATTGCCAAAATCTCAGATGTGGAATTTGCCATCCTTGAATCTTCCGGTACTTTGTCAGTGTTTGAAAAAAAGGACAGCAAAGAGGGGGGAATTACAATCCCTTTAATCATAGATGGGACAATCCAGAAAACTAATCTGGAAACGATAAACAAAAGTGACTTTTGGCTTCGGCAAGAGCTTAGAAAAGAGGGGTATAAAGAGTTATCAAATATATCATTCTGCAGCTATGAAAATGGCCAATTTTATGTAGATCTGCTTGACGATAGGAAATAAATCGAGGGCCAGCTCAAGATAGGCAAAATTGAGCTGACCCTGCTGATATAGGCAAATTATCTAAATGCAAATCTTGATAACAGTCTGCCAACCCATGGAATCCGAATCAGATCACTCTTTTTAATCAGCTTGAAGAATAATAAGAAAATTACATATGCAGAAGTGATAGCGAAAGAAATCACAATTACCCTCACTGCTGTATTCAAGTCAGGGGAAAGTAAATCTTTGAGCATCCAGAAGCCAATGCCTCCTGACAAAAACATGGCAATAAACGTCTTTAGATAGTCCCTGATGAAAAAAGTAAACGAAATAGCTTTCAAGACTGTTGCAAAGTGAAGCATTGTCACCAGGACTGTGCCGGTCAGAATTCCCATCGCAACACCATTGATGCCAAATGCAGGCTGGCTGGCAAGTAGAAAGATGACTGCCGTTTTAACGGCAGCGCCAATCAGACTGTTGATCATTGCGGCACGGGCCAGATTTAATGCCTGTAAAGTTGCCTGAAGAGGTCCCTGATAATAATAAAACAGAAAAAATGGCGCCATCAATTTAATAAAATGAGAACCGCTTGAGGAGCCATACATTACTTCCATCAATTGATCGGAAAGGACATAAAGAACCACCACTGCCAGGCCGCCAGTAATAAATGCAAACCGAAGTGCCTGCTGAAGCCGGTATTCAATCAGACGCATATTATTCTGGGAATTTGCTTCGCTGATAGCCGGAACAAGAGATGTTGACAAAGAATAAGTAATAAACGATGGAAGCATCAGAAGAGGCATGGCAAAGCCGGTAAGAGCACCATATTGCTTCGTAGCCGCAGCGGCCGCCACCCCTGCAAGTGCAAGACTCTGTGCTACCACAATCGGTTCAAAAAACCAAGCGACTGAACCGATCATTCTGCTGCCTGTCGTTGGAAGAGCAACGGTCATCAATTCGTTAAATGTACTTTTTCCGGAAGACACAAATTTAAAAAATTGTTTCCTGACTCTGAATTTCTTTTTAAGCTTAAATGTGGTCATTAAATAAAGCAATGATGCAAGTTCTCCAATGACAGCTGCCAGCATGGCTCCCGCTGCCGCATACTCAATTCCGTATGGCAGGAATGCCTTAGTCATCAAAGCGATCAGGCTGATTCGGACTACCTGTTCAATCATCTGGGAATAGGCAGCAGGCTTCATGTTCTGTCTGCCCTGGAAATAACCCCGAATGACAGAAGAAACTGCAATGATCGGCACGATAGGGGCGATTGCCATCAAAGGAAGCTTTGTGCGTTCAT
This sequence comes from Cytobacillus sp. Bac17, assembly GCF_024519925.1. Classification (NCBI taxonomy): domain Bacteria; kingdom Bacillati; phylum Bacillota; class Bacilli; order Caryophanales; family Bacillaceae; genus Cytobacillus; species Cytobacillus sp. Bac17. Next base: position 341,081 of record NZ_JALJRC010000002.1, on the reverse strand, counting down.
CGGTAAAGAGTGTATCTGATAATAATGGAGCAAGCAAAATTAAAGCAGGAGTGAAAACAATTGACAGTGATATAGTCGTCGCTAAGGAAACAACTAATATTTTCTTGATTTTTGCTGTATCTCCCTTTGCCTCCGCTTCGGCCACATTCTTAGAAATAGCGACCGGCAGCCCAAGCTGTGTGATGGTGACGACTAGAATCATAGTGGGAAAAGCCATCATATAAAGGCCAACGCCTTCTTCTCCAATAAACCGGGCAATGACAATTCTGTTTATAAAGCCCAGGACCCTGGTCACCAGGCCTGCAGCGAGCAGGATCATGGTACCTTTCAGAAATTTGGACATTCAACTCCCTGCCTTCTCAAAATGGGTATTATCATATACAATTATCTATATGCAAGATAGAGGACAAAGCATGACAAGCTATCATAATTTCCATGTGAATAATGGCGGGGAGGCGGCTGAAAGTGAAAATCGGCCATGAATATGATTATTTTCGCACTACGGTAAAACCTGCATTGGAAAGCAAATTGGATGAATTTCGGCTGCTGGGATATAAAAAAGTGACTGAACAGGAGCTATGGGAATTCCTAACAAAGAAAAAGTGGAAAAAGCCAAGAGGAAATGTCAGGCTATTTGAAATTGTGGAAGAAATAATGGAGGTAAAAGTGAGTGAATACATTCACTATGCTACCATCGAGGCTTTTAAAGAGGCTGACTTTGCTTTTGATAATGAAGAAGAAAGAAGGGAACTGCTAAAGTAGGCATTCTTCCAATTTTTATAAAAATTAACATGAAATAAGACAAATTGACAGGTTTTACAATCTGTTTCATAATGAAAAGCGGAGTAATCTGTCTTTTTCTTGTAATTGTTCATACATAGAATGAAATTTAAGAACGGATAGAAAAGCCAGCTAGGATTCAAACAAAAAAGTCATATTACGGGGGCTGCATTGAACAGATACGCAGCTTTCCGACGCAGGCCTGTATGGTTAATGATGCATCACAGATGCTTTTGATTTCAATAAGCGGGCGATAGCTAAGGAGGATTTATTTATAATGGTAAAGCGCAGCCGTATCGTTGCCTTCTTCCTGATTGTTGTATTATTGGGAAGCCTGGCAGGGGCAACGACAAACAACATTTTAAAAAATATAAAGCTTGGCCTTGATTTGCAGGGCGGATTTGAAGTCCTTTATGATGTAACGCCAAAAGATGGGCAGAAGGTTGATAAAGCTGTCCTTGCAAGTACTGCAGAAGCACTGGATAGGCGGATCAATGTTCTTGGAGTCAGTGAGCCGAATATCCAGATTGAGGGAGATAAGAGGATCCGTGTTCAGCTTGCTGGTGTAACAGATCAGAATAAGGCAAGGGAAATTCTGTCCACAGAAGCTAATCTATCATTTAGAGATGTTAATGATCAATTGATGATGGATGGTTCAGACCTTGCTGAAAATGGGGCAAAGCAGACATTCGATGAAAACGGAAAGCCAAGTGTTTCATTGAAACTGAAAAGTGCAAGCAAATTTAAAGATGTAACTCAAAAGATTGTAAATATGGGAGCGCCAAATAACCTGCTTGTCATTTGGCTCGATTTTGAAGAAGGCCAGGATACCTTCCAGGCTGAGTCAGCAAAAGAAGATCCAAAATATTTATCAGCTCCACAGGTAAGCCAGGTTTTTAATCAGGATACCGTGTCCATTGTCGGGAATTTTACGATTGAAGAAGCAAAGACACTGTCGGATTTATTGAATGCCGGTTCCCTGCCTGTACAGCTCGATGAAGTTTATTCGACATCGGTAGGTGCGAAATTCGGTGAGCAGGCAATGGAAACGACTATTCTTGCCGGTATCATTGGAATTGCCATTATATTTATCTACATGATTGCGGTATATCGTTTCCCTGGGTTTATTGCGACAATTACATTATCTTTCTATATTTATCTGATTTTACTCGTATTTGACTGGATGAATGGCGTATTGACGCTGCCTGGTATTGCTGCGCTCATTCTGGGGGTTGGTATGGCTGTTGATGCGAATATTATTACCTATGAGAGAATCCGCGAAGAAATAAAAGTGGGCAGAACAATTAAATCAGCTTTCCAGGCTGGTGAGAAAAACTCACTTTCGACGATATTTGATGCAAATATCACAACCATTTTAGCAGCAGCCGTTTTATTCATGTATGGGACAAGTTCTGTAAAAGGATTTGCTACCATGCTTATAATAAGCATCCTGGCAAGCTTTATTACTGCGGTGTATGGCACAAGGCTGCTTATGGGGCTTTGGGTCCATAGTAAAGCACTGAATAAAAAGCCAGGCTGGTTTGGTGTTAAGAAAAGTGAGATCAAAAACATTGCTGAAAATTACGATACTCTGGATTTGCCGACCAAGTTCGATAAATTTGATTTCGTAGGGAACCGCAAGAAGTTTTTCATCCTTTCTGCTGTATTAATTGCAGTGGGAATCATTGTTGTTTCTATTTTCCGCTTAAATCTGGGAATCGATTTTGTCAGCGGTACCCGCATCGAGCAGCAGGCAAGTGAACCTATAACAAAAGAAAAATTTCAAGCTGAATTATCAGCGCTTGGAATCGAGACGGATGATATTGTCATCTCGGGCGATAATAAAGAAATCGGTGTTGCTAGACTTAAAGATGTTTTAACTAAAGATGAAATAGCAGAGGTTAAAACTCATTTTCATGAAGAATTCGGTCAAGGTCCGAATGTCAGCACAGTTTCACCAACTGTAGGAAAAGAGCTCGCTAAAAATGCATTAAAGGCTCTTGCCATAGCCTCTGTAGGCATTATCATCTATGTAACCATTCGCTTTGAGATCAAGATGGCTATTCCAGCAGTTCTTGCGCTTCTGCATGATGCCTTCTTTATAATCGCTGTATTTAGCTTTACGCGTCTTGAAGTGGACATTACCTTCATTGCAGCAGTACTGACGGTAGTAGGTTATTCGATCAACGATACAATCGTAACGTTCGACCGGATGCGTGAGAATATGCAGAAAAAGAAAAAGCTCAAATCATTCGAAGATATTGCTGATGTTGTAAACAAAAGTCTTCGCCAAACGCTTGGCCGCTCTGTGAATACTGTTTTAACTGTTGTATTTACTGTCGTTGCGCTCCTGGTGTTTGGAAGTGAGTCAATCAGAAATTTCTCGTTTGCGCTTCTGATCGGTTTAATTGCAGGTACCTATTCATCGATTTTCCTTGCTGCGCAGATTTGGGCAGTATGGAAAGGCAAAGAACTGAAAGAAAAAGGCGTTATTAATACCGTAAAAGAAAAACGCAAAGTCAGTGACGAACCTCAAGTATAATACTTTCAAAGACTCAGGCGAATGCCTGAGTTTTTTTGTTAATCTGGAAAACTGGATGCCGTCTATTTTACAAAAAAGGTTAATGATTCCGGGAAATAGGATAAACTAAAAACAAGTTCAGGGAGGAAGGAAGTATCGCTTTGGAAAATAACGATCGTTTTAAGAAAGCTGAATTTGCAGCCATTATTGGCATCGTGGGCAATATTATTCTTGCTGCCATCAAATGGGGAATAGGCATTTATTCAGGAAGTAAAGCGCTCGTGGCAGATGCGGTCCATTCTGCTTCAGATGTAGCCGGATCCTTTGCTGTATATTTAGGGCTGAGAGCTGCAAAACAGCCGCCGGATAAGGATCACCCATATGGTCATGGAAAAGCTGAAATGATTGCAGCCATTATTGTTGCGGTTTTGCTGTTCCTCGTGGGAATTGAAATCGGCAAATCATCATTTGAGTCATTTTTTTCGCCAATTGAACCTCCAAAAGCAATTGCGATAGCTGCAGTGCTGGTTTCTATCATTGTGAAAGAAGCGATGTTTCGTTATAAGTATAATTTGGGAAAGAAACTAAACAGTGATGCTTTAATTGTAAATGCCTATGAACACCGTTCAGATGTCTATTCATCAATTGCAGCTTTAATAGGCATTGGATGTGCAATAATTGGCGGAAGAATGGGGATCGAATGGCTTGAGTATGCAGATCCTGTTGCTGGTCTCATTGTTTCCCTTATGATTCTCAAGATGGCATGGAGGCTGGGGAAAGAATCCATTCATAGCACACTTGATCATGTGCTTCATGAAGAAGATACACTTGAGATGCGCAAAACTGCTGAATCCGTTGATCTGGTTAAAAGGATTGATGAACTGCACGCAAGGGAACACGGACATTATGTTATTGTAGATATTAAAGTTTCAGTGGATCCCAATATGACTGTTGAGGATGGCCACCGGGTGGGCAAAGAAGTGAAACGCAAGCTGCTTGGATTGGAAAATGTTCAAAATGTATTTGTGCACATTAATCCTTATAGTGAAGAGCGCATAAATTAGAGAAAATATTGGGGAGAGGATTGCATGAAATTTCAATGGGCTTTATTATTTGGTTTTTTATTTGCACTAATAGTCGCTGTTTTTGCAGTAATCAATGTTGATAATGTAACGGTAAACTACTTGTTTGGGGAAAGCCAGTGGCCGCTGATTCTAGTGATTTTAGGATCAGTCCTTATGGGAGGAATGATTGTCGGGTCTGTGGGCCTTGTCCGTATTTACTCACTTCAAAGGAAAGTGAAAATACTAAAAAAGGAAAATGAAAAGCTGCATGCGGGACATGCGGTAAAGGATAATGCCAATAATGAAGAGTTTGAAAAAGAGCTGGATAGGGATATTCATTAAAATAAAACAGGCTTGGGCTTTTGCCCAAGTTTTTCTCTTGTCCGCAAAAAAGTGGCCTGCAATTCATATCTTTCTTTCTAAATCTGTATGGAATATCCCGATTTTAACTTATTGAAACACATGTCCCCCTCTTGTATAATTAATAAGCTGAGGGGTGAACGTATGTTACATTCAAGAACGCGATGGATTGTTCGGCAAACACAGGAGGATAAGGTGCAGCAGCTTTCAAAGGAATTGAATATTTCTCCACTGGCCGCATCGCTGTTAATTAATCGCGGAATGGATACCGTTGATTCAGCACGGTATTTTTTATTGGATAAAGACCAGGAATTTCATGATCCTTTTTTAATGACAGATATGGCAAAAGCTGTTTCCAGAATAAAAGAAGCAATAGAAAAACAGGAACCTATCTTAATTTTTGGTGATTATGATGCGGATGGAGTGACAAGCACTTCTGTCATGATGATGGCACTTAGAGATCTCGGTGCTGACGTCCAATTCTACATACCGAATCGATTTACTGAAGGGTATGGACCAAATATCCCGGCTTTTGAACAAGCCGCTGATACTGGCATCCGTTTAATTATTACCGTAGATACAGGGATATCGGCTGTAAACGAAGCAAAGGCTGCAAAAGAGCTTGGAATGGATTTGATTATTACAGATCACCATGAGCCTGGCCATGAGCTTCCTGAAGCATGGGCAATTGTGCATCCTAAGCATCCGGAAAGCAGATACCCATTCCGGGAACTGGCCGGTGTTGGAGTAGCATTTAAACTTGCACATGCGCTATATGGTGAAATGCCTGATCACCTCTTGGAAATAGCTGCAATCGGCACAATTGCCGACCTTGTTTCTTTAACGGGAGAGAACAGGCTTATTGCCAAGCGCGGGATTCAAAAGCTGAAATCAACTAAGAATACAGGTTTGAAAGCCTTGTTTAAAGCGGCTGGAATTGAACTTCCATCCATTAATGAAGAAACAATCGGCTTTACAATCGGGCCTCGCCTCAATGCAGCCGGCAGGCTTGAAAGTGCGGATCCGGCAGTGGATTTACTTCTGACAAATGATCCTTATGAAGCACAAGCCATTGCTGAAGAAATTGAAACGTTAAATAAAGAGAGGCAAGCTATTGTCAATGACATTGCAGCACAAGCGGTTAAAGAGGTTGAAACTAATTTTCCAATCAGTAAGAATTCAGTAATTGTTGTAGGCAAAGAAGGCTGGAATGCCGGTGTAATTGGAATAGTAGCTTCGAAGCTTGTTGAAAAGTTTTACCGCCCAGCTATTGTTCTCAGTTATGACAGTGATAAAGGGCTGGCAAAGGGATCAGCAAGAAGTATTAAAGGTTTTGATCTGTTCAAAAATCTTTCTGAATGCCGGGATATCCTTCCCCACTTTGGGGGCCATCCAATGGCGGCAGGAATGACCTTGTCAATTGAATCGGTCGATGACCTCAGGGATAGACTGAATACTCTTGCAAATGAACAGCTGACCGAGGAAGATTTTATTCCGGTAACCAGCATTGATGGCGTCTTCCATCTAAAGGATATCAGCCTCTCTTCTATTGAAGAAATGCAGCTGCTTGCCCCATTTGGGATGGGAAATCCAAAACCGAAAGTCATGATAAAAGAGGCCAATATTGCCGCTATGAGAAAAATCGGATCTGATCAAACTCATATAAAGGTCACCATCGAAAATGATGGATCTTCCCTTGATGGAATCGGCTTTGGCCTCGGACATTTGCATGAGCATATTTCACCATATTCCAAGCTATCGGTTATTGGCGAATTATCCATTAATGAATGGAATAATATTAAAAAACCGCAAATCTTCCTGCAGGATATGGCAGTGAACTCCTGGCAGCTATTTGATATCCGGAGTTTAAAGCGGCTCGAAAGGCTCCAAAGCGTCATTCCTGAGGTAAACACTACTTGGATATTCTTTAATGAGGAACATATATCCAAATTCAGGACATATGCAGGGGATAGTATGGTGAAAATATCATCTGAAGAGGATGCAGAAGCATTAAAACTAGATGGTTCAAACATCGTGCTTGCTGATATGCCGCCTTCAAAGGAAATGCTTGCTCATGTATTCTCCGGAAAAAAACCTGCCAGAATTTATGCTCATTTTTATAAAGAGGACAGTGACTATTTCAGCACTATTCCAACAAGAGATCATTTTAAGTGGTATTTTGCCCTGCTTGCTAAAAAAGGCTCGGTCGATATCAGGCGTCATGGGAATGATATAGCGAAGCATAAGGGATGGAGCAGGGAAACGGTAGATTTTATGTCTCAAGTGTTTTTTGAATTGGATTTTGTTAAAATAAATAATGGTGTCATTTCGTTAAACAATACATCAATTAAACGTGATTTAGCTGATTCGCGAACCTATCAGCTTAAACAGGCACAATACACTCTTGAGAGCGATTTGCTCTATTCATCCTTTCAGCAGCTCAAAGACTGGTTTGATGAAGTTATGCAAGGGGCTGTAAAACTTGAGGAGGCAAAGGAAGAAAAATGGACTTAAAACAGTATATAACAATTGTTGAAAATTGGCCGAAGCCAGGCATAAAATTTAAAGATATTACAACACTTATGGACAACGGTGAAGCGTATAAATATGCGACTGACCAAATTGTTGAATATGCCCGTGAAAAGAAAATTGATCTGGTTGTTGGCCCGGAAGCCCGCGGATTCATCATCGGCTGCCCTGTTGCTTATTCATTAGGTGTAGGTTTTGCCCCTGTCCGCAAAGAAGGAAAACTTCCCCGTGAAACAGTCAAGGTTAATTATGGCTTAGAATATGGCAAGGATATATTAACCATTCATAAAGATGCCATCAAACCTGGGCAAAGAGTTCTGATCACTGACGATCTCCTTGCGACAGGCGGAACAATTGATGCAACCATCCAGCTGGTTGAAGAACTTGGCGGAGTAGTGGCTGGCATTGCATTCCTTATCGAATTAACATACCTTGATGGCCGTAAAAAGCTTGACGATTACGATATTCTGACATTGATGCAGTATTAATTTTTTCATACCAAGAGAGCGCCATACGAAATGGTGCTCTTTTTAATTTATCTGTCAAAATAGGTATATAAAGTGCTTCCAAAACCAATTATGGAAAAACAATAAAGAAATTCGGACAAAAAACGACAAAATTTTTGTTATTCCCATAAAAATAACAGTCTATCCCTTTACATCTTCACTTTTTTTTTCGATAATAGTAGCAATATTAATTTTTTTTATAACTTGTTATAAATCCAATTACAAAATTATTACATTATGCAAATGCATAAAATTCAGGGAGATAAAGGTGATTCCATGGCGAACGATCAAGTTCTGACCGCCGAGCAAGTCATCAACAGAGCAAAAGAATATTTAAACGATGAGCATGCAGAGCTTGTAAAAAAAGCGTACGAGTTTGCCAAGCATGCCCACCGTGAACAATATAGGAAGTCCGGTGAACCATACATTATCCATCCAATTCAAGTGGCAGGCATCCTTGCTGATCTGGAGATGGATCCATCAACGGTTGCTGCCGGCTTTCTTCACGATGTGGTTGAAGACACCGAAATCTCATTGGAGAATATCGAAGAATCCTTCAATTCAGAAGTGGCAATGCTTGTCGATGGTGTAACAAAACTGGGGAAAATTAAATATAAATCACAGGAAGAGCAGCAGGCTGAAAATCATCGGAAAATGTTCGTGGCAATGGCCCAGGACATTCGTGTAATCTTAATTAAGCTTGCTGACCGTCTTCATAATATGCGGACACTTAAGCATCTGCCAGCTGAAAAGCAGCGCCGCATTTCGAACGAAACGCTTGAAATTTTTGCACCTCTTGCGCATAGGCTTGGAATTTCAAAGATTAAGTGGGAGCTTGAAGATACGGCTCTAAGGTACCTAAATCCGCAGCAATATTATCGGATTGTAAACCTGATGAAGAAAAAAAGAGCGGAACGGGAAGAGTACCTGGATGATGTTATCAATGTCATGCGGGGCAGGCTGTCAGAGGTTTCAATTAAATCAGAGATATCCGGCCGCCCTAAGCATATATACAGCATCTATCGAAAAATGGCGCTTCAAAACAAGCAATTCAATGAGATATATGATCTTCTTGCTGTACGCATTGTTGTAAGCAGCATTAAAGATTGCTATGCGGTTCTCGGGATTATTCATACATGCTGGAAGCCGATGCCCGGCCGTTTTAAAGATTACATTGCCATGCCTAAACAGAATATGTATCAATCTCTTCATACCACGGTTATCGGGCCAAAAGGTGACCCGCTGGAAGTCCAGATCCGTACCATGGATATGCATAGAATTGCAGAGTTTGGTATTGCTGCCCATTGGGCTTATAAAGAAGGAAAAAGAGTGAATGAGGGCTCTTCATTTGAGGAGAAGCTGACCTGGTTCCGTGAAATCCTGGAGTTTCAGGATGATGCTGCAAATGCTGAAGAGTTCATGGAATCACTGAAGATCGATTTGTTTTCCGATATGGTGTTTGTTTTTACTCCTAAAGGGGATGTCATCGAACTTCCTTCCGGCTCCGTTCCCATTGACTTTGCTTACCGAATTCACTCGGAAATTGGAAACAAGACAATCGGTGCCAAAGTCAACGGAAAAATGGTCACGCTGGATTACAAATTGAAGACCGGCGATATTATTGAAATCCTGACATCCAAGCATTCATATGGACCGAGCAAAGATTGGCTGAAGCTTGCTCAGACTTCACAGGCTAAAAATAGAATACGAACCTTTTTCAAAAAGCAGAGAAAAGAAGAGAATGTGGAAAAAGGAAAAGAGCTTGTTGAGCGGGAGATTCGCAATATGGATTTCGACCTGAAGGAAATTTTGACATCTGATAATGTAAAAAGGGTCGCAGAGAAATTCAATTTTGCCACAGAGGAAGATATGTATGCTGCTGTTGGCTATAATGGAGTAACGGCACTTCAGGTTGCCAACAGGCTGACAGAAAAATGGCGCAAGAAACGCGATCTTGAACAAACCTCCGATATTACAAATGCTGTTTCGGAACTGAAGACTTTTCCATCTGCCAAAAAACGCGAATCCGGTGTCCGGGTTTCAGGCATTGATAACCTGCTGATTCGCCTTTCCCGCTGCTGTAATCCTGTCCCCGGAGATGAAATCGTCGGGTTTATTACAAAGGGCAGAGGAGTTTCTGTACACCGTGATGATTGTCCTAATATTGAAACGGATGATGCAAAACAAAGGCTCATCCCGGTTGAGTGGGAAACAGCCTTAAATGACCGGAAAGAATACAATGTTGAAATTGAAATTACCGGTTATGACCGCAGGGGATTATTAAATGAGGTCCTTCAGGCTGTTAATGAAACGAAAACCAACATTTCAGCCGTATCAGGACGATCAGACCGCAATAAATCAGCAACGATTAATATGTCCATTGCCATACACAATGTCAGCCATCTGCAAAAGGTTGTGGATCGGATTAAACAAATCCCTGATATTTACGCAGTAAGAAGGATTATGAACTAAAGGGAGCAGATAGAATGCGTGTTGTAGTGCAGCGAAGCAAAGAAGCCAGCGTAACGGTGGACGGCAAAACCGTCGGAAGCATCAAAAAGGGGTTTGTTTTGCTCGTTGGAGTCACCCATGAAGATAAGGAAGAGGACGCAGCTTTTCTGGCTGATAAAATTGCCAATCTTCGCGTCTTCGAAGATGAAAATGGCAAAATGAATTTTTCACTGCTGGATCAGGAAGGTGAAATTCTTTCGGTTTCCCAGTTTACTTTATATGGAGACTGCCGGAAGGGCAGACGGCCCAATTTCATGGAAGCGGCTAGCCCGGCGCATGCCGTAAATATCTATGATGCTTTTAACCGGTATTTAGAAGCTAAAGGCCTGAAAGTAGAAACAGGTGTATTCGGGGCCATGATGGATGTTCAGTTAACCAACGATGGACCCGTTACGTTAATTTTAGAAAGCAAGTAAGTTAATTTATAACGAAAAGCAAAAAAGCCCCGGCACCCAAAGTAGGATGCCGGGGCTTTTTGCTAATTTTTGAAATAGCGGGCAAGTCCCTGATAAATTCCTGCTGTTGCTGATTGCTGATACTGTGCAGAAGAAATCAGGGCCTCTTCAGCCGGATTGCTCAGATATCCAAGCTCGATGAGAACTGCATTGCGTTTATTCTCTCTTATCACATGATAATCTCCAGCTCTATAGCCCCTATCTCTCAGGTTTGTCATGGCTATTACATTGGAGTGAATATTGGCTGCAAGTTCCTGTTGAAAAGGATGATAATAATAAGTAGTCGCTCCTCTTGCAGTGCGATCTGGCGTGCTGTCATAATGAATGCTGATGAAAGCATCTGCATTATGATAATGTGAAATGCCTACTCTGGAAGGAAGCGGCAAATAGGTATCTCCGCTTCTGGTAAGAATAACATTTGCACCTGCAGATCTTAATTTGTCTGCGAGCAATTGAGCGGTCCTGATTGTAATATCTTTTTCACGAGTCCCTCGTGCCCCTGTTGTCCCGTTATCACGGCCACCATGGCCGGGATCAAGGACGATTGTTTTATTTTCCAGGTGCTGTTCTGCTCCCGGTTTTGTTACTGCAGGTGCAGACCCTTCAACCGTGACGATCCATCCTGCTACAAAACCCGTCCCGCCGTTTGGAAGGCGGACTTCATACCAATCATCATTCAGGCTGATAATTTCAAAGCTGTCCCCTTTATTTGCCCTGTGAATGACAGATGACTGGCTGCTCGCTTTTTTTCTAATATTTGATCCGTTATGTAATATAATTGCAGAACTGCCGTTTACACTCTGCTGGGAAGAGCCGGAATTTTTCTCGGCTGCTATGTCTATGAACCAGCTTGCTACCCATCCATAAGAACCAGTCTGATATTCAATCTTTGCCCAATTATCAGCTTGCTCAAGAATAGGAAAGGTTTGGCCTTTTGTAACAGAACCAATCGGTTTCCCATTTAACGATCCTTTATTCCTAACGGTTAAAGAAGTTGCCGTAACAGTGCCGGATTTCCCGGACGCCGACTGTTTTGGTTTGCTTTCTGATTGTGAGGATTGAACCGCAATATATTGGCTGCTGATCCATCCGGCATTGCCCGAGAAAGAGATTTCTGTCCAGCTGTCATTTTGAGAAATAACAGCTACTGTCTCCCCCGAATTTAGTTTGCCGATGACGTCACTATTAAGCGATGGCTTGTTTCTTACATTTAAGGAGTTTGCCGTGATTTTCCCGGTTTGGCTGCTGCTTGATGAATTTTTCTTTTGGCTGCCGCTGTATTGGACGAATTCATTTGCGACCCATCCATCTCCATACTGTGTTTGGATCTTAACCCAGCTTCCTTCTGTGCTCTTGACCTTATAGGCTGTTCCTTTCTGTATAGTTCCCAGGACACCGTAACTTGTACCAGGTCCCTTTCTCACCCTCAGGCCATCTGTTGTGATGATTGCCTGGGAATTTGTACTGGCTGCTTTTTCTCCTGTCTGACTGGTGGTCGTATCGGAAACAAGCCAGCTGGCCACATAGCCGTTTTCCCCCTGGAAATTAATTTTAATCCAATCTCCTTCACGGGAAAGAGCGTTAAACTGATCTCCTTTCTGGGCTTGTCCCAGAATGGGGTAGCTTAAGCCTGGGCCTTGACGGACGTTAAGATTATTTGTGGGGATTGTTACAGAACTATTTTCAGCTTTAACCTGTGTTTCCGCCTGTGTTATGCCAGCCAAAAGCATAAGACATATTACGAGAATAAGTGGTTTTCTTTTTTTCAACAGGCAGCCTCCTTTCATAATAAAAATCCTTATTAAAAGAAAAACAAACAAGGTGCTGGCAGTCAAGATAACTTTGGTCCTAGAATACTTCTGCATCTTGCGCAATTTCCCTTCTAATATCGGTTTATCAGCAATCATTTTTAGCTGGGAATTAAATTTGTCCTGCTATGAAACATTTCATCTGAAAATGGAAAGAATAGAACAGACTACAAAAAAAGGGTGAGCACTATGAGATTTGGAGAAAAAGGGATGTCTGCACAATCTGGTGAAAATCAGCTGTTCGGGGTGGATTTTCATGATTTTATACAAAGAGAACAAAACTCAAACATGATTGAACTCGCATCAGAGTTTGGACTATCTCTCAAGGATGTCAGGAAATTGAAAAAAAAGCTGGAACGATCATAACATGTATTTAGTCTTGACATTGATGAAGATGCTCCGTATTATAATATAAATAAAATGACAAATACAATTAAATGTCTAGCTGCAGCGCCTGACCAAGGCGTTTCTGCTTTTCGATAAACCATTGATGGAGAAGAGTAGTTAAACCCCACATGAAAAGAGAGAGAGTGCCGCCCGGCTGAAAGCATTCTCACATGATGATTTAACGAAAGAACACTTCGTAGGTTTCTCTCTGAAAAAGACGTGATCTTTAGTAGGAGCTGAACGTTAACAGGCGTTAACTGTAAAAGAGGAAGTCTATTTATTGGCTTCAACTAGGGTGGCACCACGGGAAAACCAAACTCTCGTCCCTTGTATTTAATATACAAGGAGGCGGGAGTTTTTTTATTTTGGCGCTGCTTTCGGTCATGGCTGATTTATAGGCTAAAGCGTAAAGGATCAATAAATTATACATAGTTATCATTTTGCATTAGGAGGTAATTTTCATGTCTATCCGAATACCGAGGGGAACGCAGGACATTTTGCCGGGGGAAGTTGAAAAATGGCAATTGATAGAAGAAAAGGCAAGGGAACTTTGTGAGAAATTTCAATATCGTGAAATCAGAACACCTATTTTTGAACATACAGAATTATTTCTGCGCAGTGTTGGAGACACGACAGATATTGTTCAAAAAGAAATGTACACGTTTGAAGACCGCGGCGGACGAAGCCTGACACTTCGTCCTGAAGGAACGGCTTCTGCTGTAAGGTCATTCGTTGAACATAAAATGTACGGTGATGCGAGCCAGCCTGTAAAGCTTTATTATATGGGACCAATGTTCCGTTATGAACGCCCCCAGGCAGGACGTTTTCGCCAGTTTGTCCAATTCGGCGTCGAAGCGATCGGCAGCGCGGATCCGGCAATTGATGCGGAAGTTATCGCACTGGCAATGTCACTTTATAGAAGCATGGGCCTGCAAAAGCTTAAATTGATTGTGAACAGCCTGGGAGATAAAGAAAGCCGATCTGCACACAGAGAGGCTCTGGTCAATCACTTCATGCCGCGGATCGGGGAGTTTTGCCAGGATTGCCAGAATCGCCTTGAAAAAAATCCAATGCGCATCCTGGACTGTAAACAGGACCGTGAACATGAACTTATGAAATCTGCTCCATCCATCATTGATTATTTAAATGATGATTCAAAAACCTACTTTGAGAAGGTTCAAAAGTATTTAAAGAACCTGGATATTGACTTTATTGTTGATCCAAATCTTGTTCGCGGCCTGGATTATTACAATCATACGGCCTTTGAAATTATGAGTGATTCCGAAGGTTTCGGAGCAATTACCACTCTTTGCGGCGGCGGACGATACAATGGCCTCACTGAGGAAATTGGCGGTCCTGAAGCGCCGGGAATAGGTTTTGCTTTAAGTGTCGAGCGATTCATTGCTGCTCTTGAAGCAGAGAAGGTGGATCTGCCTCTTAATAAGGACATTGATTGCTACCTTGTATCCCTTGGAGAGGAAGCAAAGGATTACACAGTCGGCCTTCTTCAAAAACTTCGAATGGCAGGATATTCTGCTGAAAGAGATTATCTTGACAGAAAAATTAAAGCCCAGTTTAAAGCGGCAGACCGGTCGAATGCAAAGTTTGTTGCTGTCTTGGGTGAAGATGAACTTAAAGCGAACAAAATTAATGTAAAATCAATGGAATCGGGAGAACAAACAGAGGTTGGTCTTGATTCTTTCATAGAAAAATTTACAGAGCTTTATCAATCATAAATCAGTTTTATATTTGGGAGGAATTAGAATGTTTGGGCGAACGTATTTTTGCGGGGAAGTAACAGAAAAAGCTATAGGAGAAAAAGTAAGCTTAAAAGGCTGGGTACAAAAGCGCCGGGATTTAGGCGGGCTGATCTTTGTGGATCTTCGTGACCGCACTGGCATTGTTCAGGTGGTATTCAATCCGGAGGTTTCTCCTGAAGCTCTTGCAGCAGCTGAGAAGATCCGCAATGAATTTGTTCTAGATATAGAGGGAGAAGTAATTGCGCGTGAAGAAGGCACCATCAATGAGAACCTGAAAACAGGGCGCATTGAGATTAAAGCAGAGAAAGTGACTATCATCAATGAAGCAAAAACACCTCCTTTTGTCATTGATGATAAAGCGGATGTTTCCGAAGATGTCCGCCTAAAGTACCGCTATTTGGATTTGAGACGCCCTATTATGTTTGATACCTTTAAGATGCGTCATCAAGTAACAAAAGCGATGAGGGATTATCTGGACAGCGAAGGATTTCTTGATGTTGAAACACCGATCTTAACGAAGAGCACACCGGAAGGAGCCCGTGACTATTTAGTTCCAAGCCGTGTGCATCCGGGTGAATTCTATGCTCTTCCACAATCACCTCAAATCTTTAAGCAGTTATTAATGGTAGGCGGATTTGAACGCTATTACCAAATAGCACGATGCTTCCGTGATGAAGACCTGCGTGCAGATCGCCAGCCTGAATTTACTCAGGTCGACATCGAAATGAGTTTTATGAGCCAGGAAGAAATCATCGGCCTAATGGAAAACATGATGAAAAAGATCATGAAAGAAGTGAAAGGCCTGGATGTCCAGCTTCCATTCCCGCGCATGACCTATCAGGAAGCGATGGACCGTTTTGGATCTGATAAGCCGGATACACGCTTTGGGATGGAATTGACGGATTTATCGGAAATAGTAAAAGAGTCAAGCTTCAAAGTATTTGCCGGAGCAGTAGCTTCCGGGGGACAGGTTAAGGCCATTAATGTAAAAAAAGGTGCAGGAAAGTATTCACGAAAAGATATTGATGCCCTAACAGAGTTTGCTGCTGTTTATGGTGCAAAAGGGCTTGCATGGTTAAAAGCGGAAGAAGACGGTTTAAAAGGTCCGATTGCCAAGTTTGTGACTGAGGATGAGCAAAAAGCATTCTATGCTGCTCTGTCAGTAGAACCAGGAGACTTGCTCCTCTTTGTGGCTGATAAGAAAAATGTTGTGGCAGATGCACTCGGCGCTCTGCGATTAAAGCTTGGAAAAGAGCTTGATCTGATTGATCAAAGCAAGTTTAACTTCCTTTGGGTTACAGACTGGCCGCTTCTGGAATACGATGAGGAAGAAGGCCGCTATTATGCAGCCCATCATCCTTTTACAATGCCTGCCAGAGAAGATTTAGATCTTCTTGATAAAGATCCTGCTCAAGTCCGTGCACAGGCATATGACCTTGTATTAAACGGCTACGAGCTTGGCGGCGGATCATTGCGTATTTTCGAAAGAGACGTTCAAGAAAAAATGTTCAGTGTGCTTGGCTTCTCAAAAGAGGAAGCTGTTGAACAGTTTGGATTCCTGCTTGAAGCATTTGAATATGGCACTCCTCCGCATGGCGGAATTGCCCTTGGATTAGACAGACTTGTAATGCTGCTTGCTGGCAGAACAAATCTGAGGGATACGATTGCCTTCCCTAAAACAGCCAGTGCGAGCTGTGTGCTAACAGAAGCTCCTGGTGAAGTTAGCCAGTCCCAGCTTAATGATTTGCACTTAGCGCTTAATTTGAAAAAAAGTGAGTAATTTCCTATATAATGATTAAATGGTTAAAAAAACACATTTTTCAGAAAAATAAACTGGGAAGTAACTCCTGATTTTAAGGCAGGTTCCATAACTTCAAGGAAGAAAATGGATAAAAATGTTCAAATTAGCTCCATTTCATCAGCTTGAAAAAGAAGAAACCGTGTGATATGATCATATCAATAAATAAAGAGTCCTGATGTGTTCGTTGTAAAACCTGAAATTTTGACCAACATTATTCCTTCGGGAGTCCGGAGTTTTCCCGCAGCGTAAAAGCCTCATGGATGAGGACTTACAAACGCAGGAAACAGGACACCCACCTGCTGAGTGCGGGTTCAAAACGAGGGCATCAACAGCGACGGCACGATTGGGACTCTTTAGTACATACGATTGTAAAAATCCATGCTCGTGAGCATGGATTTTTTTGTTTGTCCTGTTCTTTATGTTCGTACTTGAACTGAGCTATTGCTGTTATGATTACAAGGATTAAATATGATAGCGCAGTTAACACTATTGGATAGAAAGTTTCGATTTAATTATTGCTTAAAATGTTAATGTCATTAATCCTATAGAACTACTTGCTTTAAAATTCAAGTATGATATATTCATTATCGGGTATAAGATAATACATGCTTTTTAAATAACATCTGATGGAGTTGATTTATATATGCTTCACCAATTTTCTAGGAATGAATTGGCTATTGGCAAAGAAGGCCTTGAAAAAATGAAAAATAGTACCGTGGCAGTACTGGGCATCGGCGGAGTTGGTTCCTTTGCAGCGGAAGCACTGGCGCGTTCCGGTGTTGGACGGCTTGTTCTGGTTGATAAAGACGATGTTGATATTACAAATGTGAACAGGCAGGTCATCGCTTTATTATCCACTGTCGGGAAACCAAAGGTGGATTTAATGAAAGAAAGAATCAAGGATATCAATCCTGACTGTGAAGTTATTGCTTTAAAAATGTTTTATACAGAAGAAACCTATGAGCAATTCTTTGATTATGGACTCGACTTTGTAGTTGATGCTTCCGATACGATTTCTTATAAAATTCATCTAATGAAAGAATGCCTGAACAGAGGGATTCCAATGATCTCAAGCATGGGTGCTGCAAATAAAATGGATCCGACCAGGTTCCAGATTGCTGATATCTTCAAAACTCATACTGACCCGATTGCTAAGGTTATCCGCACACGCCTGAGAAAAGAAGGAATCAGAAAAGGCGTTCCGGTTGTATTCTCCGATGAAAGCCCGATCGTTATCCGGGAAGATGTCCGCAAAACAGTTGGAAAAGATGATGCTGAAATAAGAAAGGCCAAAATGCCGCCTTCTTCCAACGCATTTGTTCCTTCTGTTGCAGGTTTAATCATGGCTAGCTACGTAACTAGAGAACTACTAAGCGATATTAAAATTGCACGTGTAAATGACTGAAAAGAGACCGGCTTTCTGCAGGCCGGTCTTTGCGCATATTAATGTTTTGGAATCCTCGAATCAATGAACAGCTCTTTTCTCTTCATTGCTTTCATGCTTCAGAAGCTGGTCGGCTTCTTTCAGGATGCTTGCCATTTCCTCATATTGCATAAGTTGATGTTTAAATTCCGCTTCTTTTTCCTTCAACCTTCTAATTAACTGCTGATTTTGAAGTTTTAAGTGCATTTGTTCTTCATGCAGACGTTTATTTTCCTTCATTTGTTCTGAAATAGGCTGTGTTTTCGCAAAGTTCCTTAGGAAGCGTATAACTTGAGCCAAATTTTCAGGGGGAACAGAGTCAGGATTTTCATGGGTTTGACAGGCTGCATTATTGCTTGAGATTTCTTGGGTTCCATAATCTGTCCTTTTTGTTATGACTGTGTTCCAGCGGTATTGGCAGGCTGAAACTGTACGGCCGAGTTCAGTACTTGCCTTCTTAAAAGCTGATGCTTTTGAATCCCCATTTGATGTGTATTCAAGTACTGTCTCTTCGAGTAATTGATCCTCTTCCGGTTTCCATAAATCTTTCCGTTCCTTCATTCCTTTAACCACCTCGGAAAATACGATTGTTAGGCTTATCGTCACCCTAATAGATGAAAATATTCCATTCTCAGTTGTTGAAAGGTAAAATAGTGTAAGTCAAATAATAATCCCGACTTTAAAGGCGTCTGCAAAGAACCGGACTTTAAAAGATGGGAGGAGGTTGCCTAAATGGATACTCTTGTAGAAATACAGGAAGTTACAAAAGTAATAAAAGGAAGAACGATTATTGATTCTGTCAGCTTTGAGGTGAAAAAGGGAGAGGTATTCGGTTTCCTTGGCCCAAACGGTGCGGGGAAGACCACCACTATTCGAATGCTGGTGGGCTTGATCGGCATTACTTCCGGGGACATTAAAATTCTTGGCAGCAGCATCAAAACAGATTTTGAAAAGGCGGTTTCCCATATTGGAGCCATTGTGGAAAATCCTGAGATGTATAAGTTTTTGTCAGGCTATCAAAATCTGGTTCATTATGCACGAATGTCAAAAGGTATAACTAGAGAAAAAATTGATGAAACGGTTGAGCTTGTAGGACTGGCGGATCGGATTCATGATAAAGTCAGAACATACTCGCTAGGCATGAGGCAGAGGCTTGGTCTGGCACAGTGTCTTTTGCATGATCCCAAAATCCTCATTCTGGATGAACCTACGAATGGGCTTGACCCTGCCGGCATCAGGGAGATTCGGGATCACCTGAGGATGCTTGCAAGAGAAAGAGAAATGGCTGTCATTGTTTCCAGCCATTTACTATCTGAAATGGAAATGATGTGTGACAGAATCGGCATTATTCAAAACGGGAAGTTGATTGATGTTCAGCACATCAGTGATTTTGTACAGGGGAAAGAAAAAGTTTACGAAGTAGAAGTGGATGATCCTAGAAAAGCAAACGGAATTTTACAAGGGGCACATCCTGGTTTGCCTGTACAGCTTACAGAAACTAGTGTGATACTTTCGCTTGTCCGGGAAGATATACCTGAAATGATAAAAGTGTTTGTCCAGGAAGATATGAAAATATTTGCCGTTCGTGAAGTGACCAAAACATTGGAAGACCGTTTTCTGGAAGTAACAGAGTACAAAGGGGGTGCAGGTGATGCTCGGACTGATTCAAAATGAATGGATGAAAATTTTTAGGCGGCCGGGCACATACGTCATGATCGGACTTCTTTTAATTATGACGACTGTTGCAGGCGCCTTTATAAAATATCAGGAAAGCGGAGGGACAGTCCCGGATAATTCGGAATGGAAAAAGGGACTGCAGACTCAAAACGAAAGCTATAAAAAACAGCTTGAAGAGATGGGGGAAATGGCTCCCAGAGATATGAAGGAACAGTATCAGAGGGAGATTGCCATAAACGAATACAGAATTAAGAATGATATTTCACCGAATCAGGAATACTCTGTCTGGGGATTTGTATCTGACACCTCACAGCTGATTGAATTTGCCGGTCTGTTTACGATTATTATTGCCGGGGGAATCGTGGCGAGTGAGTTTACATGGGGAACCATCAAACTACTTTTGATTAGGCCTATTAAAAGAGTTAAAATCCTGGGAGCAAAGTATATTACCGTGATTTTATTCGGTCTGCTGGTGCTGGCCGTCCTCTTCGGATATTCAGCACTGCTGGGCGGACTCCTCTTTGGATTTCCTGCAGAAGCATTTCCTTATTTATATTATTACAATGGAACAGTGACAGAACAAAGCATGGGACTTCATCTGATAGCTTATTATGGTCTTAAATCCATTAATATGCTTATGCTTGCAACCATGGCTTTTATGATTTCAGCTGTTTTCAGGAATAGCTCGCTGGCGATAGGACTTTCCCTGTTTCTGATGTTTATGGGAGGACAGGTCACAAGGCTGATTGCAATGAAATATGATTGGGCCAAGTACAGCCTTTTTGCCAATACAGACCTCCTTCAATATTTTGAAGGAATGCCAATGGTTCACGGGATGACGATTGGATTTTCCATCATGATGATATTTATATATTTTCTGCTTTTCCAGGTACTTGCATTTTATGTGTTTAATAAAAGGGATGTTTCTGCTTAAAAGCGCAAATAGCAAAAGGTCTGGCATTGCTGCCAGACCTTTTGCTATTTAAGAAGTTTTTCATAGACAGATGCTAATGCCTGTTCGAATTTGCCTGTTTTCTTAGGCTGATAATATACCTTGTTTTTAATTCTGTCAGGCAAGTACTGCTGTTTGACCCAGCCTGTTTCATAATCGTGAGGGTATAAATATCCGATGCCCCTGCCAAGCTCTTTTGCTCCTTTGTAGTGGGCATCCTTCAAGTGATGAGGGACTTCACCGCTTTTGCCTGCGCGGATATCCGCTATTGCGGAATCCAATGCTGTGTATGCTGAATTGGATTTTGGAGAGAGGCAGAGCTCAATAACCGCATTTGCAAGCGGAATCCTTGCTTCCGGGAATCCAATCCTTTCAGCTGTTTCTATAGCTGCAAGGGTTCTGGCTCCGGCTTGCGGCGATGCCAGTCCAATATCTTCATAGGCAATAACCAAAAGTCTTCTGCTTATGCTTTGCAGGTCGCCTGCTTCAATTAATCTTCCTAAATAGTGCAATGCCGCATTTACATCGCTTCCGCGGATGGACTTTTGAAAACCGGATAAGACATCGTAATGGGCATCTCCATCTTTATCGTGTGTAAAGCTTTTGCGCTGAATGCATTCCTCGGCAACAGACAAATCAATCTTAATGATTCCTTCTTCATCTTCTTTAGTTGAAAGGACGGCCAATTCCAATGCATTTAGCGAGCTTCTGACATCACCATTTGAAGCGGTGGCAAGATGTGTAAGTGCATCATCGGTAACTTCCGTTTGTCTATTGCCAAGGCCTCGTTCCTTATCCAGTAAAGCCCTTGTCAGTGCTTTTTTTATATCATCAGCAGACAGCGGCTTTAGTTCGAAAATTTGGCATCGGCTTCTAATAGCCGGGTTAATTGCATGATATGGATTGCTGGTTGTGGCGCCAATTAAAGTGATGCTGCCATTTTCAAGATAGGGCAGCAGGAAATCTTGTTTGCCTTTATCAAGTCTATGGACTTCATCCAGCAGCAGAATAACCTTTCCGGACATTTTGGCCTCTGCCGCTACCACTTCCATATCTTTTTTATTGTTAGTCACAGCATTTAAAGTACGGAAAGCGTATTTGGTGCTCCCTGCAATGGCACTTGCAATCGAGGTTTTGCCTATACCTGGGGGGCCGTACAGAATCATCGATGACAGCTGCTTAGCCTGCACCATGCGATAGATAATTTTTCCTTCTGAAACAAGGTGCTCCTGGCCAATGATTTCATCAATCGTTCTAGGCCTCATCCGGAATGCAAGAGGTTTAATGTTCAAAGTTATCACTCCAGCCTTTTGCTGGCAGCCTTCAGTCTGCCTATCAATTTTCAGCAAAGTTTTCGCTTTCTATTTAAGATACCATAACATTTCCTGCTGCGAAATCAATTAGGCCACAGCCGGTATTGAACTGGGTCCAATCCCGGCCCGCCCCTTTTCCTCCTAAAATATGCTATAATGTCAAAAGTCTATAATATTACTAAGGATTTAAACTTCATATATATTTGCAGGTCTTGCGGGGAGCGTTGGGGCACATGATACTGAAAAATAAAGGGCAAATCGGTTCCAGGTTTTTGATTTATCTAATAGGGCTGCTTGTCATGAGCCTGGGGATTGTTTTGTTAATTACAGCTGATTTAGGGGCAACCCCCTGGGATGTTCTGCATGTAGGACTCTACTACCAGCTGGGCCTGACGATAGGCAGCTGGTCCATTATTGTTGGGATATTCATATTAGCTGCTGCAGCCCTTATTTCAAAGGAACTTCCACAAGTCGGTGCTTTCTTGAATATGGTCCTGATCGGACTGTTTATTGACGCTTATCTGCTTTTGCCATTTATGCAGACCCCTGATGGGCTGGCGGGAAAATTGGCCATGTTTGGTTTTGGCATAGTTGTTTATTGCTATGGAATGGGGCTGTATATTTCGGCTCAGCTCGGAGCTGGGCCAAGGGATAGCCTGATGATTGCATTAACAGCAAAAACCGGCTGGAAAGTCAGAAATGTCAGAGCTTTAATGGAAATTGCTGTACTGACTGTTGGATGGCAGCTTGGGGGCCCTGTATTCTGGGGCACAATTGTGCTAAGTCTTGCAGTCGGGCCAATTGTCGGTGCTGCTTTGCCGCAGTGTCAGGCTTTAACTGACCGATTTTTGGCAAAACTTGGAGAAAAGGATATCTATGCGAATCAAATGCTTAAAGAAAAGGATAGAGGTGCAAGCTGATGAAAATATCTACTAAAGGACGTTATGGGTTAACTATAATGATTGAATTAGCCAAAAAGCATGGGGAGGGTCCCACTTCGTTAAAATCGATTGCCCAGACGAATGACCTGTCTGAGCACTATCTCGAGCAGCTTATAGCGCCGCTTCGGAACGCAGGGCTTGTTAAAAGCATCCGAGGTGCATACGGCGGATATATTTTAGGGAAAGAGCCTACAAAAATTACTGCCGGGGATATCATCAGAGTTCTGGAAGGGCCGATCAGTCCAGTGGAAGGAATTGAAGATGAAGAGCCTGCAAAGAGAGAACTATGGATGCGTATTCGTGATGCTGTGAAAGATGTGCTTGATAACACAACGCTTGAAGATCTTGCCAGCCATACAGATACCGGCGAATCAGATGCTTATATGTTTTATATTTAGTCCTTAATCAGGGAATAATTCATGTGGAAAATACAAGCAGCAGGACGAAATGAAGTAGGTGAGATAAATTGGAAAGAATATACCTTGATCATGCAGCAACTTCGCCAATGCATCCGGAAGTGATTGAACGGATGACTGAAGTCATGAAATCTGAATATGGAAATCCTTCCAGCATTCATTATTTCGGGCGGAGTGCACGCCATATTGTCGATGAAGCAAGGTCTGCTTTAGCAAACAGTATTGGTGCTAAAGCCAATGACATTATTTTTACAAGCGGCGGTACAGAAGCTGATAATCATGCGATTTTTGGAACAGCTGAATCCTGCCGCGATAGGGGCAAACACATCATCACAACCCAAATTGAACATCATGCGGTTTTGCATGCGTGTGAGGAGCTTGAAAAACAGGGCTTTGAGGTAACGTATTTGCCTGTTGATCCAAATGGGCGTGTTTCGGTAAAGGAAGTAGAAGATGCTTTGCGGGAGGATACCATTCTTGTAACCATTATGTACGGAAATAATGAAATAGGGACCCTTCAGCCGATTAAGGAAATAGGCGAGTTATTGGCGGAGCATCCTGCTAAATTCCATACCGATGCTGTTCAGGCTTACGGGCTTGAAAAAATTGATGTGCAGGACTTGAAAGTGGATTTGCTTTCCGTCTCCGCCCATAAAATTAATGGCCCAAAAGGGATCGGCTTTTTATACGCCCATCCTGATGTGAAACTTTCTTCACGGCTTTTTGGCGGTGAACAAGAAAGGAAGCGCAGGGCAGGAACTGAAAATGTTCCATCTATTGCAGGCTTCGAGGAGGCTGTTCGGATCACTCAGAAGGAGATGGAAACTAAGCGGGAAGAGCTGCATTCTTTAAGGAAGCTGTTCATGAATAAACTGAAGCAGGAAGGTGCTGTTTTTGAACTGAACGGATCACTTGATTATTCCCTGCCTCATGTTTTAAACTTAAGCTTTCCCGGAACAAATGTTGAAGCCATGCTAGTTAATCTTGATTTGGCTGGAATAGCAGCATCAAGCGGATCGGCCTGTACTGCAGGCTCCATCGATCCATCCCACGTCCTTGTCAGTATGTTTGGAAAAGGATCAGACAAACTGCAAAATTCCATCCGTTTCAGCTTCGGCCTCTTTAATACAAAGGAACAAGCTGAAAGTGCTGCAGAACAGACTGCTAAAATCGTGAAGCGGCTGGCTAAATAGATAGGATATTTGAAAAAAGTGCAAGTCTAAGCGTTTAGAATTGAGGTGAAATAGAGATGAAAAAAGATCCAAAGGATACCCGCGTAGTGGTCGGAATGTCCGGAGGCGTTGATTCTTCTGTTGCAGCCCTTCTTCTGAAGGAACAGGGGTACGATGTGATCGGGATTTTTATGAAAAACTGGGATGACACCGACGAGAACGGTGTTTGTACCGCCACAGAGGATTACAATGATGTCATCCGGGTATGCAACCAAATCGGAATTCCTTATTATGCAGTAAACTTTGAAAAGCAATATTGGGATAAAGTGTTTACCTACTTCCTTGAAGAATACAAGGCAGGACGAACACCCAATCCTGATGTCATGTGCAATAAGGAAATAAAATTTAAGGCTTTCCTTGAACACGCTATGAGCCTTGGCGCAGACTACCTGGCTACTGGCCACTATGCACGCGTGGAATTCAGGGATGGCGAATACAAAATGCTAAGAGGCCTTGATGATAATAAGGATCAAACGTATTTCCTGAATCAGTTAACACAGGATCAACTCGAAAAAGTTATGTTTCCTATTGGCGACATTGAAAAATCAAAAGTGAGAGAACTGGCAAAGGATGCCGGTTTGGCAACTGCAGCAAAGAAAGACAGCACGGGCATCTGTTTTATTGGTGAACGCAACTTCAAGGAGTTCCTTGGAAATTACCTTCCCGCTCAGCCAGGGAACATGGAAACCATGGACGGAAAGATTGTCGGCAAGCATGATGGTCTGATGTATTATACCATTGGGCAGCGACATGGACTTGGCATTGGCGGAGCAGGTGAACCATGGTTTGCAATCGGTAAAGACCTGAAGCGGAATGTCTTGTATGTTGGACAAGGCTTCCACAATGAAATGCTCTATTCAGACTCCATTATTGCTGTTAATGCAAGCTGGGTTACCCATTCAGAACAGCCGCAGGAATTTGAATGTACGGCTAAGTTCAGATACCGCCAGGCTGATAGCAGAGTAAAGGTTCAGATTCTTGGAGATGGAAAAGTACAAGTTATTTTTGACGAGCCAATCCGAGCTGTTACCCCGGGGCAGGCTGTTGTTTTTTATAATGGAGACGAGTGTCTTGGCGGCGGAACAATTGATAAAATATTCAAAGATGGCAAACAGCTGGATTATGTGGGTTAAGAAAAGACGGGCCCCCGATTCTTACATAGAATCGGGGTTTTATTATGGAAATAGCGGACAGCGGAAAATGAAAATTCAAATATGCTATACTTTGATTTGAATGGAGTGATGAATAATGGATAAGAACCAAATGGGTATTCAATATATGCAAGAAGGAAAATGGGAAGAAGCAGCGAAGGTTTTTATGGAAGCAATTGAAGAAAATCCTTCTGATCCTGTTTCCTATATTAACTTTGGAAATGTGCTATCAGCTGTAGGGGAAAACGAAAAAGCGCTGAAGTTGTATGAAAAAGCAATAGGACTTGATGAAAACGCGGCAGCTGCGTATTACAGTGCGGGAAACTTATATTATGAATTGCAGCATTTTGACGAAGCCAAAAAGATGTTTGAAACAGCATTGAAAAAAGGCCTGGAAACTGGAGATAACTTCTTCATGCTCGGTATGTCCCTAACAGCACTTGACCAGGGTAAACTGGCTTTGCCTTATTTGCAGCGCAGTGTGGAGCTGAATGAAAACGATGCCGAAGCACATTTTCAATATGGATTATGCCTAGCGCAGCTCGATTATATTGATGAAGCAATCCAGCAGATGAAAAAGTGCATTGAAATTGAGCCGGAGCATGCAGATGCCTATTACAACCTTGGAGTAGCTTATGGATTTAAAGAACAGGAAAATGAAGCACTCTCTTACTTTAATAGGGCACTGGAAATTCAGCCGGACCATATGCTTGCCGGGTATGGAAAAAAGCTGATTGAAAAAGGCGGCAGTGACTTGAGCTAAATGTATTATGGGGAGGATAAGGAAATGGAGAAACAGGATTCCATGGATCTTTTTGCCGAACAGGGAAAGTTCATAAAAGGCAGACATCTTGTCACAATCTTTCATAATGAGCAAAACTTATATACGGTTGTGCGAATCCGGGTTGATGAAACGAATGACTCTTATGATGAAAAAGAAGCGGTCATTACAGGTTATCTGCCAAAGATGCATGAGCAGGAAACGTATATTTTCTACGGTGAATTCAAGGATCACCCTAAGTTCGGTGTCCAATTCCACGCAAGCCATTACCGGAAAGATCTTCCCCAGACCAAACAAGGTGTAGCCAATTATTTATCAAGCGAATTATTTAAAGGGATTGGAAAGAAAACCGCCGAGCAAATCGTTGAAACACTTGGCGAAGATGCGATTACACGCATTCTGAATCAGCCGTCTCTTCTCAATAAGGTTCCAAAACTGTCACCTGAAAAAGCAAAATTGCTTTACGACACGCTTATGGAACATCAAGGCCTTGAGCAAGCCATGATTGCGCTAAATCAATATGGTTTTGGTCCGCAGCTTTCCATGAGAATTTATCAAGTATATAAAGAAATGACGATTGAAGTCGTCCAAAGCAATCCGTATAAGCTGGTTGAGGATATAGAAGGAGTCGGCTTTGGCCGTGCAGATGAACTGGGATATCAAATCGGCATATCAGGTAATCATCCTGATCGTATTAAAGCAGCCTGCCTCTACATACTTGAAATGGAAAGCATGCAGGCAGGCCATGTTTATACTGAAGCAAAACCTCTTCTGCAAAGTGTGAAGAAGCTTTTAGAAGAAAATAAGCGTGATAGCATTGAATACAGGGATATATCCAATGAACTGATTAAGCTTGAAGAGGAAGGGAAAATCATGGCTGAAGGCCAAAAAATATACCTTCCATCCCTTTACTTTTCTGAAAAGGGACTTGTAACCAATATTAAACGGATCCTTAAGCAAACACAATATGATGAACAGTTTCCGGAGTCGGAATTTCTTTTGGCCCTTGGCAATCTGGAGGAACGTCTGGGTGTTCAGTACGCCCCGACCCAAAAAGAAGCCATTCAAACAGCTCTTATGTCTCCTATGCTGATACTGACTGGCGGACCTGGTACAGGAAAAACAACCGTTATTAAAGGAATTGTTGAGTTATATGCCGAACTGCATGGCTGCTCCCTGGAGCCAAAAGACTATAAAAAGGAAGAGCCTTTTCCCTTCCTGCTGGCTGCGCCTACAGGAAGGGCTGCAAAACGGATGGCCGAGTCAACAGGGCTGCCTGCGGTAACCATTCACCGCCTGCTTGGCTGGAATGGGACCGAAGGGTTTGACCGGCATGAAGAGAGTCCATTGGAAGGCAGGATTTTAATTGTAGATGAGACATCAATGGTTGATGTTTGGCTTGCTAATCAGCTTTTCAAGGCTCTCCCTGAAAATATGCAGGTGATCCTTGTGGGGGATGAAGATCAGCTGCCCTCAGTGGGGCCAGGCCAGGTTTTAAAAGATCTTTTGCGTTCAGAACGTATTCCTACCGTTCGTTTAACAGATATATACAGGCAGGCTGAAGGATCCTCAATCATTGAATTGGCTCATGAAATGAAAAAAGGCAAACTTCCGGCGAACATTTCTGCACAGCAGACAGATCGTTCCTTTATCAAATGCCAGCCGGGCCAAATTGCGGATGTTGTTGAAAAAGTTGTTCTGAATGCCAAGAAGAAAGGTTATTCTTCAAAAGATATTCAGGTGCTTGCCCCTATGTACCGCGGACCTGCAGGAATTGACAGGCTAAACGAAATATTGCAGGAAATACTAAATCCAAATCCTGATGGAACGAGAAAAGAGCTGTCCTTCGGTGATGTGAAATACAGAATCGGCGATAAAGTCCTTCAGCTTGTCAATCAGCCTGAGAATAATGTGTTTAATGGGGATATGGGTGAGATTGTTTCTATTTTTTACGCAAAGGAAAATACGGAAAAACAGGATATGATTGTCGTATCCTTCGATGGTGCAGAAGCTACTTATACAAGGCAGGATCTTAATCAGATCACACATGCCTACTGCTGTTCAGTCCATAAATCCCAGGGAAGTGAATTCCCTATCGTCATTTTGCCAATTGTTAAAAGCTATTACAGGATGCTTAGGAGAAATCTTCTTTATACCGCCATTACCCGCAGCAGACAGTTTTTGATACTGTGCGGTGAAGAAGATGCGTTGAAAATCGGTGTGGAACGTGCGGATGAACAGGCCCGACTGACAACTCTTTCAGAAAAGCTTAGAGATGCCATTCCATTAAATGGTGAAACAATACAGGAAGATACAGCAGAGTTATCCCTGCCTGAAACCTTAACCCTTGAAGAAAGGCTTCTCCAAGCCGATCCAATGATAGGAATGGGAAATATAACACCGTATGATTTTATGGAAAAAGAATATAGCTAAAAAGAACAGTCTTAATAACAGACTGTTCTTTTTGTATACCATCAGATTTCGAGGGGGGATTTCATGGGAAAGTGGAATGAAGAAGCTGCACCAAACAACAATATGGCTTCAGAAGAGCTGTCAGCCTCCAATCTAACCTCCAGCGCTGACCTGGTTAAAGGGGATACTAAGAAAGATTCAGCCAAAGGGGAATTAAATAATCCTGGCAATAGAAGCACTGTGTAGTCGTTTGATTATAAATTTATATATAGGAGCAGTGAACATGAATAATAAAAGCAGAACCTCTCTTCTCAATCTCCATGGTGTGAAACGGCGTAAAAAGCCGCAGCAGCCGGATTATGAATTTTCAGAGGAACTTTCGGATGGTGGAGAGCGTAATGAGCGCTTTAATAAGCCGAGATATACTGGCAAGTAAAAGGGAAAGAAAAAATGTTTTGGCTCCCATGGCAAAGGTTTTTCGTCATGTTTTTTAAGGGACAGTGAAAACTAAAAATGTTCGGGAAGGCGGGATTCTCTTTGCGGACATTTTCTTTATTAAAGGGTTTGCCGGTTTTTGAATTGAAAACCGGCAATAAAGCAGGCGATATTTGTGATTTATCCATCACAGGCACCGGTAAAGTACAGGGATTACTGCTGCGAAAGGGCGCTCTTCTGAAAAAGACATATATCATCAATATTGAGGACGTAACATCTTTTGGCTGGGATGGAGTAATGATTGAAGATTCCTCTGTTCTGCAAGCAATTCCAAAACATGAGGATTATACATGTGAGACCCATAACCGGTTAACAGGCAAAATGATTATGAGCCAGGAAGGTGAACGGCTGGGCTTACTTGAGGATGTATACTTCAGGGAAGAATTGGGCACGATTGTAGGGTACGAACTGTCGGATGGCTTCTTTTCAGATGTGCTGGAAGGAAAACGTGTCATAAAAACCGATGACCCGCCTGCAATAGGAAAAGACGCCATAATTGTAAATGTAAAATAGTGAGGTGTCTTTTCCGTGCTGAAATGTCCAAATTGCCAGAGCAAAGATATTGGAAAAATTGGAATTAACCAATATTACTGCTGGAATTGCTTTATAGAACTTTCCTTGGCCAAGGGGGTTATTAATACCCATCAGGTAGAGGAAGATGGTACACTTAGCTCCCTTGATGATTTATTTGAAGAAGATGAGCGCAGGTATCTTTCGTAATTTTGGACGAAAGAGGTGAGCAGATTGAACAAAATATTAACCTCTGCAATGATGCTTGGTGCAGGTATGGCGGCTTATAATTACGCCCAAAAAAATAATATGATATCAGGCCGAAAAATGAAACGCATGCAAAAAAAAATAACGAAAGCTTTATTCTAAAAATGATTTTGGGGCTGGTTCTTGAAAAGGGCCAGCTTTTTTGTGTAATGGAATGGCTGATTTCCTCTCATGTACAAATGTCTTGCGCTTATCTTATTAAGCACATGTATAAATCCCCAGGAACCTATCACAATAAAAACAAGGAGGCGGGCCATATTGAATATTCAAATGAAATGGTACTACCGGCTTGGATTTCTGCTTCTCTTGTTTATTGTGATTTTAGTCTTCCTAAAGCTTCAGGCATTATGGATGCCTGTACTGGAAATCTTATTTGCGGTATTCATACCGTTTGTTATTGGAGCATTTATTACATATCTCCTTCACCCGATTGTGGAGAAATTGCATGAAACTGGCCTTCATAGGGGGCTTGCCGTTTTTATTATATATTTTTTATTTTTCGGAGGAATCAGCCTTGCTTTATATAA
The DNA here is from genome assembly GCF_024519925.1 of Cytobacillus sp. Bac17. NCBI lineage: Bacteria > Bacillati > Bacillota > Bacilli > Caryophanales > Bacillaceae > Cytobacillus > Cytobacillus sp. Bac17. The sequence goes on along the minus strand of NZ_JALJRC010000002.1, from coordinate 310,502 downwards.
AGGGATTCCGGCTTTTATTCACCAATTGCGTGATCTTGCGGAAAATGCTCCTCAATTTGCCAATCAGTACCGGGGATGGATAAACCTTATTCAGAGTAAAACATCAACATGGCCTGATGGCCTGCAAACCAGGATAGATGATTTCATTGTAGCGGTGGAGAAACGGTTGAATAATCTTTTATCAAAGGTAATCACATTTTTTCTTAATGTATTGAATTATGCTGTGATTATCGCTGTTATTCCCTTCATTTCTTTTTATCTGCTTAAAGATTTTTCGATTATGAAAAAGGCTGCCTGGTATTTGACGCCAAGGAAATGGAGAAAGGAAGGCGTCTTATTCTTAAGAGATGTAGATAAGTCCCTGGGAAGCTATATTAGAGGACAGCTTTTGGTATGTGCGGCCATCGGGGCCATTTCTTCTCTGCTTTTCTGGATCTTTGATATGCGCTACCCTCTTTTGCTTGGCACTATTATAGGGGTCACTAATGTAATCCCTTATTTTGGCCCAATTATTGGAGCGGTACCGGCTGTAATCATTGCCTCTGCTTTATCGGTCAAGATGATCGTGATTACGATTGGCATCATTATTGTTCTTCAGTTTCTTGAGGGGAATATCCTATCACCCCTCATTGTTGGAAAAAGCCTTCATATGCATCCGCTTCTTATTATGCTGGCCTTGCTGGCTGGCGGGGAAGCAGCAGGGATATTGGGATTAATTATTGCAGTTCCAATTTTAGCTGTCATTAAAGTAAGCATCATACATGCGAAAAAACACTTTTCAAAAAATAAACAGCCAAAAATCACTGGAACATCATCATGATGTTGACAACAATAAAGATAAATCGCTATAATTCGTCTATAAAGCTATATTAAACATGTTGAAGGAATAAGTATGTTATAGGCCATCTGCGTGAAATGCTACTATTGCATTCACATAAGAGAGGGAGTTCCCAGGCTGAAAGGACTCCTAGATGAAGGATAACAGAAAGCTAATCCCGAGTGCAGCTAATCCCTGCCGTTTATCCGCGTTAAGGATCTGAGAGATGGGAGATTTCCTAATGAACTGGATAAAGGTCTGGTCATTGGTTCATAAACTTCCATAATCAGGGTGGTACCGCGAGCAAGCTCTCGTCCCTGTCCAGGGATGAGGGCTTTTTTTGTTGTTTTTAAAAGCTTTTACATAATTTTAGGAGGCTGGTTAGTATGAAACAATTATCAGGTGCAGAAATACGCCGAATGTTTTTAGACTTCTTCAAGGAGAAAGGACACGCTGTTGAACCCAGCGCTTCCCTAGTTCCGCACGAAGACCCTTCTCTGCTTTGGATTAATAGTGGTGTTGCCACTCTAAAAAAATATTTTGACGGCCGTGTCATCCCAGAGAATCCAAGGATTACAAATGCCCAAAAATCCATCCGCACCAACGATATCGAAAATGTAGGCAAAACAGCAAGGCACCATACATTTTTTGAAATGCTTGGCAATTTCTCAATTGGTGATTACTTTAAAGAAGAAGCCATCATTTGGGCCTGGGAGTTTTTGACTGATAAAAATTGGATTGGGTTTGAAGATGAAAAGCTATCTGTTACGATTCATCCCGAAGATGACGAAGCTTTTAAAATCTGGCGGGAAAAAGTGGGGGTTCCGGAAGAAAGAATTATCCGCCTCGAAGGAAACTTCTGGGATATTGGAGAAGGCCCAAGCGGCCCAAATACAGAAATTTTCTATGATCGCGGACCCGAATATGGAAATGACCCGGAAGATCCTGAACTATACCCAGGCGGTGAAAATGATCGCTATTTAGAAGTTTGGAACCTTGTGTTTTCTGAATTCAATCATAATCCGGATGGCACCTATACACCTCTTCCAAAGAAAAATATTGATACCGGTATGGGTCTTGAACGGATGGCATCTGTCGTACAAAATGTGCCTACAAACTTTGATACAGATTTATTTATGCCGATTATCCGAGGAACAGAAGAAATCTCGGGCAAGAAATATGGAGCTTCTAAAGAAACCGATGTTGCATTTAAAGTTATTGCTGATCATATCCGCACAGTAGCATTCGCAGTGGGGGATGGTGCACTGCCTTCCAATGAAGGACGGGGTTATGTTTTGAGAAGATTGCTTCGCCGTGCAGTCAGATATGCTAAGCAAATCAATATAAATGAGCCATTCATGTATGATTTGGTGCCGGTAGTAGGGGAAATAATGCATGACTTCTATCCGGAAGTAAAAGAAAAAACAGAATTTATTCAAAAAGTCATCAAAAATGAAGAAGAACGTTTCCATGAAACACTTCATGAAGGTCTGGCCATCCTGTCATCTGTAATTAAGAAAGAAAAGGAAAAAGGCAGTGTTACGATTCAGGGGGCAGATGTCTTCCGACTTTATGATACGTATGGATTCCCCGTAGAATTAACTGAGGAATATGCGGAAGAAGAAGGAATGAAAGTGGATCATGCCGGGTTTGAAAAGGAAATGGAAGGTCAGCGTGAGCGTGCACGTTCAGCGCGCCAGGATGTAGATTCCATGCAGGTCCAAGGCGGCGTATTAGGTGAGCTGAAAATTGAAAGCGAATTTGTTGGATATGATAAGCTTCAGACAGCAGCTAAAGTAGCAGCCATCGTAAAAGACGGGCAGCTAATTGATGAAGCCCATGCTGGTGAAGAAGTCCAGCTGATTCTGAATGAAACACCATTTTACGCAGAGAGCGGCGGACAGATTGCGGACCAGGGAACTCTTAAAGCAGAGGGTTTAAAGGTTTCCATTAAGGATGTTCAAAAAGCGCCAAATGGACAAAACCTTCATAGAGCTGTCATTGAAGAAGGGACGCTGAAGGCTGAAGCATCTGTATTGGCTTCGGTAGATGAGCAAATACGTTCTAAGGTAATCAAGAATCACACAGCAACTCACTTGCTTCATCAGGCTTTAAAAGATGTATTGGGAAGCCATGTCAACCAGGCTGGATCTCTGGTAGGCCCTGATCGCCTGCGCTTTGACTTCTCTCATTTCGGTCAAATTACCTCTGAAGAACTGGAGAAGATTGAGGCTATTGTCAACGAACAAATTTGGGTAAGCCTTGATGTTGATATCAATTTCAAAGATATTGACGAGGCAAAGGCAATGGGGGCTATGGCACTATTTGGAGAGAAATATGGAAAAATCGTCCGTGTTGTTCAGGTTGGAGATTATAGTCTTGAGCTTTGCGGCGGGTGCCATGTTCCGAACACTTCTTCGATCGGATTGTTTAAGATTCAATCGGAAAGCGGAATTGGGGCAGGAACTCGCAGAATTGAAGCTGTAACCGGCGAGGCTGCATACAAGCTGTTGAATGACCAGATTCATGTTTTAAAAGAAGCTTCAGGCAAATTAAAAACCAATCCAAAAGATTTATCTTCAAGAATTGATGTGCTGCTTGGAGAAATGAAGCAGCTGCAGCGAGAAAACGAATCTTTAGCTGCGAAATTGGGCAATATTGAAGCAGGGAGCCTGGTATCAAAGGCAAAAGAAATCAACGGCATTACTGTTCTTGCTGAGAAGGTCCAGGCGTCAGACATGAATAACCTGCGCAATATGGCCGACGATTTAAAACAAAAGCTCGGATCTGCAGTTGTTGTATTAGGCAGTGTAAATGAGGGTAAAGTGAATATTATAGCTGGGGTAACAGATGACCTTATCAAAAAAGGTTTCCATGCGGGCAAAGCGGTCAAAGAAGTCGCTGCAAAATGCGGCGGCGGAGGAGGCGGCCGTCCGGACATGGCCCAGGCTGGCGGAAAAGACCCTGAAAAACTTGAAAGTGCTCTGCAATTTGTGGAAGAATGGGTTAAATCCGTTTGATATCCCTGAGAAGTAGTGTAAAATGAAGGTAACCAAGAGAAATTGTTCATCATCAGGAAGAAACAGCTTGTTCTTCACCATGTTTTCCTGTCACGAACAAGATCATTTATTGATCGCTCTGTATATTCAGGCGGCAGGCCAAACCGTTATGAAGAGCAGGACAAGCTGGCTGTTCACCGGATTTCAGTTCCGGCACATTTAAGCTATCCTCATCCTTCATACAGAAAAGCGAGGTGTAAGATATGAGCTCATTTGATAAAACAATGAGGTTCAATTTTCCTGAGGAACCAATCGAACAAGATGTGAATGAAGTTCTTTTTCAAGTTTATGGGGCCCTCCAGGAAAAAGGGTATAACCCTATTAACCAAATTGTCGGTTATCTGCTGTCCGGGGATCCAGCTTACATTCCCCGCCATAAGGATGCCCGCAATATCATCCGTAAACTTGAACGGGATGAGATCATCGAAGAATTGGTTAAATCATACTTAAAACAGCAGCGTGAGGGGTAAACATGCGGACTATGGGACTGGATGTCGGCTCTAAGACAGTCGGCGTCGCTCTAAGTGATGCGTTTGGATGGACAGCGCAGGGCTTGGAAACCATCAAAATCAGCGAGGAAGAAAAAGAGTTTGGTTTTGAAAGAATTAGTGAAATAATAAAAGAGCATGAAGTCAGTAAAATTGTTGTCGGCTTGCCTAAAAATATGAATGGAACCATTGGCCCCCGCGGAGAAGCAAGCCAGTTCTATGCTTCAGAGCTGGAAAAGCTATTTGGTCTTCCAGTCGTATTATGGGACGAACGTCTCTCTACAATGGCAGCTGAAAGAGTTTTGCTTGAAGCGGATGTCAGCCGCAAGAAACGGAAAAAGGTCATTGATAAAATGGCAGCCGTCATGATTTTACAAGGCTTTTTAAATAGCCAAATTTAATGAGGTGAACAGAAATGAACCATGGAGATAACAACATTACTGTAATTGACGAGGAAGGCAACGAGCAGCTTTGCGAAGTATTGTTCACGTTCGATTCCGAAGAATTCGGCAAATCATATGTCCTGTACTACCCAGTGGGGGCAGATGAAAATGATGATGAAGAAATTGAAATTCATGCATCGGCATTCAGCCCAAGCGAAGACAGCAAGGACGGCGAACTGCAGCCAATCGAAACAGAAGAGGAATGGGATTTAATTGAAGAAATGCTTAACACATTCCTTGATGAGCAGGAAGATTAATAAAACTGGCCCCCGGGCCAGTTTTTTTATTTTCTCTGGATTTCTGATATTAGTTCAGATGGACCATAATTAATAAAATCAGGAGTGAAAAATGTGGAAAAAATTGGCGAATCTTTTTGGTTTTTGTAATATCCTGCGACTTCCAAAAGAAAATATAGTATAATAAGCCGAGATGTATCAGGAATTATTCTTAGGCCTGTTGGCAAGCAAGCATACTGGTTAATTTACAGGATAACATCATGATTTAGCCTGTCTTTTGCAAAAGAAGCCAACGTCTTTGGAACGGAGGGGATATGTGATGTCGGCAGACGATAAAAAAGGGAAAAAAGAAATAATGCGCGAAAAAATGATTGAGCGCCAAGGGGAAGCGAAAGTAGTCCGGAAAATTGTAATGATTGTTGCAATCATATTATTAATCTCAGCTGCTGCAGTGATTGGCGGCGGATATTTTTATATTAATTCAGCTTTAAAGCCTGTTGATCCCGACAATGATAAGCCAAAGAAAGTAGAAATACCAATCGGTTCATCTGTTACAGGAATCGGCACTGTTCTTGAAGAAAATGGAATCATCAGGGATGCACGTGTATTTAAATATTATGTGAAATTTAAAAATGAAGCTGGATTCATGGCAGGAGAATATGAATTAAAGCCTTCCATGAATATGAAGGAAATCCTGGATAGCTTGAAAACAGGTAAAGTTATGGAAGAAATGGCTTTCAAGATCACCATTCCTGAGGGAAAACAGCTTGAGCAAATTGCAGGAATTATTGCCGAAAAGACTGATAAAAAACCTGAAGACGTTCTGAAGAAACTCAATGATAAAGCGTTTATTGAGTCGTTAATGGCAGAATATCCTAAATTGCTGACAAAGGAAATCCTTGCACAAAATATTAAGTATCCCCTTGAAGGATACTTATTTCCGGCAACCTATCCTTTTTACAAAGAAGATCCGACTATAGAGGAAATTGTCAAAGTTATGCTTGATAAAACGGCATCAGTTATTAATGAATATAGAGGTGACATGGAGCAGCGGGAATACACCCCGCACAAATTATTGACAATGGCATCGCTCATTGAGGAAGAAGCAACGGCGAAAGTAGACCGTGATCAGATTGCCAGTGTTTTCTACAATCGGATAGACACAGGAATGCCGCTTCAGACAGATCCAACTGTCCTGTATGCACATGGAGAGCATAAATCAAGGGTCCTATATAAAGACCTGGAGATCGACTCGCCATACAACACTTATAAGTATCCTGGACTGACGCCAGGACCAATTGCCAATGCCGGCGTTTCATCGATTGAAGCAGCATTGGTGCCTGCAGAGACAGATTACCTGTATTTCCTGGCTACCTCTACAGGAGAAGTGCTTTTCTCAAAAACTCTGGATGAGCATAATCAAAAGAAAGCACAGCATATAACAAATAATTGAACAGCAAAAAGGGGAATGTGCAGATATAGCATTCCCCTTTTAATTATGGTAAAATAGATCAGGTGTTTTATTACAGTGAAACTTCAATTAGTGGGGGCCTTATCCCCGCTAATTGTTAGTTGAGGCCCACAGGATGTGGGTCACAAAGACATTGCCACTGGACAAGGAAAGCTACGGCAGCGATACATCGCACGACCGAAAGCGCAGCTTTTGGAAGGACGTGGCGTTCTTAGTATTTGTTCTTCTTTCGTACCTTTACGGACAGTTTGACCTCACATATACTTCTTTGATTTTCATTCAGTCTTGGAGTGGGGTCTTATTGTCCGTTAGACTGCGATATAGCTTTGCAATAGCGTAAATCACGGACAAGCATGGATACAGGCTCACCTAAGCCGGAATGCCGCACAGCGCATTTTCACATCCTATCTGTGAACGCTATTTTTTCATGTCTAAATAGAAAAGCGGCTGAGACCTGTGAGTCCCTGGGAGCCGCAGCTTGACAATAAAATTCCGTCTGAACGAGGTGATGCCAGCTTGATGAACGATAAGCTGCATGCATATATAGAGGAAATAATACCTGAAAGACCCCAGTTACTGGACAAAATGGAGCAATTCGCCAGGGAACATAATGTACCGATCATGGAACTGGCAGGGATCGAGGCAATGCTTCAGCTTTTGCGCATCCAAAGGCCTAAAACGATTTTGGAAGTAGGCACAGCAATTGGCTATTCTGCTCTCAGAATGGCATTTGCAGTTCCTGAAGCGAAAATTGTAACAATTGAACGCGATGTTGAACGTTATCAGCTTGCCGAGCAATATATAGATGAAGCCCGGAAAAAGGAGCAAATCCTTATTATAAAGGGAGATGCTCTGGAAGTTGAGGAGGATGTCAAAAAACATGGACCCTATGATGCTATATTTATTGATGCAGCAAAGGGACAATATCAGCGTTTTTTTGAATTATATTCCCGCTATCTCTCTTCTGATGGCGTAATCATTACAGACAATGTTCTTTTTAAAGGTCTTGTGTGCGAACCTGATATAGAAAATAAACGTATCCGGAATCTGGTTAAAAAAATTGATGTTTTTAATAAATGGTTAATGAGTCATCCTGAATACCACACAGTTATTTTGCCTGTTGGGGATGGCGTGGCAATTAGTAAAAAGAGGTGATCATAATGAAAAAACCTGAACTCTTAGTAACACCCGCAAGAGTTGAAGATATCGAGCAGCTTGTGTCGGCTGGTGCAGATGCCTTTGTTGTAGGTGAACAGCGTTTTGGACTAAGGCTTGCAGGAGAATTTACAAGGGAAGATGTGCAAAAAACGGTGGGAATTGCCCACGAGCAAGGGAAAAAAGTGTATGTAGCGATGAATGCTTTATTTCATAATGATAAAGTGCCTGAACTCGAGGGCTATATCAGTTTCTTAAAAGAAATAAATGCAGATGCTATCATCTTTGGGGATCCTGCTGTATTGATGGCAGCCCGCTCGGCTGCACCTGATATGAAGCTTCATTGGAATACTGAAACTACTGCAACAAACTGGTATACATGCAATTACTGGGGCAGAAAAGGTGCTAAACGCGCAGTCCTGGCAAGAGAGATTAATATGGATGCCATCATTGAAATAAAAGAAAATGCTGAAGTGGAAATTGAAGTGCAGGTTCATGGCATGACTGCCATGTTCCAATCTAAGCGCTCCTTGCTTGGCAATTATTATGAATACCAGGGAAAAGCTCTGGAAGTTGAAAACCGCAAACAGGAAAGAAATATGTTCCTTCACGATAAGGAACGGGAAAACAAATACCCGATCTTTGAAGATGAAAATGGCACCCATATCATGAGCCCTAATGACATCTGCATTATTGATGAACTGCAGGAAATGATTGAAGCTGGCGTTGATTCATTTAAAATTGACGGGGTATTAAAAAGTCCTGAATATATTATCGAAGTCACTAAGCTATACAGAAAAGCTATTGATCTATGTGTTGAAGACCCGGACCAATACGATGAAATAAAAGAGGATCTACTCGCTGAAATTGAAGAAATTCAGCCAGCAAACCGTAAGCTTGATACAGGATTCTTCTTTAAAGAAACCGTCTACTGATTTGACTAAATTAAAAAGAAAGAGGAGGAAGCTTTATGGCAGCGGTAAAAGAGAAAATTTCCGAAATTGTCAACGGCAAAAGGGTTATTGTAAAGAAGCCTGAATTGCTTGCTCCGGCAGGAAACCTTGAAAAGCTGAAGATTGCCGTCCACTATGGTGCAGACGCCGTGTTTATTGGCGGACAGGAATATGGCCTTCGTTCGAACGCAGGCAACTTCACTTTTGAAGAAATGAAAGAGGGCGTGGAATTCGCCAAAAAATACGGAGCTAAGATTTATGTTACAACCAATATTTTTGCGCATAACGAAAATATTGATGGTCTTGAGGAGTATTTGCTGGGCCTTAAAGAAGCAGGAGTAGCAGGAATTATTGTAGCAGATCCGCTTATCATTGAAACCTGCCGCCGTGTTGCACCTGAGATAGAAGTCCATTTAAGCACGCAGCAATCCCTGTCTAACTGGAAAGCAGTGGAATTCTGGAAAGAAGAAGGATTGGAGCGTGTCGTCCTTGCGCGTGAAACAAGTGCGGAGGAAATCAAAGAAATGAAGGAGAAGGTAGACATTGAAATTGAAACCTTCATCCACGGGGCAATGTGCATTGCTTACTCCGGACGCTGTACACTCAGCAATCATATGACAGCCCGTGATTCCAACAGAGGCGGCTGCTGTCAATCCTGCCGCTGGGATTATGATTTATACCAGCTTGAAGGCGAGAATGAAGTTCCTTTATACAGCGAAGGAGATGCTCCTTTTGCCATGAGTCCGAAAGATCTTAAGCTGATTGAATCAATTCCCCGTATGATTGAACTGGGAATCGACAGCTTAAAAATAGAAGGACGCATGAAATCCATTCATTACATTGCAACAGTAGTCAGCGTGTACCGTAAAGTGATTGATGCCTATTGTGCAGATCCAGATAACTTCAAGATTAAGCAGGAATGGCTTGAAGAGCTCGATAAATGTGCTAATCGCGAAACAGCTCCCGCTTTCTTTGAAGGGGTTCCTGGGTATAAAGAGCAAATGTTTGGAAATCATAGCAAAAAGACGAATATCGATTTCGTTGGGCTTGTACTGGAATACAATCCGGATACACAGGTTGTTACCCTTCAGCAGAGAAACAAATTTCAGCCTGGAGAAGAAGTGGAATTCTTTGGTCCGGAAATTGACAATTTTACACAAGTCATCGATAAAATATGGGATGAAAAAGGCAATGAGCTGGATGCAGCGCGCCATCCGCTTCAAATTGTTCAATTTAAGGTTGATAAGCCGGTATACCCTAACAACATGATGCGAAAGGAGCTCTAATCAATGAAACGCAAACCCGTTGTAATTGGGGTGGCCGGCGGTTCCGGCTCAGGAAAAACGAGCGTAACCAAAGCGATCTATGATCGTTTCAAAGGGCATTCAATCCTTATGATCGAACAGGACTATTATTATAAGGATCAGACTCATCTGCCTTTTGAAGAAAGATTGAAAACGAATTATGACCATCCGCTTGCATTTGATAACGACCTGCTAATTGAACATATTGAAAACCTGCTGAGATATGAACCGATTAACAAGCCTGTATATGATTATGCCATGCATACAAGGTCCGAAGAGGTAATTGAAGTCGAACCAAAGGATGTCATCATTTTAGAAGGCATTCTGATCCTTGAGGATGAGAGGCTCCGTAATCTGATGGACATGAAATTATATGTAGATACGGATGCCGACCTGCGTATTATCCGCCGCTTATTCAGGGATATAAAAGAACGGGGACGCACCATGGATTCAGTTATAGAACAATATGTAAATGTGGTACGGCCGATGCATAATCAATTTATAGAGCCGACCAAAAGATATGCTGACATCATTATTCCTGAAGGCGGGCATAATTATGTTGCCATCGATTTAATGGTCACAAAAATTCAAACAATTCTTGAACAAAAGTCATTTTTATGAAACAATAGCATTGAAAATGTTCAATAGGACTTATCCTTTTACCGAATGGCTATGTTGCTTGCGATCAGCATTTTAAAATTATCAGAGCCAGTGAACATAAAAAGATGATCTGCGCGCCCTTTAACAAAGGACGCGCTCCTGTTCATTTTCCTAAAAATATGATAAAAAGAAGTACATACATTATAGAACACATACTTTTAAAGATGTGTAATTCGAAGGAGTGAAGGTTTTGGCTACAGAAAAGGTTTTCCCAATGACACAAGCAGGTAAAGAAAAACTTGAGCAGGAACTTGAATATTTAAAATCGGTTAAACGCAAAGAAGTGGTTGAACGTATAAAAATCGCAAGAAGCTTCGGGGATCTTTCCGAGAACTCAGAATATGATTCAGCGAAAGAAGAGCAGGCATTTGTTGAAGGCAGGATTACCACTCTTGAAAATATGATCCGCAATGCAAAGATCATCCAAGAAGAAGAAATGGCCGGAGATATTGTGGGACTTGGCCGTTCCGTTACTTTCGTAGAGCTTCCAGATGGAGACGAAGAAACTTACACTATCGTGGGAAGTGCTGAGGCGGATCCATTTGAAGGGAAAATCTCAAATGATTCGCCAATTGCCAAAAGCCTGATTGGCCGTACAGTTGGAGATGAAGTGACTGTTCAGACTCCGGGTGGAGAAATGAACGTACGTATTGTTTCCATTAAATAAGAATAGCTGGTTTGAAATCAGAAAACCTCGTCAAGACTTTTGACGAGGTGTTTTTTATGTGGAGAAAAAGAGCAGCAGGCTGGCTAATCGTTAGTTTCATGGTCCTTGGTTTTCTTATGGGCAGACTGATACAGCTGCAGCTTGTTTCAACAGAGCATTTTACAGACAGAGAAATTAATTTATTGGAATCGAGTGTCCGCCAGCGTTCCCAGGAAATGATTATTGATGCAGGAAGAGGGAATTTCCTGGATCGCAGCGGAAACCCAATGACATTTGAAAATAAATCTGTTCTTATATTATTCCCCTTCCTTGCAAGAATGGAATGGGATATAAATAAGATATCTAAGATTACAGGTGCTTCGGAGTATTCCTTGCGACATTCAGTTGAGAATGCAAAGGAGCCTTTTGCTTTTGGAACCCCAGAGCCAATTCAGCTGTCATTCGAGCAGATGGAGGACATCAATGCATTGAAAATTCCGGGTGTCTTTGCTGTTGAGAAGAAATACAGCCGTTCCGAAAAACCTGCAGCCCAGCTTATTGGAATTACTGGACAAAATCAGAACGTTTTAAATGAAAGATATCCGAACAAAGATCTGTCTTCTGACACAATGATCGGCATTACCGGCATGGAGAAAAGTTTTGATGAGTTTCTGCTTCCTGAAGGAGCATCAAAACTTGTTTATCATGTGGACGGGACAGGCGGCCCGCTGTTTGGGATTGATGTAAAATATGTTGAGCCGGCAAATCCCTTTTATCCGGTCAATATTAAAACAACCTTGGACTACGATTTGCAGATGATGACCGAAAAATTGGCTGATCAGCATGGGATTAAAAAAGGGGGAGTTGTCCTCCTTGATATAGAGACTAATTCAGTTTTGGCTATGGTGTCACGTCCATCCATTAACAAAGATAATCCTTTTGATGAAGAAAGCAGCGGAACAGTAAATCATATGATTAAACAGCAAATTATGGGATCAGTTTTTAAAACAGTGGTGGCAGCTGCGGCAATTGATCAAGGTCTGGACGATCCGAAAAGGCAATTTGACTGCAGCAGGAAAATAAACGGGGAGCCTGATCTTAAATACCAGCATGGGATGCTGAATTTTAATGATAGCTTTGCCAGAAGCTGCAATAATACATTTGCTTCCATTGCTAAGGAGCTAAAAGATATTAACCCGGATCTCCTTGAGGAGTATGCAGATAAACTTTCATTAATGGGTCCTGTGAGCTGGCAGGGGGATATTTATCATTTTAATGATTTCAAACAGCTTCAAGACGAAGAAAAAGGACGAGTGTTTCTGTCAGAAGATGCAAAAAAAGACAGTAATTTTGCAGGCTTGACAGGGATCGGACAGCATGAAGTGAGAGCCACTCCACTTGCTGTTGCCAACATGATGGCAACTATAGCAAGAGGAGGAGATAAAGAAATGGTCCGGGTTGCTTCTAAAATAGAATATAAAAACAGTACATCTCTTATAGAATTCAAGGAGCAGAAGCTGGAGGGAGATAAAATTGCCCCTTTTACCGCTATGAAGCTTCAAAGGCTGCTTAGGGAAGTAGTATTAAATGAAGAAGGGACCGGCCGCTGGTTTAAAGAACTTCCATACGAGGTTGCAGGCAAATCGGGCACTGCAGAAACAGGTATTATGGCAGATGGGCAACAGCTTCACAATAAATGGTTTGCGGGTTATTTTCCTTATAAAAACCCAAAATATGCCCTTGTAGCTGTAAACCTGGAAGTTACTGAAGACACAGGAGGAGTAAATCCGCTTTTTTCTGATATTGTGAAAGAAATCTATAACAATAATCATAATGAAGAAAATCCTCCATCTGGCTCTGCAGACTCTTAAACAAATATGGTATAGTGTAACTTTCCTCATGCTGCCGTCGTCCATATAACTGCTGGCAGTGCCTGAGTCCATAGGTTATTCCTTTTAAGATAACCTGTTTCCATGTTAGAATGTTGACAGCCGCTGTTTAGGTTTTAATATTGATTCTATCAACGTATGTAGATTTTATGCATATGCACTGAGTTGATTGGAGCGGAGGGCGCTTTACTCCTGCGGGAAGCTCGCAGCACTCCCCGCGGGTTCGCTGCGGCCTGTAGCGGAAATTAACGGACTGATTTATAAGTAAAAATATATTATATTAGTGTATCAAACAGCACCTTTAGATATTTACTTGTAATCTTGACAGATTTGGGAGGAGAAAGCCTTGAAAGGGAATAGCAGAGAATCCCGTTTTGGAAAACGGGAAAAAAGAAAAAAAACCAATATCATTTTAAATAGTCTTATTGCATTTGTTATCGTCCTAATTATTGTTGTATCAGCCAAAATATTCCTCGGCGGAAATAATGACCAGGCGGTTCCTGCTGATGAACAGACAGCATCTGAATCGAAACAAAATGAGAGCAGCCAGGAAGACCAGGACAATGACATAGAGCAGGATAAGAGTAAAGACAAAGAGAAAGCAGATAAAGAATCTGATAAAGAAGAAAAAGAGGCTGAAGAGAATGAAGCTGAAGATGAGTCTGAGGAAGATAAAGAACAAGTCGTAACAGAAGGCGGAAGCGGGCCTGATGTTGAAAAAACGATTGAAAATCCAGCATGGAAACCAGTCGGCACATCTCAGTCCGGAGAACATACTGCTGTCTACGATCAAAATCATGTGGATTGGCAGGAAATGCTCAGTGCCATTTCATATGCTACAGGTATCGAACAGGGCAATATGACTGTTTGGTTCCTTGGCAATAATGGGCCAAACAGCTCTGTTGGGACAATTTCCACAAAAGATCAAAGCGAAAAGTACCGAGTATATATTGACTGGGTTGACGGAGAAGGCTGGAAGCCATCCAAAGTGGAAGTTTTAAATGCAATAAATTAATTAGGTAATAAGGACGCCAGCGGCGTCCTTATTTTTTTGCCTTAAAGTGCACCACTGCCGAGTAATACGTTCTCCCATTCTCATCGAGATGCATTTGATGGGAAACGTGATGGACGGTTAAAAGAATTGCTTTATTATGCTCAATTTGTGCATTTATCTTCTTTTCAAGATCTTTTAAAGCAAGAGCCTCAAAGAACTCAACCTTATCTTCTATCAAATCAAACTGAAAATTCATTGTGATTCCCCTTCCCTTCCATACTGTTTTCACTATTTATTTTATGGGGTGCATTTAAGTCTGGCAACTTTCAATTCTGGATAGGTGGCTGTATGGATAGATTATCGAAAATGGCAAACATCCCGTCTATGATGGTAGAATAGACTTTGGATATTGCATATGGGCATTCTATTACTTATGAATGCAATCAAAAGCTTAGAAAAATGAGAAAGAGGTTTTATTTATGAAAATAGCTATTATTGGAGCAATGGAAGAGGAAGTAACATTACTTAGAGATAAAATAGAAGAAAAGAGCCAGGAAACGATCGCCGGGTGCGAGTATACAGCAGGGAAAATGAATGGCGCGGAAGTGGTGCTTCTCCGTTCAGGCATAGGCAAAGTAAACGCAGCCATGTCCACAGCTATTCTTTTGGAGAGATATAAGCCGGATTATGTAATTAATACCGGTTCTGCTGGAGGCTTTAATCCTGAACTGAATGTGGGAGATACGGTAATCTCCACGGAAGTTAGGCATCATGATGTAGACGTTACTGCTTTTGGCTACGAATATGGCCAGGTGCCCCAATTGCCGCCTGCTTTTGAAGCAGACAGCAATCTGGTGCAGATCGCTGAAGCGTGTGCAAAGGAAATCGGGGATATCCAGGTTGTCAGAGGGTTAATTGCAACAGGTGATTCTTTCATGAATGATCCTGCAAGAGTTGACTATATCCGTGATAAATTTACAGACTTGCAGGCAGTAGAAATGGAAGCAGCGGCGGTGGCACAGGTTGCCCATCAATTTCAGATTCCTTTTGTTGTCATTCGTGCACTTTCTGATATTGCTGGAAAAGAATCCGATGTTTCATTTGAGCAATTTTTGGAGAAGGCGGCACTTCATTCCGCTACGCTGGTAATGAAGATTGTCGATTCTCTAAAGCAATAATAAAGGATAACGGCGTTTTGGCGGCTTTTCATCATGGGAAGCCGTCTTTTCGTAATATCAGCACCTATATGTTTGGACTTCGATAACTGTCTAGCTTCAGGTGCCTTCTGCTTTTCTAATTTAGATGTTTTTCCCTCGCTTACAATATTTACATCACCTTCACAACTGCCATATATGTTAAAGTAGGATTATAGTCTTTTATAAGATCTATTCCATAGAAGGTGATAATAAATGAAAAATGAAGCAAAGCATTTATTTGAAAAAATGGTGGATTTCAAGCGTTTTGCAATTTCTATGCTTGCTGTCGGATCATTTTTTTACATTGGTTTGATTATCCCTGACACTGCAAACACAGTTTCTGATTTATATATAATGGCTGGATCTTCTTCAGCTTTCCTGTTTGGCTCGATCCTTTTCTTTATCCTTTCAAAACGATGCCGAAGTAAATTGAATGAAACGGATGAAGGACAGGAATACCTAATGAGGAAATAAATAAAATGAACGTCCGGATTTCCGGGCGTTTTTTTTATTTAATAAAAAAATTAATAAAAATAATCAAAAAAGGTTTACAAACCATATAACTGTGGATATAATTACCAATATAAGTGAAAATATTCTAAAAAGGAGGTCGAATGAAATGATGTTAAAAGCAATTGTATTAGAAGCACAGCTAAATAAATATTTTACAAATTCGACCTACATGGAATGGATCGCTTAGATTTGATTAATTGACATTACATATCCATGCCGCAGGGAGAATTGTGCCCTGCGGTTTTTTATGCCTTATGGCCAGGCCGCTGGGAGTGTATCTCTTTGCGGCTTTTTTGTGCCTTCAGGCTGGATATGAATAAGGAGGTGGAATATCTAATGACACTAAATATATTATTTTTGACAGTCACAATAAAAAAACGTCAATTATCAGCAGAAGATGTTGTACGCGAACAATTGGCTAAAAAAATTATCGATCAAAACCGTGATCGTCAATTCTCTATTTACCGTCCATTTTAATTTAAGTATAAAAAATTAGGAAAGGTGGTTTGCTAAATGTTTTACATTTTACAAGGACGTCAGGCAATTTTCTGGGTGGAGAAAGATTCCACCTAACAAAGCTGTAACCGGTTAGGAGGTATGGTGCATGTCTTTGCATATTTTAATTTTAACCCTGAAATTCCGTAAAAAAAGGAACTGATCCAGTTGATCCGGATTAACAGAATGTTCATATTCCTCTCCTTTTCTGAAGCAGAAACCATGTTACATTAAAGAAATAAGGAATTTAATAGGGGTGGGAAAGATGTTTTGGATCGTAATGGGATTGGTTGTATGCGGCACTATCGGCTGCATCATATCGGCTGAGGTGAGCGTAGCCGAGTAACTTGGAATAAAAGAAAAAGGACTGACTTTGGGATTGAAAAGTCAGTCCTTTTTGTTTGGGAAAATCCAGAGAAATAAAACGATTCCAGAAACTCCAAGCAATATCAGCAAGGTCTTTAAAGAAAAACCTTCGAAAATAAATTTGGCTAGGCTGTCAAGCAGAACAATAAAAAAAACGAGAGCTAAAATGATTCTCTGGGCATTCAAATATCAAGACCTCTTTCTTCCAAAGCTATGTATTGGGAATACCAGCCATAATTATTTATTACATGAATGATTATATCCTATTACTGTGACGGATAGCTTGTCTAATTGCAGAGAAAATGAAGAATAAAATATTTTCTGAAGAAAATATCTCGATTGGACAGACAAAAACAACTCCATTCATACATAGGAATTAGTTATAGACGTTTTTGAACGCATTCAAAGCGGGGGTGGAACGATGTCCGGTATTTTAACTGCACTCGGGTTTTTGGTTAAGGAGATTGTGTTTCTTGTATCTTATGTAAAAAATAATGCATTTCCTCAACCGCTGTCTCCTGCAGATGAAAAGAAATACCTGCGATTGATGGCTGCAGGCGATGCACATGCCCGTAATATGCTTATTGAACATAATCTAAGGCTGGTCGCCCATATTGTAAAGAAATTCGAAAACACAGGCGAGGATTCTGAAGATCTGATATCAATAGGGACAATCGGACTGATAAAGGCCATTGAGAGCTATTCAGAAGGTAAAGGCACAAAACTTGCCACCTATGCAGCCCGCTGTATTGAAAATGAGATACTGATGCACTTGCGGGCATTGAAGAAGACGAAGAAAGATGTATCCCTTCATGATCCCATCGGGCAGGACAAAGAAGGAAACGAAATATCCCTTATTGACGTTCTTAAGTCGGAATCTGAGGATGTTATTAATACCATACAGTTAAATATGGAGCTGGAAAAAGTGAAGGAGTATATTGATGTTTTAGATGACAGGGAAAAAGAAGTAATTGTGGGTAGGTTCGGGCTTGACCTGCAAAAAGAAAAAACACAAAGAGAAATTGCCAAAGAGCTTGGCATCTCTAGAAGTTACGTCTCCCGTATTGAAAAGAGGGCACTGATGAAAATGTTTCATGAGTTTTATCGGGCGGAAAAAGAAAAAAGGAAAAATAACAGCTAAAGGGACAGTTCAACTGTCCCTTTGGTTTTTGTATAGGAACTATAAAATGGAGCGTTGTGAATAAATCCGCGAAATGTTGTCTGCATCCAGCTCCAGCGCCCGGGTCATAAGCCAAATCACTCCAGAAATCAGGCAAGGAACGCTTCGGCAGAGATGCTTCGCCCGACCACAGCTTGCTTTGGGAGGTTTCCTGCGTGAAGTCTTATGCCTGTTGGACTTGCACAGGATGTACAGACTGCAGCGTTCGCCATTGAACGTGGCGGTTTTAGTTGAAGTTCCTATGATCAAGTAGCTTTCGTTTTGGTTATTCTATTCTTCCGTTTTTTGACAAAAGCTGCCAATTTTCACCGCTGTCTGCTGATTCATATAAATCTTTGAGATACGTTGAAACTGCAAGTGTTCCGCTAGATTTATTATCGGCAGCAATGTATGTAATAGGGTTGTCATAGCTGAGAAAAGGGATTTTAATATGTGAGTTTTCCATCGTTTCAAGATCGATTTTACTCATTTGCACCTTTTCCTGATCTGCATACGCATAGTACAAGCTATTTTCCGTGAAGGTGAGTGCTGTAGCCATGATTGGATCAGATACTAATTTTACATTTTCACCTCTATCCTCTGAGAAGAAGATGCCGCTTCTTGTGGACATAGCCATGATTTCCGGATCAGTTGGATGTGCCGCGATCATACCAAGTGTGTCACCCTCAAGCCCATTTAAGCTGACTGGCTCCCATGTTTTACCTGCGTCCTGAGAGCGGTAAACACCTGCCTCAAGCTCTTCGCTTTTTTCCTGGTTGATCATGTAGATTATATTTGTATCATAGCCGGCAGCTAAAAAAGGAAAGGAACTTGTTCCGCTAAAAGCCAGGTCTTTAAAAGAAGCTCCTTTATCAGTGCTTTTCACAATACCAAGAGGGTTTTTTATGACGGAGTTCTTATCAGGCTGGCCGCTGACAATAAATCCATCTTTGACTGCCTGAAAACCCATGTAGTCATGGTTAAGGGAAGTGGCCTCATGCCAAGTGCCATCTTTATAAAACTTTAAGCCATCGCTGGACGATAGGTAGAGTGCAGTATCATTTCCCGGGTATCCAATTCCTTGAATATGCTCGATTTGCTGAGCTGATGCCTCAATAATAGTATAGTCAGCCTCATCTGAAGTTTTACTTGATGGTTCATCAGCAGTTTTTTTACTTTGCTCTTTCTCAGCAGAACAGCCAGCTGCGAACAATAACAGGAGAACTGCCAAAATCATTCTGCCTTGTTTCATTGATTTCACTCCAATTCATATCAGTTTAACGGATATTATGATTATCGATGTCATTATATAGTATTTCAGCGTAAAATAAAAAACCCTTGCCTATGGAAGGGTTCAGATAAATAGCTCCCTATAAAGAGTGAAGAAAAAACTTATTCCGTTCCTCTTTTTTAAAATCGGAAAGGTGCTTAGTTACTTTGCCGGATCCTTTGCAGACAGGGCAGGTTTTCTTTATGAATTTATATGCTGTAATATTGCCTGTACCTTTGCATTTTTTACAGATTGAGATAATTTTCATTTAACACTCCTCCCATAAAATTCCTTCTAGTATATCCTATGAACCATTCTAAGAGAGGTGCTGGGAACATACCGATTTTCACCGGGATTTTAGTGTAAAAGCCTAATCGCTGGTCCATAAATTACATATCTTAGTAATAGAAGGCGAAGGGAGGTAAAGGTTATGCCTTATGGTTATGGCGGTTATCCCGTTCCCCCTCCTTATCCATGCGGTTATTATGGAGGCGGAGGATTCTGGCTGGCCCTCGTAGTTGTACTGCTGATCCTGCTGCTTGTTTTTGGAGGATTTGCATACTATGGCGGCGGCTATTTCAGGTAGAGATATAACCAGAAGTTGGCTCATACCAAGGGTATGGGCTTCTTTTATAAGAATATTTTATAGAAATTTCGGAAAAATCGCGGTATAATATTTCTGTAATCGAAATTTTTTATGGGGGGATCATATGACTGTAACAGCCTATTCGTCAGTTTGGGATTTGGATGTCTTTTTTAAGGGTGGAAGCGACTCAGCAGAATTTGATCAGCATTTACTGGAAACAAGAAAGCATATTGATTCATTTTTTAATCAAATACATAACTGGGAGCCTGCTAATTCAGCTGCAGATTCAGCTGCAATAAGTGAAATCATTGAGCTTTTCCAGCAGACGGCAAGAAAAGTGCGTCAGGCTGGTGCTTTTGTGAGCTGTCTTCAGGCCCAAAATACCGAGGATAAGAAAGCGAAAGATCTTAGAGGGACAACTACGGAACTTAGTGCAGCTTTTCAAAACGCTTTAACGGCATTTGATCAGAAGCTTGCAAGTTTAGATCAAAGTTCATGGGAGCAAATTATAAATGATAAGGATTTAATTGAGCTTTCATTTGTATTAAACGAACGCCGCGAAAATGCCTCAGAAAAACTTTCGCAAGAGGAAGAAACGGTCATTAATGCCCTTGCAGTTGATGGTTACCACGGATGGGGACAGATGTATGACGTAATAGTAGGAAATATAAAAATTCCTTACACTGAAAATGGCGAGATAAAGCAGCTTTCAGTTGGACAGGCTGCTAATAAGTTTTCAAGTCCTGACAGAAAATTGCGCAAGGAAGTTTTTGATAATTGGGAAAAATCATGGAACAGCCAGTCTGATTATTTATCTAAAACCTTAAATCATTTAGCCGGTTTTAGATTAAATATATATAAACTAAGAGGCTGGAGCGACTTCCTCAAAGAACCTCTGGACTTAAACAGAATGAAAAAAGAAACCCTGGATACCATGTGGAATGTCATTTCAAGAAATAAAGCACCTCTTATTAAATATTTGGAGAGAAAAGCAAAGCTTTTAGGCTTAGAGAAATTAAGCTGGTATGACCTGGATGCCCCGCTCTCCAAGTCAGAAACAAAATTAACTTATCAGCAGGGTGCAGATTTTATTCTTGAGCAGTTTGCTCACTTTGGAGAAGAAATGACAGCCTTTTCTAAAAAAGCGTTTGAAGAAAAATGGATTGAAGCAGAGGATCGTCCAGGAAAGGCGCCAGGCGGTTTCCATACTTACTTCCCTGAAAGCAGTCAATCAAGGATCTTTATGACATACTCAGGGACACCATCCAATGTTTCAACCCTGGCACATGAACTGGGGCATGGATTTCATACATATGCAATGAGGGACCTTCATTTGCTGAATCGAAATTATGCCATGAATGTTGCTGAGACAGCTTCTACTTTCGCAGAAATGATTGTCTCTGATGCAGCAGTGAAAAATGCTGGATCAGAAGAAGAGAAACTGGCGCTTTTAGAAGATAAAGTGCAAAGGTCTGTTGCGCTGCTAATGAATATCCATGCACGATTCCTGTTTGAAACACGATTCTATGAAGAAAGAAAACGAGGAGTTGTAAGTGCGGACCGTCTGAATGAAATCATGACGGATGCCCAAAAAGAAGCTTATGGAAACGCACTTGATGAGTATCATCCATCTTTCTGGGCTTCAAAGCTCCATTTCTTTATTACTGGCGTGCCATTTTATAATTTCCCATATACTTTTGGATATTTGTTCTCGCTGGGAATCTATGCACAGGCTCTTAAAGAAGGAAAAGGGTATGAAGAAAAATATATAGCATTATTAAAGGATACTGCATCGATGACAGTCGAAGATTTAGCTATGAAGCATTTAAATGCAGATTTAACAAAACCTGAGTTCTGGGAAAGTGCCGTTCAATTATGCATGGACGATGTGGAAGAATTCCTGGCATTAACAGAAAATTAATAAAAGCAGAAGCCGCGCTCTTATTATGAGCACGGCTTTTTTTACATTTTTTTCAGCCTGAAAGGACTTATCATTAGAATGGAAAGTGTCAGCATTATAAAGAGAAATAAAGGTGAAGGCCAATATGGAATTGCCAGAAAGCATAAAGTGGCCAGGCAGCCGGCAGCCGTTATCGGCAAGCCTGTAAAATAGCCATTATTGTCACTGATGCTAAAACGGGCTAGCCGCAAAGCTCCACAGCCGATATATAGAGCAGTTAAGAAAGCTCCTGGTGCCCCAAAATCATAAAGGACTCCCATGTATAGGAGCAGTGCAGGAGCAACTCCAAAAGAAATAATATCACTCATGGAATCCAGCTGCTTTCCTAGATCCGATTCAATATTCATTTTTCTCGCTGCCATCCCATCAAAACGGTCAGCAAGAGCTGCGATAAAGATCAGCAGCATACTCAATTTCAAATTATCATTAATAGAAAATAAAATAGCAAAGCACCCTAAGAACAGGTTAGACAGAGTTAAGATATTGGCTGTCTGTGCCTTTAGCTTCTTGATGGTTAAATCAAGAACATCCTGTAAAAACATGTCAAACACTCCTTGCACCTGGGAATCACAGCCTGCAGACTATAAGAAGTTTTTTCTTATGGGCAATGTGTTAAAGTGTACGTTAATCGGGAAAAATCTGGAAGGATAAAAAGAAGCAATCCACAGTATTTCAAGAAAGCCAAAAATAAAAAAAGTGTCAAATCTGAGGAAGTCTATGGCAAACTTAGTTTTATATGTTATATAATAATATTTTATTCTATGCTTTTTATGCCTGTTCGTAAAGAACATATTTTTTTAGGGGGCATGTCGTTTGTTAAAACCTGTATATCGCCTGCTGATTGAATTGACAAATGGAAGATGGACATCCGGGATACTGCAGAAATTTGCAAAATCAAATTTGAGCAGGCGGGTCATTCCGTCATTTTCAAGGGTTTATAATATAAATGAAAGTGAAATGGAAAAAAGCCTGAATGAATATCCAACACTGCATGATTTTTTCATTAGAAGGCTTAAAGAAGGTGCAAGAGTTACAGATCTGAGCCCTAACTCGGCAGTCAGTCCTGTAGATGCTGTTATCGAAGATGTTGGTAGTATCCGGAAGGACCGTGTTATTACAGTAAAAGGAAAAAACTATTCCATCTCTGAGATGCTGGGTGAAGATAAAGCAGGAAAATATGCAGGCGGCACTTATATGATCTTTTATTTAAGTCCGAGCCACTATCATAGGATACACAGCCCGGTCACTGGAAAAGTAGCAGATCAATGGATTCTTGGGCTGAAGTCTTATCCGGTCAACAAATGGGGATTAAAATATGGTAGAGATACACTTTCCAAAAATTATCGGAGCATAACTGAGGTGAGGCATGGAGATGCAGCAATCGCGATTGTGAAGGTTGGCGCTATGTTTGTAAATTCCATTGAACTTATACATGAAGGGGATCAGCTTGAAAAAGGAAAGGAAATGGCCTATTTTACGTTTGGCTCTACTGTCATTCTCCTGTTTGAGCAAGGGAAATTCGAACTTGAAAAGTCAATCAGGACTCCTGCTCACATTAAAGTAGGGGAGCGGATTGGGACGCTATTGTGAATGTTTGGGCCGCTTATTTCAGTTTTTAATGAATATGGAGAATAAAAAAAGCCCTATTAAGGGCTTGTCCATTTTTAAGAAGTAACTTTTATTCTGTTTGATAGTGAGCGACGGTGGATTTCTGTTTCGATTAAACGAATGAAGTCTTTGCTAAGCTGCAGTTCCTTTGCTTTATAATATGATTCGATTAGTAAATCATCTGACAGTTTACGCATTCCTGTCCCACCTCCAGGCACTTGATATTTCAGTTCTAAAAGAATTATTTTATACATATAATGTAAGATTTTATGTTGTACCCCTACTCTAGCAAAATTAAACGATTAGAACAACTGTTCTCTTATCCACAGGAAACAGTGGATAACCTGTGATTATTTTGTTTATAAAAAGGGAAAAAGTATAAAAATCATATTGGATTATGTGCATAAAGTTATCCACAGGGTTGAAGGGCAGTTGTTTTTTGTCGAAAAATTTTTATTATAAGGATAAATAATATCTATTCCATGGAAATTTACTGAGCTTTGAGTGTCTTTCCCCATTTTGTGGAATCGTATAAAATAGAACAGCTGGATTGTATCCTCCGGTTTTTATTTTGAAAGAGCAGATGAAATTGGGTATGATGAAATCGGTGTTTTTCAATAGTGAAAACACTGCTGAAACTAATTATTATTAAAGCCCGAGCGGTATTTGAGGATTCAGAAACAATATTGTTGGACCATAAGAATTTATGATTGAGGTGTAAATATAGTGTTAAAGCATTTTTTGCCTGATCAGCATGTTAAAAGTATATTTGAAATTACTCCCCACAGTTTACAGGAAAAAGGAGTTAAAGGAATTATCACGGACCTGGATAATACACTAGTCGAATGGGACAGGCCAAATGCAACACCGAAGCTGATTAGCTGGTTTGAAGAAATGAAGCAAAGTAACATCAAGGTTACCATTGTCTCAAATAATAATGAAAATCGGGTTAAGGCTTTTTCCCACCCCCTCGATATTCCATTTATCTACCAGGCAAGAAAGCCAATGGGCAGGGCCTTCCGAAGAGCCCTATCAGAGATGGGGCTGAGAAAAGAAGAAACAGTTGTGATTGGTGATCAATTGCTGACTGACGTCCTGGGGGGAAACAGAAGCGGCTTCCATACTATTTTGGTCGTGCCTGTCGCTCAGACTGACGGATTTTTTACAAAATTTAACCGGCTTGTGGAAAGACGAATATTAAATTGGTTCAGAAAAAAGGGAATGATTCAGTGGGAGGATTAAGAAGTGAGTGAAGAACAATTTGTTTGCATAGGCTGTGGAGTAAAAGTTCAAACAGAAAATCCTGATGAGCTGGGCTATGCTCCTCATTCAGCTCTGCAGAAGGAAACGATTATTTGCCAGCGCTGTTTTAGGCTGAAACATTATAATGAAGTTCAGGATGTAAGCTTGACGGATGATGATTTTCTTAAGATCCTGAATGAAATTGGACAAAGTGATGCACTTATCGTGAAGATTGTGGACATCTTTGATTTTAACGGGAGCTGGCTTCCTGGGCTCCACCGTTTTGTAGGCAACAATAAAATCCTGCTTGTAGGAAACAAAGTTGACCTTCTTCCAAAGTCGGTGAAAACAAACAAGCTGATTAACTGGATGAAGCAGGAATCAAAACAGTTGGGACTGAAACCGGAAGAAGTCTATCTGGCAAGTGCTGCGAAAGGGTACTCCATTAACGAGATTGCAGCAGCTATCGATCATTACCGGGAAGGAAAAGACGTGTATGTAGTAGGGTGTACAAATGTAGGTAAATCCACATTCATCAATCGTATATTAAAGGAAGTAACAGGTGAGGGCGATGTCATCACAACTTCCCACTTTCCTGGCACAACCCTTGATATTATCGAAATACCTTTATCTGACGGAAAAGCTTTAGTAGATACGCCAGGTATAATAAACCATCATCAAATGGCCCATTATGTAGATAAAAGGGACTTAAAGGTTATAACACCTAAAAAGGAAATAAAGCCTAAGGTTTACCAGCTGAATGAAGCGCAGACCCTGTTCTTTGGCGGACTGGCAAGGTTTGATTACATTGCCGGGGGCCGACGTTCATTTGTTTGCCATTTCTCCAATGAACTAACTATTCACCGCACCAAAACTGAAAAGGCCGATGAGCTGTATCGGAATCATGCGGGAGAGATGCTCACACCGCCAAGGGAGGAACAAATGGAAACCTTCCCGGAGCTTGTGAAACATGAATTCACAATAAAAGAACCAAAAACAGATATAGTATTTTCAGGGCTTGGCTGGATTACAGTAAATGAAGCCGGGGCCAAGGTAGCTGCATATGTTCCTAAAGGTGTCCATGCCATGATAAGGAAGTCTTTAATTTAGGCTGTGAACCTGCAGCTGCTTACGCTTTTCAAAAGGGGTGAGGAATTTTGAAAAAGCTGTTTGGGGTGATTGGGGATCCGATTTCCCATTCAATGTCCCCCGCTATGCACAATGATCTATTTGCCGCTTACAGTCTTGATGCACATTATCAGGCATTCCATATATCAAGGGAAAATCTGACGGATGCTATTATAGGGTTCAGGGCAATGGGCATTGCGGGATTTAATGTTACAGTACCGCATAAGGAGGCTATCATCCCTCTTTTAGATGAACTGGATCCCCTGGCAGAGGCTATTGGAGCAGTTAATACAGTAGTCAATCAAACCGGAAAGCTAATAGGCTATAATACGGATGGGAGCGGGTATGTAAAAGGCCTGCTGAATCAAAAACAATCAATTAAAGACAAAAAAGTGCTCATAGTGGGGGCGGGCGGAGCTGCAAGAGCCATTTATTTTACAATTGCCAAAGAAGGTCCTGAGCTTCTGGATATTTGCAATCGGACTCCAAAGAGGGCGGAACAAATTATAAATGATTGCCCTTTCCGTGTCCCGGCGCGAGTGCTGAGCAGACCGGACGCAGAAGGAAGCCTCGAGACATACGATCTAATAGTTCAGACTACATCGATAGGGATGCATCCGGAAATTGGCCAAAGCCCGCTTTCAGTACATAAGCTTAAGCCTGGAGCCTTTGTCAGTGATATCATATACAACCCGCTTGAAACAAAGCTTCTGACTGAGGCTGCTGAAAAGGGTGCGGGAATTCAGAATGGAATCGATATGTTTGTATATCAGGGTGCACTTGCTTTCGAGATGTGGACTGGTATTGGACCTGACATTGAAAGAATGAGACATAAAGTTTTAAATCAGCTGGGAGGATTATCATGCTAACAGGAAAGCAAAAACGTTTTTTACGATCAAAAGCCCACCATTTAAACCCGATTTTCCAAGTAGGAAAGGGCGGGGTAAATGAAAATATGATTAAACAAGTTGGAGAAGCACTGGAAGCCCGTGAATTATTAAAGGTTTCAGTCCTTCAAAACTGTGAAGAAGACAGGGATACGGTGGCGCAGCAGCTGTCAAAAGGTACAAAGGCTGATGTTGTACAAATCATCGGGAATATAATTGTTTTATATAAAGAATCGAAAGAAAACAAACAAATCGACTTGCCGTAAATTTCTTCAGCATAAAACTGGAAAGCATGGAGGAGTGTAAATGGAAAAGGTAGGCATACTTGGAGGGACCTTTAATCCGCCTCATTTAGGCCATCTCATTATCGCGAATGAGGTAATGTCTTCTCATGGTTTGGATGAAATCTGGTTTATGCCGAACCATGAACCTCCCCATAAAAAGCGGTCTGATAATGTGAGCAGCGGTGATCGTACAGAAATGCTGAAACTGGCATTGCAGAGCCATCCCGGCTTTAAATTGCAATTGATTGAGCTGGAGCGCGATGGTCCTTCATTTACCTACGATACAATCAGGATTTTGAAGGAAAACTATCCTCAAAAGCAATTTTATTTTATTATTGGAGCTGACATGGTTGAGTATCTGCCCAAGTGGCATAACATTGACAAACTTCTTGAATTGATTACCTTTATAGGAGTGAGGCGGCCATCTTACAATCTGCAGACTTCGTATCCGATTCTTTATGCTGACGTTCCTGAAATGGGGATATCCTCGAGTATGATCAGAAGCCGTGTAAAGGAAGGCGGAACTATTCGCTATCTGGTACCGGATGCTATACGGAGTTATATAAAGGAGAATCATTTATATGAATCGTGAACAGGCTCTTGCAATTGTAAAGGAACAGCTGACTGAACATCGCTACCTTCATACAGTAGGAGTGATGGAAACAGCCATTAACCTTGCAGCGAAATATGGTGCTGATACAAAGAAAGCGGAACTGGCGGCTATTTTTCATGATTATGCTAAGTTTCGCCCTAAGGAAGAGATGAGGGAAATTATCATTAAGGAAGGAATGCCAAGTGAGCTTTTGGAGTACAATAGTGAACTTTGGCATGCTCCCGTCGGTGCTTTTCTGACGGAGAAGGAAGCAGGAATTAATGATAAAGAGGTTTTGGATGCTATAAGGTACCATACTTCCGGCAGGCCGGGAATGGTGCTTCTTGAAAAGATCATATATCTTGCAGATTATATTGAACCTGGAAGGCACTTTCCAGGTGTTGGTGAAGTGCGTGATTTAGCGGAGACAAATCTGAACAAAGCCTTAATCAAGGCCGTCCAAAATACCATCATGTTTTTAATGAAAAAAGGGCAGCCGGTTTTTCCAGCGTCCTTTCAAACTTATAATGACCTTGTAATGAATAAGGAGGACTGATTAGATGAATGAAAATACATTGCTGATGACAGCAGTTAAAGCAGCAGACGATAAACGGGCAGAAGATATAACAGTACTTAATATGAAAGGCATTTCTCTGATTTCGGACTACTTTGTAATTTGCCACGGCAACTCAGATAAACAAGTGCAGGCCATTGCTCGGGAAATGAAAGAAAAATCTGAAGAACACGGGTTTGCTGTTAAAAGGATGGAAGGTTTTGATGAAGCAAGGTGGATTCTAGTCGATATGGGTGATATAGTTGCTCATATTTTCCATAAGGATGAAAGAAGCTACTATAATCTGGAAAGACTTTGGGGCGATGCACCGGTCGAGAACGTTCAGGGCATGCTTAACCAATGAGCTACGGAAAGTTCGCTTATCTCTATGACAGGCTAATGGAAGATGTTCCTTATGACAGCTGGATTAAATTGGTCAATGAAAAGCATGCGGAATTTAATGTGCCCGGAAAAAAACTGTTGGACCTTGCCTGCGGCACAGGCCAGCTTTCTATAAGGCTAAGTAAACAGGGGTATGATGTTACTGGTGTGGACATATCAGAGGATATGCTGGCTGTTGCACAGGCAAAGGCAGAACAGAACGGTCTGCAAATCCCCTTTTACCTGCAAAACATGGCTGAACTTGAAGGATTCAGTGAATTTGACATTATTGGCATTTTTTGTGATTCTTTAAATTATCTGAAGACGGAATCAGAGGTGAAGGACACCTTCATGAGGGCCCACGCCCATTTGAAAAGGGATGGTCTTTTTATATTTGATGTTCACTCCATTTATAAAATCATGCAGATATTTATGAACCAGACATTTGCTGAAAATGATGAGGAAATTTCATATATCTGGCACAGCTATCAGGGTGAATATCCTAATTCTGTGGAGCATGATCTTTCATTTTTTGTCCTGGAAGAAGAAACCGGAAAGTATGACCGCTATGACGAACTTCACTTCCAGCGTACGTATCCTATTGATCAATATGAAAATTGGCTTAGAGAATGCGGATTTGAACTGCTAGACATTTCAGCAGATTTTGAAGAGGGCCCTCCAGGCAGTCAGGCTGAAAGAATCATTTTTATTGCAAAGAAAAGGAACTAATATATATTACAGCCGGACTGTGAAGCAATCCGGCTGTTTTTTTTTTTTTTAGAAAAAAGAAGGATTATTTCCATTAACATCGAATAGCTAATGGAGAGAATACTGTTTCTTTACCTCAATAAGATCTTCGTCATACTTGGAATGTGTTGCCTGGAATAAGTGCTCAAATACTGTGCCAAGCTCGCTTTCAAGAATCTTAATTCCCTCTCCTGTAATTCCTCCTTTGACGCATACCTTCTCCTGTAATGTCGGCAATGTATAAAATCCCTTTTTCAGTAAATCCCCAAGTCCGATCAGCATCTCTCCTGCAAGCTTTGTGGCTGTTTCTTTATCAATCTCCGTTTCTGCAACTGCCGCGTTGATGAAGCGCTGTGTCAAATAGCTGAAAAAGGCAGGTCCGCAGCTGACAATATCTGAAGAAACCCGTGTAATATTTTCCTCGATAAAGACAGGCGTGGAGATGCTTTCAAAAAGCTTATGAAGTATCCCTTTCCAATGCTCGCTGCACTGTTCACCGAATGATAAAAGCGAAACCCCCGATAAGGCCCGATTTGTTATGCTTGGAATCGTCCTGGCTGCTGAACAGGGCAGAATAGATTCAAGCTGTTTTACACTAATAGGGCTGGTTATTGAAACTACACATTTATCTTTTGACAGGGACGGCAAAATATCCTGAACGACATTATACACATCATGAGGCTTTACACAAATGAAGATAAGTGAAGAACGATGTGCGGCCTCTCTTGCGTTATTTAAAACTGTAATATCCGGATGAGTTTCCTTTATATCCATCGCTTTTGCCGCTGTCCGATTGGTAATTGTCATGGAGGATGGGGAAACGGTTCCGCCATCGAGGAAAGCCTCGGTCAGTATTCTCCCCATGTTACCTGTGCCAATTATACCGATTTTCATTGCTTTATCCCTCCTTCAAAAGCAAGCTCTCTCATATAACGATATGTATCAAAAACACATTTATTCCAAAAAGAAAGGATTGATCCTTAATGGCTCAATGGATAAAAACACATAAAATTTACGCTTTAGGAGCCGCCATTGCACTGGCTGCCTTCCTCTATTATTTTTTCATGCCTGTTCAAGAGGCTGAATTATTGCCTGAGATTGAACAGACAGTTCAATTAAATGAAAAGGAAGATGATGATAAAGAAATGGAAACAGAAGGTGATGAACAGGCAGAACAGATGCCACAGCCAATGAAGGCAGATATTAAAGGAGCTGTACAAAAGCCGGGAGTATACGAAGCGGCAGAAGGTGACAGGGTGATAGACCTTCTGGAAAAAGCAGGCGGACTGACAGATAAAGCAGATGGAACTAAAATCAATTTTGCCCTCAATATTACGGATGAAATGGTCATATATGTTCCAGAAAAGGGTGAAATTCTCGAGGAGGCCACGGTCGAAGATGGAAAGGCGAGAGGCCAGCAGGATAATGGAAAGATAAATTTAAACCAAGCCAATGAATCAGAATTGCAGATGCTGCCGGGAATCGGCCCATCTAAGGCCGCAGCCATAATTGAACACCGCGAGACAAATGGACCCTTTAAGGATGTTGCAGACTTGAAATTAATATCAGGGATAGGAGAGAAAACCTTTGAAAAACTCAAAGAACATATTAGTGTAAAATAATTTCATTCCATTGACCTTAGCGAGCATGAGGCTTACACTTATTTAGAGAAAAAGCTTGTTTTTGAATTAAGGGCATATACGCCTGTGCAAAAGACGGAAGGGGAGAGACTGCAAGATGGATCGGATTTCCTGGAACCAATATTTTATGGCGCAAAGCCATTTGCTTGCTTTGAGGAGCACTTGTACAAGGCTTGCGGTAGGCGCAACCATTGTAAGGGATAAGAGGATCATTGCCGGAGGCTATAATGGATCGATTGCGGGCGGTGAACATTGTATTGATGAAGGCTGCTATGTTATTGATAACCATTGTGTCAGAACCATTCATGCGGAAATGAATGCGATTTTGCAGTGTGCAAAATTCGGGGTACCTACAACTGATGCGGAAATATATGTAACTCATTTTCCATGCCTCCAATGCTGCAAAGCGATCATACAGGCGGGAATTAAAACTGTTTATTACGCACAGGATTATAAAAATCACCCATATGGAATTGAGCTCTTTGAAAAGGCTGGAGTGAAAACAGTACAGGTAATAGCAGAAAAAGTGTCCTTTGATGACAGCAAACAAGAAAAACATGATTTTATAGAAGAATTAATAAATGAGCTTGAAAAAAGCGGAAAAGATAGGGACTTGGTGAAAAGCTATAAAGAAACAAAGGACAAGCTTTTCGAGAAATAAAACATTCAAGGAGTAACACCTGAAATGAAGGTCTTACTCCTTCTAAAAAAATAAAGGAGCAAATGATATGAAAGGCAGATGGATCTATGCGGCTGCTGCCTCATTGCTGGGAATTTTGACATCTTTTTTTCATCCGGCTATTGCTATCGTTATTTTTCTTCTGACTTTTTTCCTCTTAAAAAGAAATATTTTATCATCCTATAACGCTGCCATTATGATAGTGATTTTCCTTGCCTTTATCATGCGCAGTGAATTTGCATCCGAACACAACAGGACAAGCCTTTCCGGAAATGAGAGCGAGTTCGAAGTAACAATGAAAGAATCTGCAAAAATAGATGGAGATCTTCTTACAGTCTTCATTGAATTAGCAGATAAAAAAGAAAAGCTGGCAGCCAGGTATAAAATTAAATCCGAAGCAGAAAAAAAGACCCTTACAGACAACCTGGGAACAGGTATGACATGCCGGGTAAATGGCACCTTACAGACCCCTCCAACATCCACCAATCCTAATTCCTTCAGCTATCAGGAATATCTAAACCACAACAGCATCTTTTGGATCCTCGAAATGGAACAGTTAAACCTCTCTGATTGCAGTTACCGTAAAAGCAGCCTTGTATTAACCATTTTAAAAATAAGAGAAACGGGAATTAATTATCTCCTGGACCATTTTCCTGAACAATCAGCTCCACTGGCTATTGCCCTTATATTCGGCGAACGTAATTTTATTGATCAGGCTACTATTGCTTCTTATCAGAAAATCGGAATTATCCATTTGCTTGCGATATCCGGCCTTCATGTAGGTATGCTAGCTGGGATGTTCTTTCTTGCTGGTGTACGTGCCGGAATCACCAGAGAAAAAATGACCAGCATCTTATTATTGGTTTTGCCTTTATATGCCATCCTGACAGGGGCAGCACCATCTGTTCTGCGGGCTGTGTTTATGATGCTTGTGGTTTTGCTCGCAAAGAAGCTGAAGGCACCTATTCAATTAGCTGATGTTATCTCTATTGTGTTTATTGGCTACCTTTTTATCTCTCCTTATATCATCTATAATGCCGGGTTTCAGCTGTCGTTTGCTGTCGCCCTATCGCTTATTCTCTCAGCTCCCATCATCCTCAAAAGATTTTCTGAATCATACGCTGCTATCCTGGCAGTTTCTTTTGTTTGCCAGATGGCTGCCATTCCGATCCTTCTGTGGCATTTTTATGAGGTATCGATTATTTCCATAATTGCCAATCTGATTTTTGTGCCTTTATATTCTTTCATAATCCTTCCGGTGGTGTTGATTCTCTTCATTTTTGATTTATTAACAGAGGGGAAAGCAGTTTTATTGCTCAATGTATTTGAAAGACTTATCAGCTTTCTAAATTGGATTGCTGAATTGCTTTCGGCTATTCCTAACTCGACCCTTGTTCTTGGCAGGCCATCCCTGATTATGCTGATCGTCTATCTGCTCCTGATTCCCGCATTCTTTGCAGGCTGGGAAAGGTCAAAAAATAAAAAGGCTCTTATCAGGAGCGGTGTGCTTCCAATCCTTGCCATACTAATTCAGTACTGGTCGAATGTGTTTACTCCTGCAGGTGAAATTACATTTATAGATGTTGGACAGGGTGACAGCATTCTGATAAAGCTTCCATATGGAAGAGGGAATTATCTGATAGATGCAGGAGGCACGCTTATGTTTGACACTGAGGATTGGAGGGTGAGAAGTGATCCTTATGAAACAGGAAAGGATACAGTAGTGCCTTTTCTGAAAAGCAAAGGGATCAGTAAAATAGATAAGTTTTTTTTGACTCACGGGGATATGGATCATATTGGAGGAGCATCAGCTGTGATTAGGGAAATGAGGGTAAAGTCTGTTGTGTTTTCGCAGGAAGCGGAAATTTCAGAGGCTGAAAAGGATTTGATTGTTCAGGCTAAATTAAAAAAAAGCAATATTGTATTCACTAAAGCTGGAGATAACTGGTCAAAAGGAGATTCCGTATTTCAAGTTTTGTCTCCATTTGGAGATCGGATGGGGGACGTGTATACAGGGGAAAATGATAGCTCTATTGTCCTTTTTGCCAAAGTGGGTGGCCTTAACTGGCTGTTTACCGGAGATTTGGAGGAAACGGGGGAAAGTCAGCTTATAAAAGCTTATCCCAATTTGAAAATTGATGTTTTAAAGATTGCACATCATGGAAGCAAAACCTCCACAACAGAATCATTTCTGGCTGCTGTTAAGCCGAGAATTGCCGTTATTTCTGCAGGCAGAAACAACAGGTATGGGCATCCTCATAATGATGTAACGGGCAGGCTTAAAGACATTAATGTGCATGTTCTGAGAACCGATAAGCAGGGGGCGGTTAACTATGTTTTTAAAGGAAATTCAGGAACCTTTTCCGTTCAGCATCCATAGTATATGTTAGAAATGCTTCAGCTCCCTTTCCATACTCTCAATGCCTATTATCACTCACAGCCACAAAAAAAGAGACTGCTGAGGCAGCCTCGATGTGTCAGAGGTATGACACAATTACTTACTTTATGTAGCCATTAAGCTCCTAAAAATTTAATGACTGTTGCAATAACAAATAACGTTGCGAAGAAACCGAATGATACGATGAATCCTACTCCAGAGTCGATGGCATCATTACGTTTGCTTTGGACGTTCTTTTCAAATTCGTTCACAGTCTACCCCTCCTATTTCCTTATATAGTATAAGTCATTCAAATAAAAAAATCTAGAGTTCCCCTGCCCTTTTCCTGCAATAGCAGGAGTTGTCACAAATATGCCGGCACATCAAGGGGAAAATAATAGAACAAAGGTGCACCGCAGCTTCCTGAGTATCCCGGGCCTCAGGCGGCAGCGTTCTATATAGATTGGAAATTGGCGTTCTTCTGGGCGCCAATTTCTTATGTCTTGTCAAATTGGCATTGGTTCTTTAGGATATATAGTGAACATGCAATCAGCGGGATAGGGGCTTTATCCCTGCCCGTTAGACTGCAATAAAGTGAATATAATGTAAGGCGAACGGAGAGAAAGAAATTGGTTTTTGATATTTGGAAGCAGATAAAAGCAAAAAGTTTTGCTCCTATTTACTTATTATATGGAACAGAACCTTATCTTATAAACGAAACGAAGCAGCTTCTGATCAACAATGTGCTAAGCGAAGATGAAGCTGATTTTAATTTATCCTCTTATGACCTTGAGGAAACCCCAATCGATACAGCCCTTGAAGATGCGGAGACATTTCCGTTTATGGGGGAAAGAAGACTGATCTTTTTACATAACCCAGTTTTTTTAACATCAGAAAAATCGAAGGCTAAACAGGAGCATAATCTGTCAAAGCTGGAAGCCTATATGAAAGAGCCTGCCCCGTATTCAGTGGTGGTATTTTCCTCAGCTGCAGAAAAGCTGGATGACCGGAAAAAAATAACTAAACAATTGAAAAAAACGGCTGCAATCCTTGAAGCAAAGAAACTAAATGAAGGAGAATTGAAAGCCTGGATCAGGGAACGCGCAGCACTTAATGGCGTGCAGATTGATGAATCGGCAGTTGAGCTAATATTGACATTGGCAGGCACCAACCTATTTATCTTGACAAACGAGATCGATAAATTAGCTTTATATGCGAATGACACGAAGCGAATCGATGAACAAATGGCAGAGAAAATGGTATCAAGGTCATTGGAGCAAAACATTTTTTCCCTTGTAGACAAAGTTGTTCACCGCAAAATAGAAGAAGCCCTGAGAATTTATTATGATTTATTAAAGCAAAATGAAGAACCCATTAAGATTTTATCTGTTATTACAGGGCAGTTCAGATTGATTTATCAGGTGAAGGAGCTTGCGAGAAGAGGCTACGGCCAGCAGCAGATTGCCGGCTACTTAAAGATTCATCCTTTCCGGGTGAAACTTGCAGCTGGACAGGCGCAGATGTTTGCAGACGAAGAACTTGCAGCGATTATAAGCTTGCTTGCTGATGCAGATTACCAAATGAAAACTGGAGGCATGAATAAAACCATGCTGATTGAAATGTTCCTGTTTCGTCTGCAAAGTCAGGCTCTCAGAAAAAATCCATAAAGAAATAACGTTTCTGCCTCCGGCACCTTGAGTGTTGAGACAAAATTAGTAATTCTGATTACGTAAAAAAGCGGTCCAACTGGACCGCTTTTTTACGTAAAATAAAAGGCTATCCCTTAAGATAGCCGATATCTTCAAACATTAAGCGTTTAAAGAGTTCATTTTTTTCATTAAACGAGACTTTTTACGGGCAGCAGCATTTTTGTGGATAAGACCTTTTGCAGCAGCTTTGTCTAGTTTACGAGCAGCATCAGCGAAAGATTCAGTTGCAGCAGCAGCATCGTTGTTTACGACTGCAGCATCAACCTTCTTTACAGCTGTACGCATTGCTGATTTAACTGTAGCGTTATGAGCGTTGCGAGCTTCGCTAGTTTTAACACGCTTAATAGCAGATTTAATGTTTGGCATTCCATTCACCTCCTGAAAAAGCATCGAGATTCTATAACTCGACATTCACATTCATTAACAATAATTAAGAACAAGTGATATTTTATCAAACACGGGGGCATAATGCAATACTCTGTAATCAAAATTGCTGGAGGCGATTCTGCATGTTTTTGGACTTTAAAGGCAATGATAGTATATATCCGAATTTTAGTATAATGTGTGTTATTTTCCAATAGCTGAGAATGTGAGGGATAAATATGAAGGAATCAATAGATTTAAGCCAATACTCAGTCCGAACGGACCTTGCCATTGAAGCCAGGGAAATGGTTATTTCCGACAGGCAGAAAGACAATATTCATCAGCAGGAGAATCTCTCCCAAATAGAAGGCGTAATAATTAAAGAAAAAGAAGAAAATGATATAAAAATTTCTTTTGTTGAAGTAACAAAAGAAGGTGCAGAGGCATTGGGGAAAAAAGAGGGAAAATATCTGACCCTTGAAGTGACGGGCATACGCCAGCAGGATACGGAGCTGCAGCACAAAGTGGAGTCTGTATTTGCGAGTGAGTTCTCCCAATTTATTAAGCAGCTGGGAATCAATGAAGATGCATCCTGTTTAATTGTCGGTCTGGGCAATTGGAATGTCACTCCCGATGCACTGGGTCCGCAAGTATGTGAAAACTTGCTTATTACAAGGCATCTCTATCAGCTGCAGCCTGAAAGTGTAGAAGAAGGCTATCGGCCAGTAAGTGCTATTTCCCCGGGAGTGATGGGCCTGACCGGGATAGAAACAAGTGACATTATTTATGGCATTGTTGAAAAAACAAAGCCCGATTTTGTCATTGCAATCGATGCTCTTGCTTCCCGATCAATTGAAAGAGTCAATTCTACCATTCAAATTTCGGATACAGGAATTCACCCTGGTTCTGGTGTCGGGAATAAACGAAAAGAAATCAGCAAAGAAACTTTAGGGATACCTGTCATAGCGATTGGCATCCCAACCGTTGTTGATGCTGTGTCCATTACAAGCGATACAATTGATTACATCCTCAAGCATTTCGGTAAGGAAATGAAAGAAGGCGGACGTCCATCACGTGCCCTGGCTCCTGCAGGAATGACTTTTGGAGAGAAGAAGAAGCTGACAGATGAAGACCTGCCGGAAGAACATCATAGAAAAACCTTCCTTGGCATGATTGGAACCTTGCCTGAAGAGGAGAAGCGGAAGCTTATTTATGAAGTCCTGTCTCCTTTGGGCCACAACCTTATGGTGACTCCAAAGGAAGTGGATGTATTTATTGAAGATATGTCAAATTTAATTGCTAACGGTTTGAACGCAGCACTCCATCAAAAAGTGAATCAGGATAATGCCGGTTTTTATACCAGATAGGAAATAACATGTTCTATCTTTTCTAGCAAAGTCATAACATTTACTAGACTAGCAAGGAGAGGTGGAACAATGAAACCTTTTAAATCGAACGGACTTGTAGTAACCATTCAAGGGACAAGCTTGCTGAAAGCCATAGGCGGATTTTTGCTTTTTCTTTTTATGATATTTTCAATAAGCGGAGCATTAACTTCATTAAAGCCGGAATACAGAATCAGCTCCTCCTCAGTTAATTCTGCCGCGAACAGCCTGACAGGAGAAATGCTTTATCATTTTCTTGGATGGGAAAACCACTCATTTCTCCAGGGGGTTTCTGAAACCAGTTCTCCCCCGGGCATTGCCAATTTGGTTTTTAAGCTATCCACAAATGTCAATTTGGATGATCCCAGAAGCCTTTTGGGAAGGGAGCTTCCATTCTTCTCTATTTATGACAGTAAGATTCTTGTTGCTGGTGAAGGAACGGATTATACAAACATGCCTGTGGAATCTTCTCCTCCTATCGAAGTGCTGATGGCAGAACAGGAAGCAGCCCTGCAAAACACCGAAGGACTTGAGCCTGACGGTGATTCGAAACAATCGAAAACACCGCCGATGTCAACAGGTGATAAAAAACCGGTCTATATTTACTTTTCGCACAATACTGAATCCTATCTTCCTTATTTAAAGGGTGTAACCAATCCTGATGCAGCCTATCATTCCAAAATTAACGTTACTAAGATTGGTGATAAGCTTAAAGAAGAGATGGAGAGCAAAGGAATAGGGACCTTTGTCGACAAAACGGATATCCAGGGGAATTTAAGCAAGAAAGGATTAACGTATGGACGCTCCTATCAGGAATCCAGAGAAGTTGTTCAGGCTGCAATTACGTCCAACCGGGATTTGTCTTACTTAATCGATATTCACCGTGATTCAAAAAGAAAAAAAGATACAACGAAAGAAATAAACGGAGAGTCTTATGCCAAATTAGCTTTCATTATTGGCGGAAATAACCCGAACTATGAAAAGAACTTAAAATTTGCGAAAGAGCTGCATGATAGATTGAACGTTAAGTACAAAGGGTTAAGCAGGGGAATCATGAAAAAGGAAGGTGCAGGGACAAATGGCAACTTCAATCAGGATTTATCGGGAAATGCCATTCTCATTGAATTTGGCGGAGTTGATAATACGTTTGAAGAATTAAACCGTTCGGCAGAAGCAATCGCAGAAGTGTTCAGTGAATATTATTGGCAGGCCGAGGAAGTAAATTCATCAGCTGGCGGTGAATCTGAAAAGAAATAGTATTAGGATGATGCGGAATGAAAATATTTATGCTAAAAGCTCTTTTTCTGGCAGCCCTTATGTTTGTCTCAGTATTATTTGGAATGCAGCAGGCAAATGAAGGAATCCACAGAATGAAGGGTTTCCATGACGAAGATTTCAAAAGTGCCCTAACCTTAAATGAAACCAATGAAGGTGAAGTGCAGGCATCTGTCCTGGGGAATGATCTGTCCAGCCATGATCTTCAGCAGAAAAAA
Organism: Cytobacillus sp. Bac17; assembly: GCF_024519925.1. NCBI lineage: Bacteria > Bacillati > Bacillota > Bacilli > Caryophanales > Bacillaceae > Cytobacillus > Cytobacillus sp. Bac17. The sequence goes on along the minus strand of NZ_JALJRC010000002.1, from coordinate 271,774 downwards.
GAAAAGCTTGAAGAGATGAAAGCATATAACTTTTTTTCATCTCTGGGAAAAAGTATATCCGAAGGTTTATCAGAGCTGACAGAAAAATCGGTCGCATTCATTACAGACTTAATAACCGGAAAATAGGCTGCTCAAGAGGGCAGCCTTATTTTTTTTGGACGGTTAAAGACGTAAAGCTTAGCATTGAATCTTCACAAACGTACTGATATAATCAAAAATAGTGTATAAACTAAAAGGACTATTTAAAATTGAACACACTTGGCTCCAGGCGCCTGTCTTAAGGCGCTTGCGCTTTTCTTATAGTAGGAGTTGAATTATTTATAATGAACAGAGAAGAGAGACTAAAAAGGCAAGAGAAAATAAGGAATTTTTCGATCATTGCCCATATTGACCATGGCAAGTCGACTTTGGCGGATAGGATCCTTGAAAAAACCAATGCGCTGACATCGCGCGAAATGAAGGATCAGCTCCTTGATTCCATGGACCTCGAAAGAGAGCGAGGCATCACGATCAAGCTTAATTCCGTCCAGCTAAAATATAAAGCTAAAGATGGAGAGATATACACTTTTCACTTAATTGATACCCCGGGACACGTCGATTTTACATATGAAGTATCCCGAAGTCTGGCAGCCTGTGAAGGTGCAATCCTGGTTGTGGATGCGGCTCAGGGTATTGAAGCGCAGACCCTTGCAAATGTATATCTGGCCTTGGATAACGATCTTGAGATTCTTCCGATCATCAATAAAATTGACCTTCCAAGTGCGGATCCGGAACGGGTGCGCAATGAGATCGAAGAAGTCATCGGCCTCGATGCTTCTGAAGCGGTACTTGCTTCAGCAAAAGCAGGAATCGGCATTGAAGAAATCCTTGAACAGGTCGTTGAAAAAGTGCCCGCTCCAGTAGGTGATCCGGATGCCCCTTTAAAGGCGCTTATATTTGACTCCCTTTATGATGCCTACCGTGGAGTAGTAGCCTACATCCGTGTGGTGGAAGGTACGGTTAAAGTAGGGGATAAAATTAAAATGATGGCAACTGGCAAAGAGTTTGAAGTTACTGAGGTTGGTGTGTTCACTCCTAAATCCACTCCATTGCCTGAATTGTCAGTTGGAGACGTCGGCTTTTTGACTGCTGCAATCAAAAATGTTGGCGATACACGTGTAGGTGATACCATCACAAGTGCGAAAAATGGTGCAGCCGAAGCTCTTCCTGGGTACAGAAAGATGAATCCGATGGTTTATTGCGGACTTTATCCAATAGACAGCGCCAAGTTCAATGATTTGCGTGAAGCACTTGAAAAACTGGAACTGAACGATTCTGCCCTGCAGTTTGAGCCTGAAACGTCACAAGCGCTTGGCTTTGGATTCCGCTGCGGTTTCCTTGGATTGCTTCACATGGAAATTATTCAGGAGCGCATTGAGCGCGAATTCAAAATTGATTTGATTACAACAGCACCAAGTGTTATTTATGATGTCATCCTGACTGATGGCACAGAGGTTAATGTGGATAACCCATCCAATATGCCTGATCCGCAAAAGATTGACCGTGTAGAAGAGCCTTATGTAAAAGCTACAATGATGGCGCCGAATGATTATGTGGGAGCCATAATGGAACTTTGCCAGCAAAAACGCGGCATCTTTATTGATATGCAATACATGGATGAAACAAGAGTTAACATTATATATGAAATTCCTTTATCGGAAATTGTTTATGATTTCTTTGATCAGCTGAAATCCAATACAAAAGGATATGCTTCTTTTGATTATGAATTAATTGGGTACAAGCCATCAAAACTTGTTAAAATGGATATCTTGTTAAATGCAGAAAAAGTAGACGCATTAAGCTTTATCGTTCATAAGGATTTTGCTTATGAAAGAGGAAAAGTAATCGTTGAGAAGTTAAAAGAGCTAATTCCCCGTCAGCAGTTTGAGGTTCCTATTCAAGCGGCGATCGGCCAGAAAATTGTAGCCCGCTCAACCATTAAAGCCATCCGCAAAAATGTATTGGCGAAATGTTATGGCGGAGACATCTCCCGTAAGCGTAAATTATTGGAGAAGCAGAAAGAAGGTAAAAAGCGGATGAAACAGGTCGGTTCTGTTGAAGTTCCGCAGGAAGCCTTCATGGCAGTCTTGAAGATGGATGATAACAGCCCTAAAAAGTAAAATATTTGCTTTGTTTTAAGAGGTTAGATATGCTGTCATAATAATAACAGCACTAACCTCTTTTTTATTGAATGTGTTTTAAAACTTGTTGCTTTCCAGTGGCTAAATCATTAAAACATTAAGTTGATTGGAGCAAAAGGCCCGAGATTCTCGAAAATGCTGCCGCATTTTCTTCGTGCGGTGCTGATTCAAGGAAGCTTATTCATCGTCCTGCGGGAGCAGCGTGCCAGGGGAGACCCCAAAGACGCAGAGCGTCGAGGAGCTTCGGGAGCCCCGTGGGAAAGCTTGAGTGCCTGCAGCGGAAGTCAACGGATGAATTCAAAAAGCTATATAAATTAAGTGGAAAGCGATTGAATGATGAAAGTAGTGAAATAAATGATTAAAGCAGCTTATATACACATCCCATTTTGTGAACATATCTGTCATTACTGTGATTTTAATAAAGTGTTCTTGAAGAACCAGCCAGTTGGAGAATATCTGGACTCTCTTGACAAAGAGATGAATCTTGCTTTGAAAGAAGTACCTGCATCCCGCCTTGATTCCATCTTTGTAGGAGGCGGTACGCCAACTGCGCTGAACGGGAAACAGCTTGAAAAGCTTTGCGGCACTATCAAAGGGCAGCTTCCCTATGACTCTTTCACGGAATATACATTCGAAGCTAACCCGGGAGATCTCTCTGAGGAAAAACTTCAAATATTGCATGATGCTGGAGTCAACCGGCTCAGCTTTGGCGTTCAGACCTTTAACGATGAACTCTTAAAAAGAATTGGAAGGTCACACAGAGCAAGAGACGTTTTTCAGTCAATTGAAGCTGCAAAAAAAGTCGGGTTCGATAACATCAGTATCGATCTTATATATAGTCTTCCTGGCCAGACACTTCAGGATTTTAAGGATACACTCGAAACATCATTTACACTGGATATTGCCCACTATTCCGGCTATTCGCTGATCATTGAACCCAAGACGGTATTCTATAATCTGATGAGGAAGGGAAAACTGCCAACTCCTGGAGAAGATGTGGAAGCTGAGATGTATGAATTATTAATGGAACAAATGGGCAAACACGGCTTTGCGCAATATGAAATCAGCAATTTTGCAAAACCAGGCTATGAAAGCCGGCATAACATCACTTATTGGGATAATGAATGGTACTTTGGCTTTGGGGCTGGCGCACATGGCTATGTAAAAGGGCTTCGCCGTTCAAACCACGGCCCCCTGAAAAAATATATGGAGCCTATTGAAAACGGCCGGCTTCCGATCCTGGAAGAGCATAAGGTACCCCTGGAAGAACAGATGGAAGAGGAAATGTTTCTTGGACTGAGAAAAACAGAAGGTGTCTCAATAAGTCGCTTTAAAGAGAAATTTGGCAAAGATCCGCTGGAGCTGTTTAAAGTCCAAATTAAACAGCATGCTGAAAAAGAATTAATTATTGCAGAGGAAGACCATATTAAATTGACAAGGCGAGGACGCTTCCTTGGAAATGAAGTATTTCAGTCCTTTATAGGGTAATCAGGCATGGGGATTGCGTCGGGAAAAAAGAAAGCCAAATTATTGACACTGCACGTTTGATTTGATAATTTATTAGTAGAATTAGCACTCAGGAACAAAGAGTGCTAACAGAGGTGATAACTGTGTTAACAGATCGTCAATTATTAATTTTTCAAGTAATTGTTGATGATTTTATTCAAACTGCACAGCCTGTCGGGTCGAGAACCTTGTCGAAAAAAGAAGAAATTTCTTTTAGTTCCGCGACGATCAGAAATGAGATGGCTGATTTAGAGGAACTTGGGTTTATTGAAAAAACACACACCTCATCGGGGAGGATTCCATCTGAAAAAGGGTACCGCTACTACGTGGATCACCTTTTATCCCCGCAAAAATTAAATCAGCATGATATCCACAAAGTGCAATCTATCTTTGCGGAAAGAATCTATGAGCTCGAGAAAATCGTTCAAAGATCGGCAAAAATTCTATCTGAGCTGACAAACTATACATCCATTGTCCTCGGGCCTGCAGTAAGGGATAACAAGCTGAAGAGAATTCAGATCGTTCCCTTGAATAAAGAAACAGCGATAGCAATTATTGTCACAGATACTGGCCATGTGGAGAACAGGATGTTCCACTTGCCGGAAAACATTGATGCCGGTGATTTGGAGAAGGTTGTTAATATCCTTAATGACCGGCTTGCCGGTGCACCATTGGAAAGTCTGAACAATAAGTTATATAAAGAAGTTGCCGTTCTTTTAAGGCATCATATCAATAATTACGATCTAATGCTGAATTCAATTGCCGATACAATCAAGATACCGGCCTATGATAAGCTTTTCTTCGGCGGTAAAACAAATATGCTCAGCCAGCCCGAGTTTCATGATATTGAAAAGGTTAAAAACCTCATGAATATGATCGAGCAGGAAAAAGGCATATATGATTTAATCCGTAAAAATAAGTCAGGGATCAATATAAAAATCGGCCGGGAAAATAATAATTCAGCAATGGAAAACTGCAGTCTGATTACAGCAAGCTATTCGATCGGCACCGAACAGCTCGGTACCATTGCCATTCTGGGGCCGACCAGAATGGAATATTCAAGAGTCATAAGCTTATTGAACTATATCAGTGCAGACCTATCAGCTGTTTTATCTAAACTGTATCAAAACAGGTGATGGTGGAGATATTGATTAAGGGTGGAAAAACCTTTCCACTCCTTTCCTTATGGTTTTTATTTCGAAGAAACACCCATTCTTTAAGGGAGGTGAACATGTTGGCAGAGGAGAAAGACACACTAAACCAAGAATTAAATGAACAAACCAACGAACCTGAAGGAACCGAAAATGAGGCTCCTATTGAAGAGGTATTTGCGGAGGCAGAAGCAGAAGCTGGTGCTGATGAGGGAAGCACTGATGCAGAGCTTACAGCAGCGAAAGCGAAAATAGCTGAACTGGAAGGCAAGCTGGAAGAGGAAGAGAATCGCATCTACCGCCTTCAGGCTGATTTTGAAAATTCCCGGCGCCGTGCAAGGCTTGACCTTGAAGCGTCTGAAAAATATAGAGCACAGAGCTTAATCTCCGATTTGCTGCCTGCAATTGACAATTTTGAGAGGGCTCTTCAGATGGAAGCTGAAAATGAACAGGCTAAATCTATCCTTCAAGGGATGGAAATGGTTTACCGCAGCTTGCTGGAGGCTATTAAAAAAGAAGGCGCAGAACAGATTGAAGCAGTTGGGAAAGAATTCGATCCTCATTTACACCAGGCTGTGATGCAGGTGGAAGATGAGAATTTTGATTCCAATATCGTGGTCGAAGAATTTCAAAAAGGCTACAAGTTAAAGGATAGAGTCATTCGTCCATCAATGGTTAAAGTAAATCAATAACTACATATTTGGGGAGGTAAAGAACATGAGCAAAATTATCGGAATCGATTTAGGTACAACAAACTCATGTGTCGCTGTCCTTGAAGGCGGCGAACCAAAAGTAATTCCAAATCCGGAAGGCAACCGTACAACACCTTCAGTTGTTGCGTTTAAGAACGGCGAGCGCCAGGTCGGAGAGGTCGCAAAGCGCCAGTCTATTACAAACCCGAACACAATCATTTCCATTAAACGCCACATGGGAACTGATCATAAAACTGAAATCGAAGGAAAAGAATACTCGCCTCAAGAGGTTTCTGCTATTATTCTTCAATATTTGAAATCTTATGCAGAAGACTATCTTGGCGAGAATGTTACTAAAGCAGTAATCACAGTTCCGGCATATTTCAACGATGCTGAGCGTCAGGCTACAAAAGATGCAGGCAGAATTGCCGGCCTGGAAGTTGAACGAATCATCAACGAACCTACTGCTGCAGCGTTGGCTTATGGTCTTGATAAAATGGATGAAGACCAGACAATTCTTGTTTATGACCTTGGCGGCGGTACTTTTGACGTGTCTATCCTTGAACTTGGCGATGGAGTATTTGAGGTAAAATCCACTGCCGGAGATAACCGTCTTGGCGGAGACGATTTTGACCAAGTAATTATTGACTACCTGGTTGATCAATTCAAAAAAGAGAATGGCATTGACCTTGCCAAAGATAAGATGGCTCTTCAGCGTTTAAAAGATGCCGCTGAAAAAGCGAAAAAAGATCTTTCAGGTGTGACTTCAACGCAAATCTCGCTTCCGTTTATCACGGCTGGGGAAGCAGGACCTTTACACCTTGAAGTTACACTTTCAAGAGCTAAATTTGAAGAACTGTCTGCAGACCTTGTAGAACGCACAATGGGACCTACACGCCAGGCGTTAAAGGATGCTGGATTGACTCCTTCAGAACTTGATAAAGTTATCCTTGTCGGCGGTTCAACTCGTATTCCTGCCGTACAGGAAGCAATCAAGAAAGAAACAGGAAAAGAACCGCATAGAGGAGTTAACCCTGATGAAGTTGTTGCAATGGGTGCAGCCATTCAGGGCGGTGTAATAACAGGTGACGTCAAGGATGTTGTCCTATTGGACGTAACTCCTTTGTCACTTGGCATTGAAACAATGGGTGGAGTGTTCACTAAGCTGATTGAACGCAATACAACCATCCCAACATCAAAATCCCAAGTGTTCTCAACTGCTGCTGATAACCAGTCAGCTGTTGATATCCATGTGCTTCAAGGGGAACGCCCGATGGCTGCAGATAATAAAACACTGGGCCGCTTCCAGCTTGGCGATATTCCTCCTGCTCCTCGTGGAGTGCCTCAAATCGAAGTATCTTTCGATATCGACAAAAATGGTATCGTGAACGTACGCGCTAAAGACTTGGGCACAAATAAAGAGCAGGCCATTACGATTAAATCTTCAACAGGATTATCTGATGAAGAAATCGAAAAAATGGTAAGAGAAGCTGAAGAAAATGCGGAAGCAGATAAGAAGCGCAAAGAAGAAGTTGAACTCCGCAATGAAGCGGATCAGCTGGTATTCACTACCGAAAAGACTCTAAAAGATCTTGAAGGCAAAGTGGATGAAGCTGAAGTGAACAAAGCAAATGAAGCAAAAGATGCCCTAAAGGCTGCAATTGAAAAGAACGATTTGGATGAAATCCGTGAGAAGAAAGATGCCCTGCAGGAGGTTGTCCAGGCGTTAACAATGAAACTTTATGAGCAGGCTCAAGCTGCTCAGGGTGCACAGGGTGCAGAAGGCACTGAAAGCAAAAGTGACGACGATAATGTCGTCGATGCTGAGTTCGAAGAAGTTAAAGACGATAAATAAATCATCAATTAAATGATGGTGTGATCTACACACCAGCTACAGGTTCACATCAAAAGTCAAAGTCAGGTTTTTCTTGGCTTTGGCTTTTATTTCTGTTTGAAGCAATCCATTAAATATGCATAAAAGTGTTTTTTGCCCCTTGCCCTATGAGTGGACCGGGGTCCTTTCTTTGGGGAAGCGGCAAATGCCAATGCATAATTCTCTGCATTAGAAGTGTGTATTGCGGTTGCGGAATATAATTAGAGAATGATACAATAACCTTTATGTGAAATGAATCGGGGAGTGGTAATCATGAGTAAAAGGGATTACTATGAAGTTCTTGGAATCAGCAAAGGTGCATCCAAGGATGAAATTAAGAAGGCTTATCGAAAGCTTTCAAAAAAATATCATCCTGATATTAATAAAGAGCCTGATGCAGACGAGAAGTTCAAGGAAGTTAAAGAAGCATATGAAGTCCTCAGCGACGACCAGAAAAAGGCCCACTATGATCAATTCGGGCATACGGACCCTAATCAGGGCTTTGGCGGAGGCGGATTTGAAGGGTTTGGCGGATTCGAAGACATCTTCAGCACCTTCTTCGGAGGAGGCTCCCGCCGGCGTGATCCAAATGCCCCAAGACAGGGTGCAGACTTGCAGTACACCATGTCCTTATCCTTTGAGGAAGCAGTATTTGGCAAAGAGACGGATATTGAAATTCCGCGTGAAGAAACGTGTGAGACATGCAGCGGATCAGGCGCAAAGCCAGGAACTAAGCCGGAAACATGCCGTCACTGTCATGGATCAGGTCAGCTGAATGTAGAACAAAATACGCCATTTGGCAAGATAGTAAATAGAAGGGTTTGCCACTATTGTAACGGCACCGGCAAAGAAATCAAGGAGAAGTGCACTACTTGCCGAGGAACTGGTAAAGTACAAAAACGCAGGAAGATACATGTGAAAATTCCTGCAGGCATTGATGATGGCCAGCAGCTTAGAGTGGCTGGTCAAGGGGAACCCGGTGTAAATGGAGGCCCTCCTGGCGATCTTTATGTCGTATTCCATGTTCGTTCACATGAATTCTTTGAGCGTGATGGCGATGATGTATATTGTGAGATGCCTATTACGTTTGTGCAGGCAGCCCTTGGCGATGAGATCGAAGTGCCTACACTGCATGGAAAAGTAAAGCTGAAAGTCCCATCAGGCACACAAACAGGAACAAAATTCCGTCTAAAAGGAAAAGGTGTCCCTAATGTCAGAGGATATGGAACAGGGGATCAGCATATTATTGTCCGTATTATTACTCCGACAAAGCTGACAGAAAAACAGAAGCAGCTTTTAAGCGAATTTGCTGAAATCAGCGGAACAGTTCCTCAGGGAGAACAGGAAGAAAGCTTTTTTTCGAAAGTAAAACGAGCCTTTAAAGGTGAATAAAGGAATGGAGTTGGTAGTAGTGAAATGGTCAGAAATCAGTATTCATACTGCAAATGAAGCTGTTGAACCGATTTCGAATATTTTGCATGAAGCCGGAGCAAGCGGAGTTGTAATTGAGGATCCTTTAGAACTTGTAAAAGAAAGAAAGGACCAATTCGGTGAAATCTACCAGCTCAATCCGCAGGATTATCCTGAAGAAGGCGTAATTGTAAAAGCGTATCTGCCAGTAAATAGTTTTCTCGGTGAAACTGTCGATGAAATAAAAGAAGCCATCAATAACCTGATATTATTTAACATTGACATTGGGGCAAATAAAGTCAGCATCAGTGAAGTAAATGAAGAAGAATGGGCTACTGCCTGGAAAAAATACTATAATCCTGTAAAAATTTCAGAACGTTTTACAATTGTCCCAACCTGGGAGGATTACACACCTGTCAGCAGTGATGAACTTATCATAGAGCTTGACCCTGGAATGGCCTTTGGAACGGGAACACACCCTACAACGGTGATGTGTATACAAGCACTTGAAAGAACAGTAAAACAGGGTGATAAAGTTGTAGATGTAGGAACAGGATCGGGAGTTTTAAGCATTGCAGCAGCTATGCTCGGTGCTGAGAAGGTGAAAGCACTTGATCTTGATGAAGTGGCAGTAAATTCAGCTAAATTAAATATTAAGCTGAATAAAGTGCAGGATATAGTTGAGGTTTCACAAGGGAACCTGCTCGATGGTGTCAGTCAGGGAGCTGATGTGGTCGTTGCCAACATCCTGGCAGAAGTGATTCTCAGATTTACTGATGATGTTGCATCTGTCGTAAAGGAAGGCGGGCACTTTATCGCTTCAGGCATTATCCAGCAGAAGAAACAGGAAGTAAGAGATGCTATTTCCGCAGCGGGATTTGAAGTTGAAGAAACCATTCAAATGGAAGATTGGGTTGCTATTGTGGCAAGGAGAAAGCAATAATGTAAAAAAGGGGGTAATGAACTTACCCCCCTTTTACAGTTGAAAGAATTCTGGACAGGCAAGAAAGAGGGTGCAGATTGTGCAGCGGTATTTCACAGAGAATGCTGTAAAAGAAAATGTCTTTCTAATTAAAGGGGAAGACCGCCATCATATTGTAAAAGTAATGCGCATGAAAGAAGGCGATCAGATTATCTGTGTTGATCAATCCCAAAATAGTGCACTTTGCGCAATTGCAGAAATTACCGATGAACATGTGGCTGCAGAAGTTGTACAATGGATTGAAGGGTCTTCTGAGCTGCCTGCCAATATTACGATTGTGAGCGGACTGCCTAAAGGGGATAAGCTTGAGTGGATCATTCAAAAAGGCACTGAGCTGGGAGCACACCGTTTTATCCCTTTTACTTCAGCCCGTTCAGTAGTAAAATGGGATGCGAAGAAATCTGTGAAAAAAGCAGAGAGATGGCAGAAGATTGCTAAAGAAGCTGCTGAACAGTCACACAGGACCATGGTGCCTGAAGTGTTTGCACCTCTTGATTTGAAGTCATTGCTGAAATTATCTGGAGATTATTCATATAAATTGATTGCCTTTGAGGAAGAAGCGAAGCAGGGAGAGGACTCTGTGCTCTATAAAACACTTACCTCTATGAATAAAGGACAATCGCTTATGGTTGTATTCGGGCCTGAAGGCGGTCTTTCTGACAATGAAGTTTCATTGCTGCAGGAAGCAGGCTTTGTTGCCTGCGGATTGGGGCCACGTATTTTAAGAACAGAGACAGCACCTCTCTATTTGCTGTCAGCTGTTTCCTATCATTTTGAATTAATGGGGTGAAATTAGATGCCTGCAGTTGCATTTCATACACTTGGCTGCAAAGTCAATCATTACGAAACAGAAGCCATTTGGCAGCTTTTCAAAGAAGCTGGCTATGAACGGACAGACTTTGAATCCGTTTCAGATGTATATGTAATTAATACATGTACGGTTACAAATACTGGTGATAAGAAAAGCCGCCAGGTAGTCAGAAGGGCAATCAGGAAAAACCCTGATGCGGTTATCTGTGTAACGGGCTGTTATGCACAAACCTCACCGGCTGAAATTATGGCGATTCCTGGTGTGGATATCGTTGTTGGCACCCAGGATCGAGTAAAGATGCTTGAATATATCGAGCAGTATAAACAAGAACGGCAGCCGATTAATGGTGTTGGAAACATCATGAAGAATCGTGTCTACGAAGAGCTTGATGTTCCGGCATTTACCGATCGGACACGTGCTTCCCTTAAAATTCAGGAAGGCTGCAATAATTTCTGTACTTTCTGCATTATCCCCTGGGCGCGCGGTTTAATGAGATCCAGGGATCCAAAAGAAGTAATCCGGCAGGCGCAGCAGCTGGTTGATGCCGGATATAAAGAAATTGTTCTGACTGGAATCCATACAGGCGGGTATGGCGAAGACATGAAAGATTATAATCTGGCTATGCTTCTTAGGGATCTGGAGGCTCAGGTAAAAGGTCTTAAACGTTTAAGAATTTCTTCAATTGAAGCCAGCCAGATTACCGATGAAGTTATTGAAGTTATGGATCAGTCCAAGGTTGTTGTAAGACACTTGCACATTCCTCTTCAGTCTGGCTCAAATACTGTCCTTAAGAGAATGCGCCGCAAGTATACCATGGAGTTCTTTGCTGAGCGTCTTGAGCGCTTGAAGGAAGCTCTCCCAGGTTTGGCTGTTACATCAGATGTTATCGTTGGCTTCCCGGGAGAAACAGAAGAAGAATTTATGGAAACCTACAACTTTATTAAAGAACATAAATTTTCCGAGCTTCATGTATTTCCTTATTCAAAGCGTACAGGAACACCTGCAGCGAGAATGGACGACCAGATTGATGAAGAAATTAAAAATGAGCGTGTCCATCGCCTGATTGCATTATCAGATCAGCTTGCAAAAGAATACGCATCTCAGTATGAAGGCGAAGTTCTTGAAGTGATTCCGGAGGAAAGCTTTAAGGAAAGCAGTGACAGCAGTTTATTTGTCGGCTACACTGACAATTACTTGAAAGTCGTCTTCCCGGCGGCAGAAGAAATGGTCGGCCAGATTGTAAAAGTTAAGATTACAAAAGCTGGCTACCCTTACAATGAAGGTCAATTTGTTAGAGCCCTTGATGAATTGAATGAAACAGAAGAGGCTGCAGTTTAGTGGAATTACCTAAGGGTAATTCCTTTTTTTATTAAGCTGTTATTGTTTAGTTTATTGCTCTTAAAATAACTAAGTTACTGAGTTGATTGGAGTGGAGGGCACTTGATCCTCGAAAATGCTGAAGCATTTCCTTCGTGCGGTGCTCATTCCAGGAAGCTTAATCAATGTCCTGCGGGAGGAGGCTCCCGTTGCTCCCTGCGGAAAGCAGGTGCCCCGTGCTGAAATCAAAGGGGATGAATTCCTAAGCAAAAACATCAATCTACGAGAAAAGTGATTTTGATTAATTTATTAATATCTTTTGGGAAAAACTACTTTCGAAAACGATTACAAAAAACATAAATAGTGCTCGATATTTTATTATCTAAGTGATATTATGTAAGAGGTACGTACAACTAACTGTTTTTTAAAAGGAGTAGTTACAATGACAAATAACGTAGCAAAAATGATCGATCATACATTACTTAAAGCCGATGCAACAAAAGACCAAATTGAGAAAATCTGTGCCGAGGCTAAAGAATACAATTTCGCGTCAGTTTGTGTAAACCCGGCATGGGTCAAACTTTCAAGCGACTTGCTTAACGGGACTGAAGTGAAAGTCTGCACGGTAATCGGCTTCCCGCTGGGAGCTTCCACACCTGAAACAAAAGCATATGAAACAAAGAATGCCATCGAAAACGGTGCAACAGAAGTAGATATGGTCATTAATATTGGCGCTTTAAAAGGCGGAGACAATGAGCTAGTGGAGAGAGATATCCGTGCGGTTGTTGATGCTGCCAAAGGAAAGGCACTAACAAAGGTTATTATCGAAACCTGTCTTCTTACTGAAGAAGAAAAAGTTCGTGCATGTGAACTTTCTGTAAAAGCAGGGGCTGACTTTGTTAAAACATCTACAGGATTTTCAACAGGCGGAGCAACTGCAGAAGATATCGCCCTGATGAGAAAAACTGTCGGCCCGGAAATCGGTGTTAAAGCTTCAGGCGGTGTCAGAAGCGCTGAAGATGCACAGAAAATGATTGATGCAGGTGCAACGAGAATTGGGGCAAGCTCTGGCGCTGCTATTGTCAACGGTTTAACAAGCGATTCGGATTACTAAGAAAAGCGGAAGGTGCCCGTTTATCGGCTTAGACCTGTGAGCCGATGGCACCTGTAGACAGTTGTCGAAATTTAAAATATTATATTTGTTGAAAAAAATGCCGGGATTTACCGGCATTTTTTTATTGTTCTATCGGTCATGAAGCCTGATGACAAACCTTCCAAACTGATTTGCAACTGGAAGAACAAGCAGTGAAGATATTACATTAAATAAAACACTGATGTGTGCAAGCTGCACATCCGGAGAACCTGCTGCACTTTGTCCAAAAACAGCAAGGGCATGAATAAAAGGATAAAAGGCTGCGACACCTAGGCAGTTGAGCCAGATATGGGCAAAGGCAGTCAGCTTTGCTTCTTTTCCAGAACCAATGGATGCCAAATAAGCGTCTACGCATGTTCCGATATTAGATCCAAGCATAATGGCAATGCCGGTATCCAAATCCATTGCTCCTGCAGTTAAAAACCCCATTATAATGCCAGTTGTGGCGGTGCTTGATTGGATAATCGCAGTAAGGACAATCCCAGCCGCTACTGCGAACATATAATTCCCATCCAAGGTAAGCAGCCAATGATTGACCATATCATTATTTTTAACTGAACCGGCAAGATATTCAAACCCGCGCATTGCGGCAAAAACCGCTGATAAACCCAGCAATGCCAGACCGGTGCTTCGCATACTGTTTTTCTTCAATACAGCCAGGATGCTTCCGGCAGCAGCAAGCGGAATAATATAAGATTCTATATTAAAAGTGATTAATTCTGTCGTAAATGTTGTCCCGATGTTGGTTCCTAAAATGATGCCGATTGTCTGGGGAAAAGTAAGCATCCGTGCAGCTACCATTCCAATTGTAATAATCATTACCGCTGAGCTGCTCTGCAGGACAGCTGTGACGATTGTGCCAATAACAAGGCCTTTCCAGGGTGAATTGGTCATCACTGCCAGCCATTTTTTTAATGAATCGGCAGATAAATTAAATAGACCTGACCTTAAAAGTGTCATACCATAAATAAATAACCCGATTAGCAGAAAAAATAATAACAGCTGGACCAAGCATTCACCCCCTACAATTAATACTATGGGACAGCATGCTGGGACATGCTTAAGTGCGAAAAATTGTTTCGTTTGTCATGAACGGGGTATTAAACAATCACAATCAAATAAAAACTCATCTCATAGCAGGCTAATTACTGTTGACCTTGATAAGCTGTTATATTATAATTGCAAGGTACATGGAATAAACCATGTTGTTGATGTAAGTGTGTTGTGCTCGGAGGGAGGGAAAGAGAATGTCTAAAACCGTCGTTCGTAAAAACGAATCGCTTGAAGATGCTCTTCGTCGCTTCAAACGTTCAGTATCAAAAACTGGTACTTTGCAGGAAGCAAGAAAGCGCGAATTCTACGAAAAACCTAGTATTAAACGTAAGAAAAAGTCTGAGGCTGCTAGAAAGCGTAAGTGGTAAGAGAGGGTGTATGTAATGAGTCTTCTCGAGCGTTTAAATGAAGATATGAAACAAGCGATGAGGAATAAAGAAAAAGAAAAGCTTACTGTCATTCGTATGATTAAAGCTTCGCTTCAAAACGAAGCAATCAAGCTTGGTAAAGATCTTAACGAAGAACAGGAGCTGACTGTCCTTTCTCGCGAAGTTAAACAACGCAAGGATTCCCTCCATGAATTTGAAAAAGCAGGTCGTGAAGATCTTGTTGAAAAAATTCGTACTGAACTTCAGTATGTCGAATTATATATGCCAAAACAGCTCTCTGAAGATGAAGTTTCAAAAATTGTTGCAGAAACGGTTGCTGAAACTGGTGCTTCATCAAAAGCTGATATGGGAAAAGTGATGGCTGCTATTATGCCTAAGGTAAAAGGCAAAGCAGATGGTTCACTTGTAAATAAACTTGTACAACAACACCTTTCATAAAACTATGCAATAAAAGACCGAAAGCCATTGGCTGACGGTCTTTTTTATTTTGCGTTGACTTATTTTATGCATATCCTTAGGGCTATGTGACTAAATACTGCTGGCATGATATACATTCATTTCTAGGTTATACTAATAATACAGCCGCTTTGTAAATACTAATCAAAGGGAAAAATAAAAAATGAAACTTTTTAATAATTGAATCGTAAATACATATAGAATCAATTTTGCGGTTAAAGGGGGGAAAGATTTGATTGCCAGAAGAGCAATAACCGCCTTTTCATTGTTTTTTGCTCTGCTGCTTTTAGGAAGCCCTTTTCAAGGAAAAGCCGATAATGAAAAAGTACTGATTGTTCCTATTGAAGAAACTGTGGAAAAAGGGCTTTATGCATTTTTAAACAGAGCGGTCCAAACAGCTGAAGAAGAAAATGCCTCAGCCATTATATTTGAAATAAATACACCCGGAGGTGCAGTGGATGCAGCCGGGCAAATCGGAAGGCTGTTAACCTCGACAAATATAAAAACAATATCTTTTGTCAATAAGCAGGCCTTATCTGCAGGTGCCTATATAGCTTTGAATACGGATGAAATATACATGGTCCCGGGTTCAACAATGGGTTCTGCAGCAATTATTGATCAGCAGGGAAATACGGCTGGCAAAAAAGCTGAATCATACTGGTTTGCGGCTATGCAGAGTGCTGCCGCACAAACGGACAGAGATCCTGTTTATGCCCTTGCTATGGCAGATGAGTCGGTGGATCTGCCAGATTTGGGGGCGCCGAAAGGGAAGCTTCTTACCCTTACAGCGGAACAGGCTAAAGAGGTAGGGTATTCGGAAGGCACAGTAGATTCAAGAGCGGAATTACTGAAAGTGCTCGGCTTTGAGGGAGCTGATATACAGACAATTGATGAAAGCTTTGCAGAAAAGGTGGCCCGTTTTATTACCCATCCTGTCGTTATACCAATTCTATTGTCCATCGGAAGCCTCGGACTTGTTCTGGAGCTGTATTCACCGGGCTTCGGCATCCCTGGCCTCATGGGGTTATCGGCTCTGCTCCTTTTCTTTTATGGCCATATGGTGGCCGGTCTGGCAGGATATGAAACTTTAATTCTGTTTGTAATTGGCATAGGTTTAATAATAGCTGAGTTTTTCCTTCCTGGAGGAATTGCAGGAATAGCTGGAATAGCAGCAGTATTGGGCAGCCTGTTCCTGGCTGCTGACAATGCAGCCCATATGGGGATGTCTATTTTAATTGCTATGGGAGTTTCAATATTGGCATCTATATTAATGATAAAGGTGTTTGGTAAAAAGATGAAATTCTTTAAAAAAATTATATTAACCGATAGCACAAATACAGAAAAAGGCTATATCTCAAATAAGAGCAGACTTGAACTGCTTGGCCTTGAGGGTTATGCACTTACAGCTCTAAGGCCATCTGGTACAGTCGTCATCGGGGATGAGCGGATTGACGTTGTCAGTGAGGGAGGCTTTATCCTTAAAGGGGCAAAAATAAAAGTTGTTAAAGCAGAAGGCTCACGTATTGTTGTAAGGGAAGTATCTAATCTTGATTTAGATAAATAAAATCATCAGGAGGTAGGAATATGTTAGAAGCAGGGACAGTATTTGTTCTGGTTGCCGTTGTACTTGGTGTCATTTTACTTGGGATATTATTCACCTTTGTACCGGTAATGCTATGGATTTCAGCATTGGCAGCAGGTGTCAGAGTCAGTATCTTTACATTAATTGGGATGAGGCTTCGCCGGGTTATCCCAAGCCGTGTTATTAACCCGCTTATTAAGGCACACAAAGCAGGGCTGAATGTATCAACAAACCAACTGGAAAGCCATTATTTGGCCGGAGGTAATGTTGACAGGGTTGTGAATGCATTGATTGCAGCCCATCGTGCAAATATCGATTTAAGTTTTGAGAGAAGTGCCGCTATTGATTTGGCAGGCCGAGATGTTTTGGAAGCAGTACAGATGAGCGTTAACCCTAAAGTAATTGAAACACCTTTTATTGCAGGGGTGGCGATGGATGGTATTGAGGTTAAAGCAAAGGCCAGAATTACTGTAAGAGCCAATATTGACCGCCTTGTCGGGGGAGCTGGAGAGGAAACAATCGTAGCACGTGTCGGGGAAGGGATCGTATCTACAATCGGTTCATCTGATAATCATAAAAAGGTCTTGGAGAATCCAGATATGATTTCTCAGACCGTTCTCTCAAAAGGTCTGGACGCAGGCACCGCTTTTGAAATCCTTTCGATTGATATTGCAGATGTCGATATCGGCAAAAACATTGGTGCGGAACTTCAGACTGAACAGGCTGAAGCAGATAAGAAGATTGCCCAAGCTAAAGCGGAAGAAAGACGTGCAATGGCAGTAGCGCAAGAACAGGAAATGAAAGCCCGCGTTGAGGAAATGCGAGCGAAGGTTGTGGAAGCAGAGGCTCAGGTGCCGCTTGCCATGTCAGAAGCGCTCCGTTCTGGAAATATTGGTGTAATGGACTATATGAATATCCAAAACATCTCAGCTGATACCGAAATGAGGGACTCAATCGGCAATATGAGTGATGATGGCAAAAATGGCCGCAAAAATGACTAAATGATCCCATATTGGGAGAAGGGAGGAAACTCTCTTGGAATTCTTATTGGAGAATCCTTTTATTCTTATTGCCTTAATAGCTTTCATTTCCTCCTTTTTCAAAAAAAAGAAGGAGGAAAAGCCTGTTAAACAGACTCCCCGTTCAGTACAGCAAGAGCAGAGGGCGCAGGCAGAAAGAACTTCGGCAGATTCTGCATTGGCCGAAACGCTAAAAGAAGAATACAGGCAGCAGGAAGAGAAAGCCAAAAGAATAGAAGAAGAATACAGGCAGCGTAAACAGCAGGCTGAAGAAAGCATGAAGGCTCTTCAGAATCAGCGGAGAGCTGCAGAAAGAAAAGCAAGTAAAATAGCGAAAACAGCTTCCAATACAAACGCAGAGCATCGAAAAGAACCATCTGGAGCAGGAAGTTTTGAGTTTAGGAAACAATCGCTTGCTGACGGAATAATTTGGTCTGAAATCCTTGGACCACCAAGATCAAAAAATCCTCACCGATCCCTGAACAGGAAGCAATAAGAAAAGCGGAAGCTCTTTGCCCGCGAAGGAACGCAGACTAAGATCGCTGCGTCCTGTGGCAGCGTCTGGATGACCCGCATCCTCCCAAAAGCTGTCGCTTTCGGTCTTGCGATGTTTATGCTGACGGTGCCTTCCTTATCCTGCGGGCCTCAAGCACAAGACGAGTCTCACCAAAAGGCGTTATTTGCCTTTTTGGGAGGGTTGGCATTGATACATTCTATTCTTATCAAAAATAAGTGCTAGAACCTCCGTTCATTTCATAAATATGAGATGAAAGGGGGTTCTTTTTTTATGGCAAAAAAGTGGGGACAATTCGTCCGCGGCTGGATGACTAAAAATATGGAGCTTCCTCAAGATGTCATGATGGATCTGCCCCGCATCACAATGATTGGACAAATCCATATCTATATAGAGAACCACAGGGGATTATTGGCTTTTTCAGATAAGGAATTAAGACTGCTTTTGAAGCAGGGGCAACTTTTAATTAGAGGGAAAGCTTTCATCATAAAAACGATACTGCCAGAAGAAATACTGCTGGAGGGGAAAATTGACTCAGTAACTTATATTTCAGACACTGATTAAGAATTCAGGGGGAAGGAAATGAAGAACCAGTGGATCGAATTTTACAGGGGGCTTGTAACAGTTAAAGCAAGCGGGAAGGGAATAGAAAGGTTTATTAATGCGCTTACCCGCAGCGGAATCAATATCTGGAATGTGAAAAACCATGGAACGCAATCAGTCACCTTCAAAATGAAATTGGAAGATGCCAAAAAAATAAGGAGCCACGCCAGGAACAGCGATTGCAGAATCGAGTTCCTGCAGCGGGCAGGAGCTCCATTCCTTGTGAAAAGGCTGCTGAAAAACAGCGGATTTGCTGCTGGTGCCCTCGCATTTTTTGCAGTCATTCTCCTTTTATCCAATATGGTTTGGGGAATAGAGATTAAGGGGGCAAATCCTGCTACTGAATATCAGATTATCAAAGAATTGGACAAGATGGGGGTTAAAAAAGGAAAGCTGCAGTTCTTTGTTGATAACGTGGAGTCTATTCAGCGTCAACTTTCAAACAATATTGAAGCGATTACTTGGGTAGGTGTGGAGTTAAAAGGGACAACCTACCATCTACAGGTCGTAGAGAAAAATGAGCCTAAGAAGCCTGAGTATTTAAGTCCGCGCCATTTGGTAGCGAAGAAAAAAGCCGTCATTGTAGATATGTTTGTCGAAGAAGGGCGTCCCGTCGTTGATATACACGATCATGTTCAGCCAGGACAGCTTTTGGTCTCAGGGATAATCGGGAAAGAAGGTCAAACAGAGACTGTTCCTTCGAAGGGGGAGATTTTCGGGGAAACATGGTATAAATCTGAGGTCATTCTTCCGCTTAAGAGCACTTTCAAAGTATTCAGCGGCAATGAAAAAGTCAAGCATGCACTTACGATCGGAAATCTTGAGATCCCAATATGGGGGTTTGGGAGCCCGGAGTTTGAAGAATATGAATTAGAGGAAAATGAAAAAAGCGTAAAATTCCTGAAATGGGAGCTTCCTATTTCATATGTGAATAAAACGTTCCGTGAAAGGGAGCAAGTCACAAGAATTTATTCGAATAAAGAGGCATTTGAAGCTGCGAAAGATTTGGCAAGAAAAAAAATAAAAAGCAGCTTAGATGAAAATGCTAAAGTTATGGGAGAAAAAGTTTTGCACCAATCAATTGACAATGGTAAAGTAACTATAGCAATACATTTCCAAATTATTGAGAATATTGCAGAAGGACAACCAATTATTCAAGGAGATTCGGAATGACAGAAGACTTGAAAACAATGAACCTGCAGCTAGAAGACCCAAACGAAGCAATTGCCCTATTGGGGAATTCGGATGCAAACCTAAAAGTTATTGAGCAAGAACTGAATGTTTCCATTGTAACCAGGGGAGAATCTGTTTATGTGTCTGGAGAAATGGACAAGGTAGAACTCGTTGGAAAGGTTCTGGATAAACTGCTTTATGTAATCCGGAAAGGAATAAATATAAGCCAGAGAGACGTTATGTATGCTCTTCAAATGGCTCATAAGGGTACACTTGAGTATTTCAGTGATTTATATGAAGAAGAAATCACAAAAAATGCAAAAGGCAAGTCCATTCGCGTTAAGACACTGGGCCAGCGTCAATATATTCATGCAATCCGCGGGAATGACCTGGTTTTTGGCATAGGTCCAGCAGGAACGGGAAAAACATATTTGGCTGTGGTCATGGCTGTAAATGCTTTGAAAAATGGGAATGTGAAAAGGATTATCCTCACCCGTCCTGCAGTCGAAGCAGGCGAGAGCCTTGGTTTTCTGCCGGGGGATCTGAAGGAAAAAGTCGATCCTTACTTAAGGCCATTGTATGATGCTTTGCATGATATATTAGGTGCAGAGCATACACAAAGAATGATTGAAAGAGGCACGATTGAAATTGCACCGCTTGCGTACATGCGCGGAAGAACTTTAGATGATGCCTTTGTCATTCTGGATGAAGCGCAAAATACAACTCAAGCCCAAATGAAGATGTTTCTAACCCGGCTTGGCTTCGGCTCAAAAATGATTATTACTGGAGACAGAACACAAGTTGACCTTCCAAAAGGAGTAAAATCCGGCCTGATAGTGGCTGAAGATATACTAAAGGGTGTAAGTGGGCTATCATTCGTTCATTTGGAACAAAGTGACGTTGTTCGGCATCCGCTTGTGGCCAGGATTATCCAGGCATACGAAAAGGAAGATAACTAATGAACTGATAAACCGCCGACTTTGGCGGTTTTTTCGTTGAGTAAAAAATTCCACCGGTATGAATGATAGCACGATTTATCATGGAATTATTTGCTATTAATGAAATGTTTAGGTAACCTGTTAATAGATAGGCCATTTTTTCTTGGTGAAAACCATCAAAAAAGCTGTTATGATTTTACATAATTAATACTGAAATGCTTTTTAAAGTTATTGGAATTTTTTTACCCAGGACAGGAGGGGTAAATGTGCCAAACCTTCAGCAGAGTATGTCAACAATCAGAAATTTGCTTAATATGACCTTTTTTCGTGTTCTCTTATTTATTCTCTTGGGGATTGTTATGTATTTTTCCATGTATAGCAATGTTAAGCCTGAAAAACTGGATTTAAGTCTGTTCTCTGTTGCTGAACAGACTATAAGGTCGCCAATAACAATAGAGGATAAAGCTAGCACAGAAAGAAAGAGAAAAGAAGCAGAAAATAATGTTAAGGATATTTACGTTGTAAAAAAAGAGATTGCACAAAACAGAGTTGACCTGGTTACCTCCATTTTCGGATCTGTATCGGAAGTGAACGATGAAGTAAAAGAAGAGATGGAAGAGAAAAAGAAAGCTGCTCAAACTGAGGCCGATAATAATGTTGAGGCACCGGACCCAGAAGCCACCCGTCCTGAAGATAAATTGGCTATGGTTAAGGAAAAGCTCACTGATGACGTAACACGTGAGGTATCAGATGGCGTTTTCCTTTCTTTGCTGCAGGCAAAGGAGGGGGAGCTGAGCATTGCAAAAGACCTTACGGTAACGGCCATCAATAAAATTATGAATAATGAGATTCCGGCTGAACAGGTGGAGAACGCGAAAAAGCGGGTTGAAGAAGAATTGAAGTTCACCAGCTTGAATTCAGATTTAAAAAAAGCTGCAATAGAACTGGGACGTTATGCTATATATCAAAATCAATTTTATGATCCTGCTGCCACGGAAGAATTACGGCAGCAGACTGTTGAGAGTGTCGAGCCGGTTAAGATCCTGCAGGGACAGATAATCGTAGAGGAAAATCAGCTGATCAGCCGGGACATATACAGGCAGCTGGAACTTGCAGGACTTCTTGACAGTGTTAATTCGATTCAGCCTTTTATAGGGCTATCGCTGATAATCGTCATTGTCTTATCAGCCCTATATTATTATTTCCATGAAATGAACGTGCAGCGGGAAACAAAGCAAAGTTATCTTTTGCTGTTTAGCCTAATTTTTATCTTATCCATATTGCTGATGAAGGTCATCAGTCTATTCCAATATGCTGATTATTCAGAGATAGGATACATTTACCCTGCAGCCATGGGAGCTATGCTAATCAAAATACTGATTGATGAAAAGCTTGCCATGTACTATACGATCATTATGGCTATTGCAGGAAGCGTAATTTTTAATGAAGGCGTTACTGGCACATTTCAGCTGACATCAGCCATTTATATCCTCTGCAGCGGCTTGGCTGCTATATTGTTTTTGAGCAAGCAGAATCGCCGCTCCAAAATCTTGCAGGCTGGTTTATTTGTATCCGCAGTAAACATACTTGTTATCTTTTCAATGCTTTTCTTAAGAAACGGCCACTATGATACGATTGAATATGGCTTTTACTTTGTTATTGCTCTGATTTCAGGTATTTCGTCTGCAGTGCTGGCAATTGGCCTGCTGCCGTATTTCGAGGCAGGTTTTGGAATTTTGTCTACTATGAGGCTGATAGAACTATCTAATCCTAATCATCCTCTGCTGAGAAAGATACTGACCGAGACTCCCGGAACTTATCATCATAGTGTAATGGTTGCCAATCTTTCCGAGTCAGCGTGTGAAGCTATTGGGGCGAATGGCCTTCTGGCAAGGGTGGGATGCTATTATCACGATATCGGTAAAACAAAGCGGCCTCAGTTTTTTATCGAGAATCAGGTTAATATTGAGAATCCGCATGATCGCCTCCCTCCGCAGACCAGCAAGAATATTATAATCGCCCATGCTGCCGATGGGGCTGAAATGCTGAGGAAGCATAAGATGCCGAAGGAGATAGTAGATATTGCCGAACAGCATCATGGAACAACATTGCTTAAATATTTTTACTACAAAGCAAAACAGAATGGGCTGGAAGTAAAGGAAGAGGACTATCGCTATCCGGGACCAAAACCGCAATCAAAAGAGTCGGCAGTAATTGGCATTGCTGATAGTGTGGAAGCTGCAGTCCGTTCCATGGCGCATCCTACAACAGAACAAATAGAGGAACTGGTCAAAAAGATAATCGCAGACAGACTTCAGGATGGACAGCTGAATGAATGTGATTTAACCTTAAAAGAACTGGAAACCGTTTCACACTCGTTCTGCGAAACGTTAAACGGGATTTTCCATTCACGTATCGAGTATCCTGAAATGACAAAACAGAAGGTGAAACAGGCATGAATTTAAATATTGATTTTTTGGACGAAACAAATGAGCTTCAGGAAAATGATATAGCCAAAATTGAAGAGCTAATTAATTTTGCTGCCTCTAAAGAATCTGTGGAGCCGGAAAGCGAAGTATCCATCACATTTGTGACCAATGAACGCATCCGGGAAATTAACAGGGAGTATCGGGATAAAGATCGGCCGACAGATGTTATTTCTTTTGCAATGGAAGAGCTGGGTGAAGGTGAAATCGAACTGATTGGTGCCGATATGCCCAGAGTCCTGGGGGATATCATTATCTCAGTTGCAAAGGCGAAGGAGCAGGCTGAGGAGTACGGTCACTCTTTTATAAGGGAGCTTGGTTTTTTGGCGGTCCATGGCTTCCTTCATCTTCTTGGATATGATCATGAAAATCCAGAAGATGAGAAAAAAATGTTTTCCCGCCAAAAGGATATATTAGATGAATTCGGGCTCACAAGATAGAAAGGTCCGAAAACACAGTGTCCTAAAATCCTTTTCGTTTGCTTTTTCCGGCATTAGGGCAGCATTATTGAATGAAAGGAATCTGCAAATACATTTGGCAGTGTCGATAGCTGTTATTATGTTTGGGGTATTCTTTGGCATTTCCAGCCTTGAATGGATAATCATTCTCCTGGCCATAGGGGGCATGTTCTCACTCGAACTGCTGAACACTGCCATTGAAAGGGTTGTGGATCTGGCGACAGAAGAGTATCATCCCCTTGCAAAGCAAGCAAAGGATATTGCAGCTGGAGCAGTATTGGTGTATGCAATTGTAAGTGTAATTATAGGCGGAGTTATATTCCTTCCTAAAATTCTCATATTTTTGCAGTAATGTGAAGCTGTCCGGATGGGCAGCTTTGCTTTTTGGTATTTCTATATAAACAGCAAAGTCTGAAGTATGGTGAAAAAATTTAGAGCATGGGTTTGAAAACGCTCACTGAATCCGCTAAAATGACAGAACAGCAGTAAATATTGCATGCTGGGGAGATGTTTGTGGAATCTCATTCAGAACAGGGACCTGGTTCAAAATTAAATCAGCCTATGTATTTTTAGAAAATTCAATTTTTTTATTACGTTTTTGCTACAAACGATGAAAATCACAGTAAAATGTTGTAAAATAAAAGAGAAGCGGCTGCTTCTTACCGAAGAAGCTATTGAGCGCATTGCTTAATTTCACAAGGCCCATTGCAGGTCCAAACCTTGGGTTTATTGGCTTGGGGAGCAACTCGCTTTACAGGAAAGGAAGAATTATTTGTGAACAGCGATCAACTAATAAAAGAAGCAATGATTGCAAGAGATAGAGCATATGTGCCATATTCAAAATTTAAAGTAGGAGCGGCACTATTAAGCAGTGACGGGCAGGTCTTTCATGGCTGCAACATCGAAAATGCTGCATACAGCATGTGTAATTGTGCTGAGAGGACTGCGCTTTTTAAAGCGTATTCTGATGGCGTAAAAAGTTTTTCAGCCATAGCTGTAGTTGCTGACACAGACCGTCCAGTTCCCCCATGCGGTGCATGCAGACAGGTAATAGCCGAATTATGTCCGCCTGAAATGAAAGTGGTTTTAACCAACTTAAAAGGGGATATTAAGGAATTAACAGTTGAAGAATTACTGCCAGGAGCATTTTCACCGGAGGATTTACATGAATAACACTACTACACCAAAAGGACACAAATCAGGGTTTATTTCCATAATCGGCAGACCGAACGTAGGGAAGTCAACGTTCTTAAATCGCGTAATCGGGCAGAAGATTGCGATTATGAGTGATAAACCGCAAACAACGCGCAACAAAGTTCAAGGTGTCCTGACTACCAATGACGCACAATTTATATTTATTGATACGCCAGGAATCCATAAGCCAAAGCATAAACTGGGAGACTTTATGATGAAAGTTGCCCAAAATACACTTAAAGAAGTGGATGTCATCCTGTTTATGGTAAATGCCCAGGAAGGCTTTGGAAGCGGTGAAGAATTCATACTTGAGAAATTTCAGTCAGTCCGTACACCGATTTTCCTTGTAATCAATAAGATTGACCAGGTACATCCTGATGAACTTCTTAAAATTATTGAGTCTTACAAGGAAAAGTACGAGTTCAGCGAAATTATCCCCATTTCTGCTTTAGAAGGCAATAATGTAGAGACGCTGTTAGGACAGATTAAAGAATATATTCCGGAAGGGCCGCAGTTTTATCCAGCTGATCAAGTAACGGACCACCCAGAGAGATTTATCGTTTCCGAACTGATCAGGGAAAAAGCACTGCATTTAACAAGAGAAGAAATACCGCACTCGCTTGCTGTAACCATTGATAAAATGGAACGCCGCGAAGATAAGGATGTCATTCATGTCATGGCTACAATCATTGTGGAGCGTGACTCCCAAAAAGGCATTGTGATTGGAAAGCAAGGGAAAATGCTCAAGGAAATCGGAAAAAGAGCAAGAGTTGATATTGAGAATCTTCTTGGATCAAAGGTTTTCCTGGAGCTATGGGTCAAAGTCCAAAAAGACTGGCGCAATAAAATGTCACAGCTCCGCGACTTTGGCTTCCGTGAAGATGAGTACTAAACCCAGCCCTAATTAAAGTATTATTCATTTCTGATTTATATGCATGCAGGTGATTGACAATATTTTCGTCTCATGATTTTACAAAGACAGGCTATGATATAGATAAATGTATTGGGATAAAGAAATTGCTAGTTGAATAACTGAAAGGTGGGGTTTTCGATGATGGATTTTACCTGGAGAGTGTTTTCCCAGACAGGAAATATTGACACATATCTTCTCTTCAAGGAGCTAGAAAAGGAAACTCAGGATATACCCGGCAGCAATGATGAAGAGCTAGCAGAAGCTGATTTTCCCATCTCATAGGTTTGTCGAAAGACAGGGATGGTGTCACGGTTGCTTGATAAATGTGAAGGCATCGTCATCAGGACAACTAATTATAGTGAAACAAATAAGATTGTTACTTTATATACCCGTGAATGGGGAAAAGTTGGTGTGATGGCACGAGGAGCGAAAAAGCCGAACAGCAGACTTGCTGCTGTCACCCAGCTTTTTACATACGGGAATTTCTTAGTTCAGCGTGGAAGCGGTTTGGGTACCCTGCAGCAGGGGGACATGATTTCATCTATGCGGTCCATTAAAGAAGATATTTTTCTGACTGCATATGCAAGCTATATTGTCGATTTGACTGATAAAAGCATTGAGGATAAGAAGCCCAACCCATTTTTGTTCGAATTGCTGTATCAAACCCTAAATTTAATAAACGAAGGATATGACCCGGAAATTCTTACAAACATTTATGAAATGAAAATGCTGAATGCTCTGGGTTTATATCCAGTACTTGATCAATGTTCTGTCTGCGGAAGCACTGACGGGCATTTTGCATTTTCTATCCGCGAAAACGGGCTTATTTGTCACCGCTGCCTTGATAAGGATCCTTATCATTATAAAGTGTCCCAGGCGACAATTAAGCTTCTTCGCCTGTTTTACTTTTTTGACTTGTCCCGGCTCGGCAATATCTCTGTCAAACCAGAAACCAAAGCTGAATTGAAAAAGATTATTTCTGCCTATTATGAAGAGTATTCAGGCTTAAACTTGAAGACAAAGAAGTTTCTGAATCAAATGGCTAAGTTTAATGATTTAATGTAATGCGTTTCTTTATAGGCGAAGCGCATTGGCTTTTGTTATTATTGACAATTTAAATCCATTCCGCTATGATTCAAATTAATAAAATAAAATTGCTGTGAAGGAGAAGAGTACTTAACCTTTTCTAATTAAAGCGAACCCGGGATAGTGGGAGCCGGGCATGGATGGTTAAGGAAGGGCGCTCCAGAGCAATATTGTCTATCGACAACTAAAGAGGCTGTGGTCAAAATCGCAGCAAATAGGGTGGAACCGCGGGTAAACTCTCGTCCCTATGCCATTGGGCATAGAGACGGGAGTTTTTTATGTTCACAGAAAAGCGGTGGGTAGACAGCTGTTAAGTTCATAAAGCTATAATTTATACAATAAGAAAGAGGTGTCCTATGAATATTCAAAACATGATATTAACACTTCAAAAACATTGGTCTGAACAGGGTTGTATCTTGATGCAGGCTTATGATACTGAAAAAGGGGCCGGAACAATGAGCCCGTATACTTTTTTAAGAGCGATTGGACCAGAGCCGTGGAATGTTGCTTATGTGGAGCCTTCACGCCGTCCTGCCGATGGGCGTTATGGTGAGAATCCAAACCGGCTTTATCAGCATCATCAATTTCAGGTGATCATGAAGCCGTCGCCGGATAATATTCAGGAGCTGTATCTTGATTCATTAAAAGCATTGGGCATTGATCCGCTTGAACATGATATCCGGTTTGTAGAAGATAACTGGGAAAATCCTTCTCTGGGCTGTGCAGGCTTAGGATGGGAAGTTTGGCTTGATGGTATGGAAATAACGCAGTTCACATATTTCCAGCAGGTAGGCGGATTGGAATGTAAGCCTGTGTCAGTTGAGATTACCTACGGAATTGAAAGGCTTGCATCCTACATTCAGGACAAGGAAAATGTCTTTGACCTTGAATGGACTGACGGGTTTACGGTTAGAGATATCTTCCTGCAGCCTGAGTTCGAGCATTCGAAATACACATTTGAAACATCAGATCAGGAAATGCTCTTCAATTTGTTCAATATTTATGAAAAAGAAGCACATAGACAAATGGATGAAGGCCTAGTACACCCGGCATATGACTATGTATTAAAATGCTCTCATACCTTTAATTTGCTTGATGCAAGGGGAGCGATCTCTGTTACAGAAAGAACCGGCTATATCGCCCGATGCCGAAATCTGGCCAGAAAAGTAGCCAAAACTTTTTATGAAGAGAGAGAAAAACTCGGTTTCCCAATATTAAAGGATAAGGAGGAAGAATCTCATGAATAAGAAAGATCTTCTGCTGGAAATTGGACTTGAAGAAATGCCTGCCAGATTTGTCACTAATTCAATGAATCAGCTTTCAGATAAAGTGAACTCATGGCTTTTGGAAAAGAAAATATCTTTTGACGAGATCAGCGCTTTCTCTTCTCCACGCCGTTTGGCTGTTCTTGTAACGGGAGTAGATACCGCCCAGGAGGACATAAATGAGGAAGCGAAAGGACCTGCAAAAAAAATTGCCTTAACCGAGGATGGAGAATGGTCAAAAGCTGCGGTTGGATTCAGCCGGGGCCAGGGAGCTTCTGTTGAAGATATATTCTTTAAAGAAATTAATGGGGTTGAATATGCCCATGTCAGCAAATTTATAAAAGGAAAGGAAACAGCAGCACTGCTGCCGGAACTCCAGCAGATTGTCACCTCGTTATCATTCCCGAAAAATATGCGCTGGGCAAACCAGGAGCTGCGCTTTATCAGGCCGATCAAATGGCTTATGGCATTATTCGGAAATGAAGTCATTCCTTTTGCAATTACAAACGTTCATACTTCTAACCTTACAAGGGGCCACCGCTTTCTGGGCGAAGAGATTGAAATTAACAATCCTTCTGATTATGAAAAGTCCCTGCTGGCGCAATATGTGATAACTAATCCGCAGGAAAGAAAAAGTGCAATTCTATCACAATTGCAAAAAATAGAAGAAGAAAATGACTGGGTGATCCCTGTAGATGAAGATTTATTGGAAGAAGTAAATAATCTGGTTGAGTATCCAACAGCATTATATGGCCAGTTTGAAGAAGAATACCTGGAGCTTCCGGAAGAGGTTTTAATTACATCGATGAAGGAGCATCAGCGTTATTTTCCGGTAAAGTCCAAAGAGGGCAGGCTGCTTCCTTACTTTGTTACTGTCCGAAATGGATCCCATGAACATTTGGAGAAAGTGGCTAAAGGAAATGAGAAAGTATTGCGGGCAAGACTTTCTGATGCAGCTTTCTTCTACAGGGAGGACCAAAAAACGGATATCGCGGCATCACTGGAAAAACTTAAGAACATTGTTTATCATGAAGAAATTGGAACTCTTGCTGAAAAGGTGGAACGTGTTCGCCAGCTGGCAGCTAATTTGAGTGAAAATCTTCATTTCAGCGATGAGGCAAAGGCAGTGACAGACCGGGCTGCTGAAATCAGCAAGTTCGACCTTGTTTCGCACATGGTTTATGAATTTCCAGAGCTGCAAGGCTTTATGGGTGAAAAATATGCCCTGCAAAAAGGTGAAAAGGAAGCTGTGGCGCGTGCAATTAATGAACATTATATGCCGCGCAATGCAGAGGACCAGACGCCTGCAAGTGATGCTGGTGCAGTGCTGTCCATTGCTGAAAAGCTCGACACAATTGTGTCTTCCTTTGCAATAGGGATTATTCCAAGCGGCTCCCAGGATCCATATGCCTTAAGAAGACAGGCAACGGGTGTTATCCAGACTTTACTGGCAAAAAATTGGGATTTAAAACTCGAAGAATTAATTGCATTATCTTCTGAGACTGTTCTTAATTCGAAGATTGGAAAGAAATCAAAGGGTGAATTGATGCAGGAACTGGTTTCATTCTTTAAATTAAGAATCAAATATATGCTGCAGGAGAAGACAGTTCGTTATGACTTAATTGAAGCCGTTTTGGGCAGTGAAATCGGTTCAGTGCCTTCACTTGTAAAAAGAGCTGAAGTATTGGAGTCCCATAAGGATGCTGCAGGTTTCAAGGAAAGCATTGAAGCTCTTAGCCGAGTTATCAACATTGCTTCTAAAGCAGAGGATAAAGGGGATATAGACAGCAGCTTATTTGAAAATGTTTACGAAAAATCTCTTTTCAACAAATATTTATCAGTGAACGAGGAATTAAGAAAAGAGGTAGCAGAAGAAGCTGCCTTTAACCTGCTAATTAGCCTGAAACCAGAAATTGATCAATACTTCGAGCATACTATGGTTATGGATGAAAAGCAGGAAATTCGCAGCAATAGGCTGCACCAGATGGCAAATTTGGCTGATTTGATTAAGAAGTTTGCAAATATGAACGAAATTATTGTTAAATAACGAGCTTAAATTTTGCGTTTTTTGCTGGAATAGGATTAAATTTTAAGAAAGAAGACAGCAGCTTTAGCTGTCAGGAAAGAGCCTGTTATATTGCTGACGGGCTCTTTCATATTTTGGACATATTGGGCGAAGTAAAGAGAACTATATAGGAAACACATCTTTTCATTTATGACAAATAGTATATAATAATTATATAAAAGTATAACATTATTATAATGGGAAATGAGTGCCATTAGCATACCCTGTTCAGAATAGGTGGTGAGGAAGATCGAATTAAATAAAAGGCAGGAAAAGATCATAGAAATCGTAAAGGAAAACGGGCCGATCACTGGTGAGAGTATAGCGGAACAGCTTAACTTAACCAGGGCAACACTAAGGCCGGATCTGGCTATATTAACGATGGCAGGCTATTTGGATGCCCGTCCGCGTGTAGGATATTTTTATACAGGAAAAACCGGGGCACAGCTGTTGACAGAAAACCTTCAGAAGCTTTATGTAAGAGATTATCAATCCATTCCTGTAGTCGTTAATGAGAATGTATCGGTATATGATGCAATTGTGACTATGTTTCTGGAAGATGTCGGCACGCTATTTGTAGTGGACCAGAGTTCACTGCTTGTAGGGGTTTTGTCAAGGAAGGATTTGCTTAGGGCTAGTATTGGCAAGCAGGAGCTTAATTCTATCCCTGTTAATATCATTATGACAAGAATGCCTAATATTACGATGTGTGAAAAAGATGATTTGCTCATAGAAGTTGCTAAAAAGCTGATTGAAAAGCAAATCGATGCCCTTCCTGTTGTAAAAAAGACAGAGAAAGGGTTCGAAGTAAACGGCCGGATAACCAAAACAAACCTGACAAAAGCATTCTTGGCCCTGGCCGGCGAAAAGTAGCAAAGTAAGAAGGAGATGGTGTTGAAGAATGGAAAAATTGCCGATCATCTACGTCGTTTCGGACTCAGTGGGAGAAACGGCCGAACTTGTAACAAAAGCTGCCACAAGCCAGTTTAATGGCAGTGATATATCTATTAAGCGCTTCCCATATGTTGAAGAAAAAATACATATTGATGAAGTCATTTCGCTGGCAAAACTGGATAATGGCATGATAGCCTATACAATGGTTAAGCCGGATATGAGGAAGTATATTAACCAGAGGTCTGCAGAAGAAGGAATATATGCTTTTGATATCGTTGGCCCTTTAATGGATCAAATCCAAAGAGCCTGCGGCATTACCCCTCTTTTTGAACCTGGACTGGTCAGAAAGCTTGATGAGGATTATTTTAAAAAGATTGAGGCTATCGAGTTCGCTGTTAAATATGATGATGGCCGAGACCCTCGTGGGATATTAAAAGCGGATATAGTGTTAATAGGCGTTTCAAGGACATCAAAAACACCTCTTTCTCAATATCTGGCACATAAGCGCCTTAAAGTGGCTAACGTTCCCCTTGTTCCTGAAGTCGATCCTCCAGAAGAGCTGTTTCTTGTCCCGCCTGATAAGTGCTTCGGCCTGAAAATCAGTCCTGAGAAATTAAACTTTATCCGGAGAGAACGTCTAATATCGCTAGGTTTAAGCGATAATGCCAGCTATGCTAATATAGAGAGAATCAAAGAAGAAATAGGTTACTTTGAAAAGATTGTATCTAAAATTAAATGCCCGGTTATAGATGTCACGAATAAGGCAGTAGAAGAAACAGCCAATATGATTCTAAATCAATACCGTAAAAGCTTTCCGAAAAGCTAGCACATAAATTTTTTATGTGCCTTTTCTTTTTTATACTAGGCATTTAGGCTGTTTAGCTTAGGGTAGAATAGGGAGCGGGAGACTCCTCTGGAACCCCGAAATAAAGCTCTATTCTAAGGATGGCTTTTTTCAGGGGAAAACCTGTAAATTAAATTATATTCATCCCAGATAAATTAATGGCAAAATAGAGATTAATGTACTATAATAAAAAATTGTGATAAAAATGTCCCTGAATAGGTTTAGAGTTCATTGCGAAGGAATAAACTATTTATTGTGGCATGTCAAGTTTTCGACCAAGAAAAAATTCGACATATCTCACAATGCAAAAGTTATTCATGCAAAGAAGGATTATGCGGAGTGATGTAGAATTATTAGAACATCAGGCAAACCGAACATTATAGTAGATGCTGATTCCTGTCCCGTTAAAGAAGAAATTGTCGAAATAGCCAATTCCTTTACGTTGGACGCAGTATTTGTTGCTTCTTATGCCCATATGAAAAATGACCTAAATGGGGCTGTCTGGAAATTCGTTGACAGCAGTAAGGAAGCTGCTGATTTATTCATAATGAATTATGTGAAATCAGGAGATGTAGTTGTAACTCAAGATATTGGATTGGCATCAACTCTTTTGCTCAATGGTGTTTATGTCCTTTCTCCCAGGGGAATTTTATTTGAGGAAAATGAAATTCGGACCGCGCTTGAAATGAGGCACCTTTCAGCGAAAGCGCGAAGAAGAGGAGTTTATGGGAAAGGCCCAAAACCATACAGCCGAGAGGACAGATCCAGGTTTGTGCAGCAATTGACAAAAATTTTGTCGAATCTTGAAGGAATTCAGTAACGTTTATCGAATACCTGAGTAAGTAATGGAGTTGTTCATATGGCAGAACGGATCGCCGAGGAGAAAGTAAATGAGATTCGGCAGGCTGTAGATATTGTTGATGTCATTGGCGACTATATTCAATTAAACAAGCAAGGACGCAACTATTTTGGGCTTTGTCCTTTTCATGGCGAAAATACTCCTTCCTTTTCTGTATCGCCCGAAAAGCAAATCTATCATTGCTTTGGATGCGGAGCGGGAGGCAATGCCTTTTCTTTCTTAATGGAATTAGAAGGATATTCCTTTCAGGAAGCAGCCTTGAAACTCGCTGAAAAAGGAAATGTCAAGCTTGAAATTGATGCGGCATCTGCAGCATCAGCAAAATCAATGCCTGTAGATTTACAGCAGATGATGGAAGCTCATGAGCTTCTACGTAAATTTTATCACCATCTGCTCGTAAACACAAAAGATGGTCAGCATGCACTTGAATATTTGCTTAATAGAGGCTTTACAATGGAATCGATTGAGAAATTTCAAATCGGCTATTCATTGAAGTCCTGGGATTTTGTTTTCAAGTTCCTTACTAAAAGAAAATTCCCGGCAGATGTTATGGAAAGGGCAGGACTGATTATCAAAAGGGAGAAAGATGGGAACTATTTTGACCGCTTCAGAGATAGAATCATGTTCCCGATTTTTGACCGCAGCGGAAATACGATTGCTTTTTCGGGAAGATCACTTGGGGACGATGAGCCCAAATATTTAAATAGCCCTGAAACTGTAATCTTCAATAAAAGCAAAACTTTATATAATTTTCATTTGGCGAGACCACAGATTAAAAAATTGCAGAGGGCCGTTCTTTTTGAAGGGTTTGCAGATGTAATCGCTGCTGATCGTGCTGGTGTCGGCAATGGCGTTGGTACGATGGGCACCGCTTTAACTGAAGAACATGTTGCTTCTTTAAGAAGAAATGTTCAATCAATCACGATCTGTTATGATTCCGATAATGCAGGTATTGAAGCCGCATACCGGGCAGCAAATCTGCTAATGGAAGCAGGATGCCAGATCAGAGTGGCGCTCATGCCTGACGGATATGATCCGGATGATTATATTAATGAGTTCGGAGAAGAAAAATTTCGTCATGATGTAATCGAGTCCAGCATAACCTTTATGGCATTTAAGATGCTTTATCTCCGCAGGGGGAAAAGGCTTCAAAATGAAGGAGATCGTCTCCTTTATATCGAAGAGGTATTAAAGGAGATCAGCCAGCTGGATAAAGCGGTCGAAAGAGATCATTATCTGCGCCAGCTTGCGAATGAATTCTCACTTTCTCTGGAAGCCTTGAAAGAGCAGCAAAAACAGGTCTATTATACGGAGAAGCGAAGGAACACCCATAAAGGGAAAGGTGCTTTCGAACCTCAAAAAAGGCTTCAAACACCAAAAAGGGCTGACAGTCTTAAACCCGCCTACCATACAGCGGAGAGAAGGCTAATCGCCCACATGCTCAGGAATAGTGACATAGCATTTAAAGTTCAGGATATGCTTCAGGGAAATACATTTAACATCGATGAACACCAGGCAATTATTACCTATCTTTTAGGTTTCTACGAAAAAGGCCATACGCCTGATCCGAGTGCATTTATAAATTTTATAAAAGATGAAAAGCTTAAGCGAATTGTGGTGGATATAGAAATGATGTCCATTAACGATGAAATAAGCGAACAGGAATTATCAGATTATCTTAAACAGGTGTTGAATTATCAAAAGATGTTAAAAATAAAGGAAAAACTAAATGAAGAAAAAGAAGCAGAACGACAAAAGGATTATGCTAAAGCGGCTTTAATCGCAATGGAGATCCTTCATTTGCGAAAGTCACTATAAGAAGGCCTTGTGCCTCAAATAAATGTTTCTGGGGATTAGGCGTCTCCTAAGGAATAGTCCCATTTGCAAGATGTATTAAGAATGTGTTTGATTTTTGGAAGGAGGGGGACATATGGCTGAAAAGTCGGCCCGTTCAAAAGAGGTTGATACAGAGTTGACCCTTGAACAAGTGAAAGATCAATTAGTTGAAATAGGAAAAAAGACAGGTGTCCTTGCCTATGATGATATAGCAGAAAGATTGTCTCAATTTGAAGTCGATTCCCACCAGATGGATGAATTCTATGAATTCCTCGGAGATCAGGGTGTTGAATTAGTCGGAGACAATGAAAATGAAGATCCAAATGTTCAGGAGCTTGCAAAAAATGAAGAGGAATTTGACCTTAATGATTTAAGTGTCCCTCCGGGTGTGAAAATTAATGATCCTGTCCGTATGTATCTAAAAGAGATTGGACGTGTTGATTTACTCTCTGCAGAGGAAGAAATCGCACTTGCCAATCGAATTGAGGAAGGCGATGAAGAAGCAAAAAGACGTCTCGCAGAAGCTAACCTCCGATTGGTTGTAAGTATTGCTAAAAGGTATGTGGGACGCGGAATGCTATTCCTTGACCTTATTCAGGAAGGAAATATGGGACTGATAAAAGCGGTTGAAAAATTCGACTACCGCAAAGGATTTAAGTTCAGTACGTATGCAACATGGTGGATCCGCCAGGCCATCACAAGAGCAATTGCTGACCAGGCCCGTACAATTCGTATTCCTGTCCATATGGTTGAAACCATCAATAAGTTGATCCGTGTCCAGCGTCAGCTTCTTCAGGATCTTGGCCGCGAACCAACACCAGAAGAAATTGCTGAAGATATGGATTTAACTCCAGATAAAGTAAGAGAAATTCTTAAGATTGCACAGGAACCTGTTTCATTAGAAACACCTATTGGTGAGGAGGATGACTCTCACTTAGGTGACTTTATTGAAGATCAGGATGCCACTTCTCCATCAGAGCATGCGGCATATGAACTCCTTAAGGAACAGCTTGAAGATGTTCTTGACACACTTACTGACCGGGAAGAAAATGTTCTTCGTCTTCGATTCGGACTGGACGACGGCCGAACCAGGACTTTAGAAGAAGTTGGCAAGGTATTTGGCGTTACCCGGGAGCGTATACGTCAAATTGAAGCCAAAGCCTTAAGAAAACTGCGTCATCCCAGCAGAAGCAAGCGTTTAAAAGACTTC
This sequence comes from Cytobacillus sp. Bac17, assembly GCF_024519925.1. Taxonomy (NCBI): domain Bacteria; kingdom Bacillati; phylum Bacillota; class Bacilli; order Caryophanales; family Bacillaceae; genus Cytobacillus; species Cytobacillus sp. Bac17. The sequence goes on along the minus strand of NZ_JALJRC010000002.1, from coordinate 235,862 downwards.
TTAGAATAAAAAAGAATTGCCAGTGGATAGTTTACTTCTTAAAATGGAAGTAAACTATTTTTTTTTGACTGGATGTGCTTTGGTTGGATGAAAACAGAAAAAAGGTCATTGTTAACGAACTTCTGTATTGGAAGAAAAGCCGAATGCTCCCTGATCGATATTGTGACTACCTGCTGGCTCTTTATACGGAAGGAAGTCAGCCGAAGGAAATAAAAAAGCATAAAAGTGTAATGGGTCTGTATCTGGCCAATCTTATTTTCTTGCTGCTTATTCCAATTTCTGCTTTATTAATTTATTTTACTGAATTGTCTATTATTTTGCAAACTGCCATTTTGTTTCTTTTTATTTTCACGTGTATATTCTTTGTTTTTTATTTTTTCAGGAAAGCAAAATTAATGCATATTCCCATCATATCAGCAGCATTGAATTTACTGATGGGATCTGTTGCACTAGTATCAGAGGTATATCGCGAAAACCAGAAAGCTCTCTATGCTGCCCTAGTAATTAATTGTGTTCTTTGGCTGTTTGCGGGTTTGAAATTGAAGTTTCAATATTTATGGATTTCCGGGGCGCTAGGATGCTTTTTAATAGTTATTTCTATATTCGTATAATAAAATATTTTAAAAAGTTTTTAAATGTTGAGAAAACTCTTGCATCCCTTATATAATAGTAATGAAAGCGTATACAACAACTTTTGTGTTTAAGGGGGATGTAAATGAATTTTGATTTGACGGCCGAACAGAATATGATCTATAAAACCATAAGGGAATTTGCTCAGGAAGAAGTGGCACCGGGGGCTTTGGAAAGAGACCGTACAAAAGAATTCCCGATAGAAGTTTTTAAAAAAATGGCGGATCTTGGTTTAATGGGACTTCCTTTCCCTGAAGAATATGGTGGGGCAGGGGCAGATACTGTAAGTTTCGCTATTGTAACAGAAGAATTGAGCAGAGCGTGCGCTTCTACCGGAATCACTTACTCGGCGCATATTTCTCTTGGCGGAGCACCGCTTTATTTATTTGGAACTGAAGAGCAGAAGCAAAAATATCTGGTGCCAATTTGTACAGGTGAGTCGTTTGGAGCTTTCGGTCTGACAGAACCAAATGCAGGCTCTGATGCAGGCGGTACAAGAACAACAGCCGTAGAAAAAGATGGAGAATATATCATTAACGGAAATAAGTGTTTCATTACAAATGCAAGCTATGCTAAGCATTTAGCATTGACTGCTGTCACCGGTGAAAAGGATGGCAAAAAAGAAATAAGCGCAATTATTGTTCCAACGGATGCAGAAGGATTTACTGTGATCGATAATTACGAAAAGATGGGACTCAATGCATCAAATACTACTGAACTTGTCCTTGAAGACGTACGCGTTCCGACTGAGCACTTGCTCGGCAAAAAAGGAGAGGGCTTTAAACAATTTTTAATTACTTTGGATGGAGGGCGTATTGGAATTGGAGCCATGGCTCTGGGAATAGCGCAGGCTGCCTATGACAAGGCACTCCAGTATGCAAAGGAACGTAAGCAGTTTGGCCGTTCATTATCAGATTTTCAGGCTATTCAATTTAAACTTGCAGATATGGCAATGAAAATTGAACTGGCAAGGAATATGGTTTACAAAGCTGCATGGCTGAAAGACCAGGGCAGACCTTTCGCAAAAGAAGCATCCATGTGCAAGCTCTATGCTTCTGAAATCTGTATGGAAATCGCTGATCAGGCCGTCCAAATCCACGGAGGATACGGATATATGAAAGACTACCATGTAGAACGCTACATGAGAGACGGAAAGCTCACAGAAATAGGTGAAGGTACCTCAGAAGTACAAAGAATGGTCATTGCACGCCTTATTGGGTGCTAAATTTATTATGAATCCAATAATAGGAAGGACAAAAACTCCACCCTCAGGATGGAGTTTTTGTCCATTTTATGAACAAGATTTGACAAAGTTTACAATAGGGCTTTTCCTTCTGACTTTTTTAAAGTAAAATAGAGATTGTTTGTATACTTACTTAAACTGAATGTGCTTACATAAGGGAGGTTAAATCATGAATCGCAATCCAATCATTCCATTTGTGTTAATTATGGTTTTTGGTGTGGTAGCAATGTTCCTTGTTTCTTTTAAAGGTCTTGGCGATATGGAAGAGCTTGCTAAAGAACAGGAAGGCGGCGGTGCTGAAACTGAAGAAACTGCAGCTGCAACCCCTGAAGAAATTTATCAGAAGAGCTGTATCGGATGTCACGGTGACCAGTATCAAGGTGGAGTTGGTCCTGCTCTAACAGGTGTAGGCGATCGTTTATCACAAGATGATATCGCAAATATCGTAGTAAACGGTAAAGGCTCAATGCCTCCAGGATTAGTGCCTCAAGACAAAGCTGCCGAAATGGCTGAATGGTTAGCAGGCCTTAAGTAATACCTATAATGAAAGTCCTTTGCATATGTAAAGGACTTTTTTTATACTATAAGAAAGGCTATCGCAAATTACGATAGCTTTTTTTAGCTTTTCTCTCAGGAGGAGCAGATAGGCAGGCGCTCTGCGCTTGTTACAATACATATATAAGTGGTGACAGAATGAATACAGAGAAATTATCAAATCGGCTTGAAGCTGTAACAAATTATATCCCCCCTGGTTCACGAGTGGCTGATATAGGCTCAGACCATGCGTATTTGCCCTGCTACGCAGTAAAGAAAGGCATTGTCCCTTTTGCTATTGCTGGTGAAGTGGTGGAAGGGCCGTTTCAATCAGCCAAAAAACAGGTGAAAATGGAAGGGCTTGAAAATCAGATTTCTGTAAGAAAAGGCAGCGGCCTTGAAGTAATTGGGCCAGGCGAAGTAGACTGTATAACCATTGCGGGCATGGGAGGCGCTTTAATTGCGAGCATTCTTGAAGATGGGAAGAGCAAGCTTGCTGCTATAAAGAGGCTTATCCTCCAGCCGAATTTAAGTGCCATCTCGATTAGAACCTGGCTGATTGCTAACGGCTGGGAGCTAATCGCTGAAGAAATTCTCGAAGAAGACGGAAAGATTTATGAAATCCTTGCAGCTGAAAAAGGAGAGCCTTTGAAACCATACAAGAATAAAGAACAAGGTTTGCTGATGGGCCCTTTTCTAATGGAGCAAAAATCCGAAGTATTTCGAACCAAGTGGATTGGTGAAAAGAAAAATTGGGAGAGAATCCTTTTGCAGCTCGATAAGGCTGCATACTCCAGCGAAACAGAAAAGAGAAAACAGGAGCTGAAGGAGAAAATCAAAATGGCAGAGGAGGTACTAAAACAGTGAAAAAAATAAATGGACATGAGATTATCCAATTATTTGAGCAGTTCTCCCCAAAAGGATATGCGATGGAAGGAGACAAAATCGGCCTCCAGATCGGCAGGCTTAACACCCCCGTTGAAAATGTCATGATTGCCCTTGATGTGCTGGAAGAAGTCGTTGATGAGGCAATTGAAAAGAAGGTACAGCTGATTATTGCTCATCATCCGTTAATCTACAGGCCGCTGCAAAAAATTTCAACGGATACTCCATCCGGAAGAATTATTGAAAAGCTTATCAAACATGATATAGCCGTATATGCAGCACATACCAATTTGGATATCGCCAAAGGCGGGGTCAATGATATGCTTGCTGATGCACTGAAGCTGACCAATACAGAAGTTTTATATCCAACATATGAAACTGAATTGAAAAAGCTCGCTGTGTTTGTACCTGAAGAAAATGCTGAATCACTAAGGCAAGCGCTTGGAAACGCAGGGGCAGGTTCAATTGGCAATTACAGTCATTGTTCGTTCGCCTCCCGTGGAACAGGGCGGTTTAAGCCTAATGGGGAGGCCAATCCGCATATCGGCCAGCAGGGTAAGCTTGAGACTGTTGAAGAAGTCTGCATTGAGACCATTTATCCTGAACATATAGAAAAGAAAGTGCTGTCGGCCATGTTCAAAAACCATCCTTATGAAGAAGTTGCTTATGATATTTATAAGCTTGAAAACAAGGGGGAAGTTCTTGGGCTTGGAAAAATTGGAGAAATCAGCGAGATGACTCTAAAGGAATTTGCAGAGCATGTAAAACATACACTTGAAGTGGATGGAGTCCGGGTAGTAGGTGACCTCTCATCCAAAATCAGGAAAGTTGCTGTCCTGGGCGGAGATGGAAATAAATACTTCATGTCAGCAAAGATGAAGGGGGCTGATGTATATGTTACAGGTGACATGTATTATCATGTGGCACATGATGCCATGATGATGGGCCTCAATATTGTTGATCCGGGACATAATGTGGAAAAAATAATGAAAAAGGGAGTTGCCCAAAAATTAGTACAGATGTGTTCTGGAAAAGGGTATAGCGTATCCATTTTTCCTTCTGAAATTCATACGGATCCATTTAAGTTTGTTTGACTAAAAAAGAACCGGTCTCCTATAGGGACCGGTCTTTTTGATTATAGCTTTGCAGGCTTCTTCACTTTAGGAAGTATCTTATTTAATGGCACTTTTTTCTCGCGTGACCATGTGGATTCATCAATGGGATTAAATTGTTCCAGGAACGTGATGACTTCCTTTGTGATCGGTGTCGGTGTAGAGGCTCCTGCAGTGACTGCAACTGTCGTTGCATCTTTTAGCCAATTCACATCCAGTTCAGTTATATCAGCAATGCGGTAGGCTTTTGTACCGGCAATTTCTTCTGATACCTGTGCAAGACGATTGGAGTTATTGCTCTTTGGGTCCCCCACGACGATTAAAACGTCAGCCTGGCCAGCTTGTTCCGCAACAGCTTCCTGGCGCACCTGGGTAGCCATGCAGATTTCTTTGTGGAACTCTGCGTGAGGATATTTTTCCTTTATCTGATCCATAACATGTACGACATCCCATTGGCTCATTGTTGTCTGATTAGTCACCAGTATTTTATCAGCCTGTATGCTAAGTTCATTTACATCCTCAATGGTCTGCACTAAATGGACTGCTTGAGGAGCTACACCTACTGCACCTTCAGGTTCTGGATGGCCTTTTTTGCCAATGTAAATGATTTGAAAACCTTCCTTTTCCTTCTCTCTGATTAAATCATGTGTTCTTGTTACGTCAGGGCACGTAGCATCGATTGTCACAAGGCCTTTTTGTTTGGCTGCTTCACGCACTTCAGGTGAGATGCCATGTGCTGTAAAAATGACAGTGCCTTTATCGACTTTATCTAAGATTTCTTTGCGGTCTTTCCCATCAAGTGTAATAATGCCTTCCTCTTCAAAAGCATCTGTTACATGTTTGTTATGAACGATCATACCCAAAATATAGATGGGTCTTGGCAATGACGGATCAAGTGCAGCGTTTCTGGCAATAACCATTGCATCCACCACACCGTAACAATACCCCCGAGGAGAGATTTTTATGACATTCATCTGCTTATCCTCCCTAATGAAAGCTTATATCTGAATTGAAGTGAGTTCTATTTCTAATGCGGAAAAATCCCATATTGCATTTCTATTATATAAGAGATAAACCGATATTACAAAAGGAGTAATTCTTCTTAATAAAAAGCAAAAAAAGAATGCCTCAGCATCCTTTTCTTTAAATATATAATTTAGGTTTGGAAATACCTTCTGCTGAAGATGATTTAACGGCTGGCTTTTCAGAGACAGGTGCCTTTTTGGTTTTTTTGCTCTGGGAATCTGGTTTCTTTTTTTCTGCTTTCGTCTGATTGGATTCCTCTTTAGGTTCAGAAGCGGTCTCATCAGCTTCAGGGGCATCTTTCAAACCTCTATAAAGTTTCCACATAGCAGGAAGATTCCTGACCAGCGGACCATACTGCTGAACCATTGGTCCAATTTGCTGTGCGGTATTTAGAACCTTTTGAGTGTTTGTTAAAAAGCCGTTTATGGAAGAAGGGTTGCTTATTGCCTGCAATATGCCTCCACCTGCGGGGGAGCCTCCTGCTGCTCTTGCTCCCCCCATTCCGGCTGCAGGCTGTGCATTGCCTTTTCCCAATATTTTTGAAAGCAATCCTCCCCTGCCTCCACCGCGTTTCATTCCCGGAGGACCGCTTATCATTGGCCCCATAGGAGGTCTTCCCTGCATCGGTGTCATAAAAGGATAGGGAGGCATTCCTCCGCGCATAGGGGGTCTTGATCCTGGCATCATATCTATTGGCCTCCTTTCTTTGCACATTTCTGCTTCTTAATAAAATTTCATATAATAAAGTATGCGTTTATCCCATTTTGGTTTAGGCATAAAGCAGAAGAAACCAATTTATTTATTAAAATCGCCCAAAAAGCTTATCATAAAAATATAAATGCCTGTATGAGTGGTTATTTGCAGGAAACTTTATTATAATAACAGGATGTAGGAAAAGCTCGGAACCAGCAAGTTGCAGTTGATACTAGTAGATCTTACTTCACTAATATATGTTTCGGATGCTGCCTGAACTGAGGCGAATCTGAATAATTGAGGGGTTTTTATATGAACGAAACGAAATTTGACCGATTTAATTTGAAGCCTTTTATTATAGAAGCGGTTAAGGATTTTGGCTTTTTCGAGCCGACAGAAATTCAGGAAAGAATGATTCCTGCAGTACTGAAGGGTGAAAGCGCCATTGGCCAGTCGCAGACAGGTACAGGAAAAACTCATTCATACGTACTGCCTATTCTTCAAAAAGTTGATCCATCCCGCCAGGAGGTTCAGGCCATTATTACTGCACCGACACGTGAGCTGGCCAACCAGATTTATCATGAAATTCTTAAAGTAACAGAGCATTGTCCAGAAGGAGAAGAGATAACTGCCCGCTGCTATATCGGCGGAACAGATAAGCAGAGAACGATTGAAAAACTGAAAAGACAGCCTCATGTGGTTGTAGGGACTCCTGGAAGAATTAATGACCTTGTAAAGGAACAGGCGCTATTTGTGCATACTGCAGAAATTCTTATTGTGGATGAAGCTGATTTAATGCTTGATATGGGATTTATTGAGGATGTTGATCAGATTGCAGCAAGGATGCCGGAAAAGCTTCAGATGCTTGTGTTCTCAGCTACCATTCCGGAGAAGCTAAAGCCTTTCCTGAAGAAATATATGGAAAATCCGAAATATGTTCACGTTGAGCCTAAGCAGGCAGCAGCAGCTAATATTGAGCACTGGCTTTTGCCGTCCAGACATCGAAACAAAGTGGAACTTGTCTACCAAGCATTGACTTCGCTTAATCCTTACTTAGCCATTGTTTTTACCAACACCAAGAAAAAGGCAGATGAAGTGGCAGACGGATTAATCAGCAAAGGTCTAAAAGTCGGGCGGATTCACGGAGACCTTAACCCTCGTGAGCGAAAGAAAATGATGAAGCAGATTCTCGACCTTGAGTTTCAATATATTGTGGCAACAGACCTGGCAGCCCGGGGCATTGACATACAGGGAATCAGCCATGTAATCAACTATGAACTTCCGACAGATCTTGATTTTTATATACACCGGGTTGGCCGGACAGCGCGTGCAGGATTCTCGGGAATTGCTGTGACGGTGTATGAGACTTCCGATGAAGATGCATTAAACAGACTTGAAAAAATGGGATTGGAATTCCAGCACAAAGATCTGCAAAAAGGTGAATGGACAGACCTGGATAATCGCAATAAGCGAAAAACAAGACAGAAACAAACAGATGACATTGATAAAAAAGCTGCATCACTAGTGAAAAAACCAAAAAAAGTAAAACCAGGATATAAAAAGAAAATGAAATGGGAAATGGATAAAATTAAAAAACGCGAAAGAAGAATAAAGCGCAAATAAATTTTTGCAAGACTTTTGACCTGCTAACTCGTCTTAACCACTGAGTTGGTTGGGAGCTGATGGGATTTGATTCTTGAAAAGTTAATTCAAGGAAGCTTAGTCAAAGTCCTGCGGGAGGAGAGGGAGTGAGAGACCCTGCAGTCGAATCCGAGAAGGCTCTCATTCCTCCGGAAATCAAAATGCACGCAGTGGAAATCAACGGGCATGGTTTATAAGTAAAACAAATTTTTAAAAGAAATATTAAAGGGAGAGGTATCGTCATGCTGAAAATTGGATCACATGTGTCCATGAGCGGAAAAAAAATGCTTTTAGCAGCAAGTGAAGAAGCTGTTTCATATGGCTCCAATACATTTATGATCTATACAGGAGCCCCGCAAAACACAAGAAGAAAAAAAATCGAAGATCTGAACATTGAGGCCGGGCTGAAGCATATGGCAGAGCACGGGATTGCTGATATCGTTGTACATGCTCCTTATATTATCAATATCGGGAATACTTCAAACCCTTCAACATTTGAATTAGGCGTTAATTTCCTTCGCTCTGAAATCGACCGCACCGAAGCGATTGGTGCTAAGCAGATTGTTCTTCATCCAGGTGCACATGTAGGAGCTGGAACAGAGGCCGGCATCAAACAAATCGTGGAGGGCTTGAATGAAGTCTTAAATGGCGAAGAAAATGTGCAGATCGCACTAGAAACCATGGCCGGAAAAGGTTCGGAGTGCGGGAAATCCTTTGAAGAGCTGGCTATGATTATAGAGGGAGTCAATTATAACAACCATTTATCTGTATGCTTTGATACTTGTCATACGCATGATGCAGGATATGATATTGTAAATGATTTCGATGGTGTATTGGAAGAATTCGATAAGATTATTGGGCTTGACCGCCTGAAAGTGCTCCATATTAATGACAGTAAGAATGAGCGCGGAATGCGTAAAGACCGTCATGCGAATATCGGATTTGGCCACATTGGCTTCAGTGCGTTAAACTACATTGTTCATCATCCTCAATTACAGGATATCCCTAAAATTCTGGAGACTCCTTATGTTGGCGAAGATAAAAACAATAAAAAAGCGCCTTATAAGCAAGAAATTAATATGCTGCGCAGCCAGGAATTCAATGAAAATCTACTAGAAGCCATTACGGCTGGATAACTATAATAAAAAGCTGTGCCCGAGACTGCACAGCTTTTTGCATGAGTAATTAAGTATTATAAGCCAAGTCCTATTTTGTAAATTGCAAAAACAGCCTGTTTACTTCCCTTGCAGTTTCCGGACCCGCAATCCTGGCAATTTCTTTTATTATTTTTGTCCGTTCCCGATCATCAAAGATGTTTACTTGCTTTCCTCTCAAATGGTCTGCAATTTTCTGAGCCTGCGCTTTTGTAATTCTGATGTTGAACTGCTCTCCATATTTTAATAATTCATCTGCTGTAATATTGCTTAGTTTGTGATTAATGATGTTTTCGAATATTTTCATGTTCATCACTCCTCCTCAGTACTTTATGAGTTAAGAATATGAATAGTGACAATAAGTTTTGAAATTCCAATAAATAAGCATGTACCTTTACTTTGAATGCAGGTTCCTGTATACTGTGTTAGTAAATCGTAATGATTCTTAATATGTAAGGTGATAAAAATGGCACAGCCAATTATTGAAATAGATCATGTTTCTTATAGATATGAGAAAGACAATGTCCTGGAGGATATTAATCTGACTATTAATTCAGGAGATTTCCTTGGAATCGTCGGGCCAAATGGTTCGGGAAAATCAACCCTGCTAAAGCTTATCCTGAATTTGCTTAAAGTGCAGAAGGGGAGCGTCAAACTGTTTGGCAATGAAATAAGCCGCTTTAAGGATTGGCAGAACATTGGGTTTGTTTCTCAAAAGGCAAATTCATTTAACACAGGATTCCCGGCAACGGTCTTTGAAGTCGTTTCAAGCGGCCTTACAAAGAAGCTGGGGCTTTTTAAATTTATGGGCAAGGCCGATCAGGCAAAAGTTCTGCATGCTATTGAATCTGTTGGCATGCAAGAGTTTGCCGGACGCAATATAGGCGAGCTTTCAGGCGGGCAGCAGCAGCGGGTTTTCATTGCCCGGGCATTGGTAAGCGATCCAAAATTGCTAATATTGGATGAACCCACAGTAGGTGTAGATGTAAAAAATGTCCAGTCTTTCTACGAGATGCTTGATGATTTAAATAAGAAGCTTGGTATAACTCTATTGCTGGTTACACATGACATTGGCACAATTTCTGATAAAGTCACTCATGTGGCTTGCCTGAATAAGAATTTGCATTTCCATGGAAATACAGCAGAATTTGAAAGCTTAAATATAAATGAAATGTCAGAAATCTACGGGCATGATGTACATGTTCTGACACATAATCATGACCATCATCACCACGATAAAGGAGCAGGCAGATGATTGCAGGAATCCTTCAATATGAATTTTTACAAAATGCTTTTTTAACGGGAATCATCATCGGAATCATTGCTCCTCTACTGGGTGTGTTCATTGTTGTCAGGAGGCTGTCTTTAATTGCCGATGCTTTAAGTCATGTGACACTTGCTGGGATCGCTGCAAGCTTGCTGCTTGAAAAGAAATTTATCGGATTGAGCGGGTTGAATCCGTTATATATGGGGATGGCTTTTTCCGTAGCAGGGTCATTGTTTATTGAAAAACTGAGGGCTGTTTATAAACATTATCAGGAGCTTGCTATTCCTATTATTTTATCTGGAGGCATTGGGCTTGGAGTAATATTTATTTCACTCGCTGACGGGTTCAATACTGATTTATTCAGTTATCTCTTTGGCAGTGTCAGTGCGGTTAGCCGGCTGGATTTATGGACGATTTTAATCATCAGCGTGTTTGTTATTGTACTTGTGGTGCTGCTCTATAAAGAATTGTTTCTGCTGTCATTTGATGAAGAGCATGCCAAGGCATCTGGAATAGCTGCAAAAAGTGTCCACTTCATATTTATTGTCATGGTAGCTTTGGTCATAGCTGCTTCCATGAGAATAGTGGGTATTTTATTGGTTTCATCACTTATGACTTTGCCGGTTGCTGCCAGCATCAGAATCGCAAAAGGATTCAAACAGACGATTTTCCTGTCCATGCTTTTCGGTGAAATTTCAGTTTTAGGCGGGCTGACGATTTCCTACTATATAGATTTAGCTCCAGGCGGAACAATCGTCATGATTGCCGTGTTAATACTGATTGTGACAATCTTGTTTAAAAAAATTGCAGGCCTGAGGCCGGCATAATATAAAGGAATTCTATCCGAAGTTATTTCAGAGCAAACAATGAGGTGAAAGTATGAATGTTGATGAAGCCATGCAGCTTTTAAAGGATAAAGGCTATAAGCATACAGGGAAGAGGGAAGAAATGCTTCAGCTATTTGCTGATAGCGATAAATATTTAACGGCAAAAGATGTTCTGGAAAAAATGAAGGATAATTACCCTGGACTCAGCTTTGATACAATCTACAGAAACTTATCATTATTCGTGAACCTGGATATTTTTGAGATGACAGAGCTATCAGGGGAAAAACACTTCCGCTTTACTTGCTCACATGAACATCATCATCATCACTTTATATGTCTGGATTGCGGCAAAACGAAGGAAATCGAAGTCTGTCCCATGAAGCAGGTACAGGAAAATCTCAAGGGATATGATGTTTCTGGACATAAGTTCGAAATATATGGGAAGTGCCCGGAATGTTTTCAATAAATTAAATAAAAAAGAAGCATGGAGCTATTTATTATAGCCCCATGCTTCTTTTTGTAATCTAGGAAATAAAAAAATATAAAGATGTGAACTTTGTGGAGAAATAATAATCTGCATCCAGCTACAGCGCCTAGCCTCTTGGTTCATAAGCCAAATTACTCCAGAAATCAGAACAAGGAATGCTTCGGCAGCGATACATCGCCCGACCAAAGTAGCTTTGGGAGGTTTCCTGCGTGATTCGTCTTATGCCTGCCGGACTTGCGCAGGATGTGCTGGCTTCAAGGTTCGCCACAGGAGGTGGCGGTTTTTAGTTTGAGTTCATCTGATCAAGGCGCTACCGCTTTTGTTCCTGCAGCCAGTCTTCCACCCATGCATATGCTTCCTTCCAGTTTCTTACTCTAATGACGCCATTGGGAAGGGGTTCCTGGTTATAGGGTGTATCGAATAAGATGACAGGAATTCCACATGCCTCATGAATCATAACTGCATTATCATGTTTGTCTTCAAAAAATATATCCACTTCATATTTTTTTGCTGCTTCGATTTTATCATGGCTCCCGATCAGTTCAATATGATCGAACTCCAATGTGTTCTCTAGAAACCATTCCTCTGTTATTTGCTGAAGGTGAGAACCCCTGGCACTTATAAAATACAATTCATGCTTGCGTTTCCAGTTGGTCAAAGCTTCCTTTGCGCCTTTTGCAATGGGTGATTCTTTGTATATGATGGGCTCATTTTCATAAAACCAATCTGCAAATTGTTCTTCTGAAATCGTCACCAAAGGTGTTAAATCATATTGCTTAATATCATTTAAAGTAATATTCAGATTAAATGCTTCATTTAAATACGGAACCATGGCTTCAGGGCGCGTAACCGTTCCGTCTATATCAATGCCAAAACGCTTCTTCATCATTATGATCTCCTTTAATGCATATATCCCTTATCTTAACAAAAGTCCCGGCCTTGAAAAAGAGTGTTGCCTGAACAGGTATGAAAGTTAAACATTTACATCTTAAAAAGGGCTTATATCGCAAACACTATAAATGCTCCATTAAGCAATACTTTTTAGTAACACAGCAAAGGAAGCGAGGGATCATGATGGCAGACCAAGAGCGCAGTAATGAAGAGTATGACCTTCGATACAGTGAGCGGATTGGCGAAGCAGATCCAGATTATTCTGAAGAAGCTGCTGCAGAAATAGCAGCTCCAGGTATCTACGGCAGATCGCTGGATCGGGATGAGGAAAACGAAACAGCTGCAGTCCATGAAGATTATTCTGAAGAAGCTGCTGCAGAAATAGCAGCTCCAGGTGTCTACGGCAGATCGCTGGATCGGGATGAGGAAAACGAAACAGCTGCAATTCATGCAGATTATTCTGAGGAAACCTCTGCCGAAATAGCAGCGCCTGGTGTCTATAATAGATCAGCGAACAGGGATGAAGAAAATGAAACAGTTGCAGCCGGCAGAGGAGTCGGATATGCTGCCCTGGCACTTTCCATTTTATCTTTGTTTGTGCTGCCGGTTCTTTTTGGAGCAACAGGAATTGTCCTTGGTTTTATCGCACGCCGCAGGGGTTCAGAAAGCCTTGGGGGCTGGGCGATTGCAATAGGGGCTATATCCATTATTGTCGGTATGTTTATTCTGCCGTTTTTTTAGAAAAAGAAAAAAAAGCCTGGCTCCCAAAATTATTTGGTGCCAGGCTTTTTCTATTTCGGAAAGGGACAATATTGCCTTACGGCAGCAGGCTTTCTGCCTGTGCTTTTTCCTCTTCCTGTTTGGCAAAATACTCTTCAGCGATTTTGTCGATTTCAATCTTAAGTTCTTCAACCATTGTCTCTTCTGGAACTTTCCTTACAATCTGGCCTTTACGGAAAAGAAGCCCTTCACCGCGGGCACCTGCAATGCCGATATCAGCTTCCCTGGCTTCACCAGGCCCGTTAACGGCACAGCCTAATACAGCAACTTTAATTGGCGCTTTAATTTTTTGAATATAGTCTTCCACTTCATTTGCAATGCTGATTAAGTCAATCTCGATCCTTCCGCATGTTGGACAGGAAATTAATGTTGCTGCATTGGAAGATAACCCAAACACTTTAAGAAGTTCACGGGCAACCTTTACTTCTTCCACGGGATCTGCGCTAAGTGAAATTCTTAACGTATTTCCAATACCTTTGCTTAAGATTGCACCAAGTCCAGCGGCACTTTTTACAGTACCTGCAAAAAGTGTGCCTGATTCTGTTATACCTAAATGGAGAGGGTAGTCAAATGCTTGTGCTGCTTTCTCATAAGCCTCAATGGCCAAATTAACATCGGATGCTTTCATAGAAACGATGATGTCATGGAAATCAAGGTCTTCTAAAATTTTGATATGATGCAGGGCGCTTTCAACCATACCATCTGCAGTAGGATATCCATATTTCTCAAGGATTCTTTTTTCAAGAGAACCTGCATTTACACCAATGCGGATAGGGATGCCTTTTTCTTTTGCAGCCTTGACCACTGCTTCCACTTTTTCACGTTTACCAATATTTCCAGGATTAATTCGGATTTTATCTGCTCCGCCTTCGATTGCCTTCAATGCTAGCTTGTAGTCAAAGTGGATATCAACAACAAGCGGTATGTTAATTTGTCTTTTAATATCTGCTATGGCATTTGCAGCTCTTTCATCCGGGCAGGCAACACGCACGATTTGACATCCTGCTTCTTCCAGCCTTTTAATTTCAGCTACAGTCGCTTCAACGTCATGTGTTTTCGTAGTGGTCATACTCTGGATGAACAGCTCATTGCTTCCGCCAATTGTTAATGGCCCAACTTTAACAGGCCTTGTTTTAGTGCGATGTATAATTTCACTCAATGGAGATTCGCTCCTTTTTATCTTTTCATATAACAGCTGAGATGTATGCTGTTAGAGAAGGTTCCACTTTATTGTATCAATGAACCGCTGAAATTGACAAGAATGATGATTAGTTGTCCTGAGTATATTTTGGAAATTTATAGGTCGTCCCTGATTTAATGTCTTCAGGCTGCATTCCATTGTTTAATTCCGAGAAGTCTGACACAACCTGGTCTATGGCTACAGGAATGGGACCATCAAGGTTTAGTTCTATAATTGATAGAACTGTTTCTCCAGGATTGACCTTTTTTTCAAAATAGGGTTCACCTGTTTCTGTGGGGAGGGAACTTGCCTCCAATGCTTGCTTTTGTCCAGCGGGCAGTGTGCCATGATTAAGGTCATAAAAGATTACATATATAACTAGGATTGAAAGCAGTACTCCCGCAAGCTTCTTCATACTGGCCAAACCCCCTGCAAATAGCATGTTTACCCAATATGTATGCTTGTCCAAATATGATTAGACCAAAAAAAGTCCTCAATTTGTATTATTCTGCATTAATAACTGCTTTATTTATAAAATTACTCCTCTTTTTAATTGCAAAAATAAAAACGCGCCATTGGCACGTTTTTATTTAGAGCTATGAGATGGGACTTCCTTTATGGACAAGAGGAGGATGATAAGAGAAACAAACCAGTTAATAATCGCTCCGTTTTGCACTGCTGTCTGCAGGGCTGTCATGATAGTAAAGAAAATGGCTGGCAAAGTAATGCTGTAAGCAGACATGCGCCATAAATGACGATACTCCAATTTCTTGGCAAGAGCTTTTTTAATAAACAGACCTGCAAGTGCTAACAGGGAGATCTCGATAAATCGAATGCCCGCTGCAAAAATATAAATGACAATCGCTATTAAGGGAATAATAATCGGCATAAGCGATTCTGCAGATGCAAGGAAGTCTGATAAGTCATTTTTTGTTAGTGTGCCGCTTGTCAGTAATGTATATGGATATGTCTGTTCCTGTCCTTCGGCAAGTATGTAGACTTCATTTTTTAATAAGGCAATCGTATTGCCGCTTTCGGATAAAACAGAAGGGTCTACTGCTCCTGTCGAATCAATAATGATTGTAAAGTTATTTTTATTGAGGGTTACAGGTACTTCCTCCTCTGTGTGAAGCTGTCCTTCTGCAATTTCAAAATCCGGTAAATTACTGTCAATTGTTTCATCAATAGCATTTAAACCATTAATGATTGCCGAACCGGAATAAAACACGGTTGGCAGTGCTGATAGCAGGGTAAGGAAAAACACATACAAAATAGTCTTTCCTATGCCCTGATGACGAAATAAAGCGATATCTTTAGGAGAAAACAAGCTTTTATAAAACTGAAGAAAAATATTCATTTGGACACACCCTTTTTGAGATTCACTATTATATTTTAGCCAAATATCCAGATGTTACAAGTAAACGCGTTTGCAAGGTTTTTTTGGATTTTGTAACAAAAATGTAATATAAGCATGTAATGTTAAGGAATTGTAAATTTAATCCGCAACAGGTTTACATTTCTATAGGTTTCCATTAATAATTGTATGGGGTTTGATGAATCATGTCGAATAAACAGTTATAGGGGTTGGATAATGGTGGAACTTAATGTTCAGCAAATGCTTTTTGAGTTTTTGGGCGGGCTTGGTATTTTCCTTTATGGAATCAAGTTCATGGGTGATGGGCTCCAAAAATCAGCTGGTGACCGGCTGAGGGATTTATTAGATCGCTTTACTACAAATCCAATCATGGGTGTATTGGCGGGTGTTCTTGTCACCATTCTTATACAGAGCAGCTCTGCAACCACTGTTATTACAGTTGGATTAGTATCTGCCGGATTCATGACATTGCGCCAGGCAATAGGTGTTATTATGGGAGCAAATATCGGGACAACGGTAACTGCTTTCATCATCGGAATAGATATCGGGGAATACGCTTTGCCGATCATTGCTTTAGGCTCTATTCTATTGTTTTTCTTTAAAAGCAAAAAAGTTCACAATGCCGGTCAGATTGTATTTGGCTTTGGTGCATTATTCTATGGACTTGAATTAATGAGCGGGGGAATGAAGCCTCTTCGTACATTGGAAGCTTTTCATGACTTGACCGTAAGCATGAGTTCAAATCCAATTCTAGGTGTGGTTGTCGGAACAGTGTTTACTGTTATTGTTCAGAGCTCAAGTGCCACAATCGGTATTCTCCAAGGGCTGTTTTCTGAAGAGCTGATAAACCTGGATGCAGCATTGCCTGTTCTGTTTGGAGACAATATTGGAACGACCATCACAGCTGTTTTAGCCGCTATTGGAGCATCTGTTGCTGCAAGAAGAGCTGCAGCCGTGCATGTATTGTTTAACTTAATTGGTACTACTATCTTCTTGATTTTATTAAAGCCGTTTACATTATTGATTGAAACACTGCAGGGGAAAATGGATTTAAATCCTGAGATGACCATTGCCTTTGCGCATGGAATTTTTAATAGTACTAATACACTTATTCAACTGCCATTTGTAGCCGTGCTGGCATGGATTGTAACGAAGCTTATTCCGGGAGAAGATGCGGTTGCTGAATATAAAGCAAAACATTTGGATCCTGTTTTTATAGAACAATCCCCTTCGATTGCTCTTGGACAAGCTAAAGAAGAAGTGCTTCGCATGGGGGCATTCTCTTTACGGGGACTTGAAGAAACGGTTCAATATTTGAAAACCGGCAATCAAAAACATTCCGAAAGTGCATACCAGTTAGAGGACGCGATCAATAATCTTGACCGCAAAATTACGGATTACCTGATTAAGTTATCTACAAGTTCACTTTCAGCACATGAGTCGAACGAGCACACCGTGCTGATGGATACAGTAAGAGATATTGAGCGTATCGGTGACCATTTCGAAAATGTAATAGAATTGATTGATTATAAACAGGCAAATAAAGTGTCCATTACCGATTCAGCTATGGCTGATTTAGAACAAATGTTCAAATTGACCATTTCTACTGTAAAAGAAGCTCTTCAGGCACTGGACCACAATGATAAAATTGCTGCAGAGCATGTTGTAAAAAAAGAAGAAGAGATAGACAAGATGGAACGAAAGCTTCGCAAACAGCATATTCTTCGCCTGAATGAAGGAGTCTGCTCTGGCCAGGCGGGCATTGTCTATGTAGACATTGTCAGCAACCTTGAGCGTATCGGCGATCACGCGGTGAATATTGCTGAAGCTGTTTTAGGAGAAGAATAAATGGTAAAATAAGCAAGGGGAAATCCCTTGCTTATTTATTTTAAAATTAATAATGTAGAAATTTTGAAGTTAGATAAATGTCTAGCGCAAGCAGCCTGCCCCCTCGAGGTGTGGGCAAAGCGCTTTCATGTTTTCTAGAAAGGGTGCTGATCATGGAGATAATTTATTGGACGCTGATCATTCTGTTATTTATTATCGCTTTTGCGGGCTTGGTTTTTCCGATTATTCCAAGTGTGCTGTTTTTGCTTGGCGGTTTTATCCTGTATGGAATTCTTTTTTCTTTCGAACCTTTTAACTGGCTATTCTGGACGATTCAGGTGCTATTTGTCCTGCTGCTATTTGGTGCAGACTACGTAGCAAATATGATTGGGGTAAAAAAGTATGGCGGATCAAAAGCGGGTGTCTGGGGAAGTACAATCGGCCTACTGGCAGGTCCATTTGTCATCCCTGTATTAGGAATTTTAATTGGGCCTTTTTTGGGAGCGGTCATTGCTGAACTCGCAGTAAATAAGGCCAGTTTCAATGATGCATTGAAGATCGGTTTCGGATCTGTAATCGGTTTTGTCAGCAGTGCAGCAGCCAAAGCGGTGATACAAGGGGTAATGATTATTTATTTTCTAATTGTGGTCCTTTGATGACCCGCTCGGGTGATTTGAATTTAATGGAATAATAAAAACAAATTAGGATATTGTATATATGTAGTAAAGCATTTTGTTTGAAACAAAAAACCAACTTTGGTAATCTTAAACTAAAGACCTTAGAAATATTCTAAAATCAGAATTTTATAAATGATTGGAGTGTTTCAGGGGGCTTAATAAAACAGATACATAGGGAGGAATTTTATTATGGCATTCGAATTACCGCAATTACCTTACGCTTATGATGCATTGGAGCCAAACATCGACAAAGAAACGATGAATATTCATCATACAAAGCATCACAATACTTATGTAACAAACCTTAATAATGCTTTAGAAGGAAACGAAGAGCTTCTTTCTAAAACTGTTGAAGAAGTAGTTTCTAACTTGGATGCCGTACCTGAAGCTGTTCGCACTGCAGTACGCAACAACGGCGGCGGCCATGCAAACCATTCTCTATTCTGGCAGATCATTTCTCCAAATGGCGGCGGTGAGCCTACAGGTGAATTAGCAGACGCTATCAGCAGCAAATTCGGAAGCTATGACAGCTTCAAAGAAGAATTTGCTAAAGCAGCAACAACTCGCTTCGGTTCTGGCTGGGCTTGGCTGGCAGTAAACAATGGCGAATTGGAAGTTACAAGCACCCCTAACCAGGATTCTCCTTTAATGGAAGGTAAGACACCAATCCTTGGGCTTGATGTTTGGGAGCATGCTTATTACTTAAAATATCAAAACCGCCGTCCTGAATACATCAATTCTTTCTGGAATGTTGTTAACTGGGATGAGGTTTCTAAGCGTTACAGCGCTGCAAAGTAATAAATGAAACAGCACGGCAGATTACATCTGCCGTGTTTTTTTGCTCCAAATTCCGGAGGCTTTCCCCTAATTTCTAAATCATTGCATAACCGCACTGTCTTTGTAGGAGACTACCCTTAGAACCAAAGGGGAGTTTTTTTTATGAGCAGATTTAAAAAACTGATCGGTGATGTCGATTTAACCAAAGACTTAACATTGCTTTTATTTATAGGGGGGCTTTATTCTTTAAGTGCTGCCCTTTCAAACACATTTGTTAATATTTATCTCTGGAAGCAGTCTGGTGAGTTCAGCGATCTGGCTTTATATAACCTGGCCATAGTGGTGCTTCAGCCTTTGACGTTTATCCTGGCAGGGAGATGGGCGAAAAAAATTGACCGTGTCATTGTGCTGAGAATCGGCGTGATTTTTTTGGCTCTATTTTATCTGACAGTGCTTTTCATTGGAACGAATGCCTCTAAATTTCTATTGCTTCTCGGGGCTCTGCTGGGAGTCGGGTATGGGTTCTACTGGCTTGCATTCAATGTACTCACTTTTGAAATTACTGAGCCGGAGAATCGCGATTTCTTTAATGGATTCCTTGGAATACTAACATCCGTTGGGGGTATGATTGGACCGATAGCAGCGGGTTTCATTATTTCAAGGATGGAAAAGTTCACGGGCTATTCCGTTATCTTCGGCATCTCCCTGACACTTTTTTCAATAGCGGTATTTTTAAGCTTTTTTCTTAAAAGGCGGCCAGCTGACGGAAGGTATTTATTTGGAAGAATCCTTGCAGAACGAAAAAACAGCATGAACTGGCGTATGATTACAAATGCCCACTTTTTCCAGGGGCTCAGAGAGGGAACCTTTATCTTTGTCATATCAGTATATGTTTTTATTTCAACTGGCAGTGAACTGGCTCTTGGTACATACGGATTGGTCAACTCAAGTATATCTTTTTTGGGGTATTTTCTTGTATCAAGACTTTTAAAGAAGGAATATCGCAAAAGGGCCATTCTTATTGGCGGGTTATTACTGTATGGTGCCATCTTCTTTATCGTTTTTGAGGTTACGTATCAAAAGCTGCTGATGTATGCAGCCACTATTGCTATAGCGTATCCTCTCCTGCTTGTGCCATATATCTCATTAACATATGATGTCATTGGCAGAGGCTGGAAGGCTGCAGAGATGAGAATTGAGTATATCGTTGTAAGGGAAATCTTCTTAAATGCAGGACGTATAGTATCCATTTTAGGTTTTTTAGCTGCCGTATCTTTTTTCAATGAAGAAAAAAGCATCCCTATTCTTCTCTTAATCATTGGGGCCGGGCATTCGGTCATATATTTATTCGTCAGGAAAATACAATTTCAGTCTGCATGAGAGAGAGGAAAATTCTCTCTCTTTTTTTTACCAGTAAAAATATCTCTGTCGAAAAAGGGTTCTTTATAGTATTTATTGTTATTTTCTTTTAGAATGGGGTTATGAGAATTTTTTAAAGGAAGTGTGCGTAATTTTGAATAGGAAGAAAAAGAAGAAGACCCATGTTCCTTTCCGTCTGAATATGCTCTTCTTTGCTGTGTTCTTATTGTTTTCCATGCTGATCCTCAGGCTTGGAATGGTTCAGATAGTTTATGGTGATGATTATAAGCGGGAGATTGAAAGAACGGAAGATGTTACAGTCAACAGCCCGGTGCCGAGAGGAAAGATGTTTGACAGAAATGGCCAGGTGATTGTTGATAATACGCCGCAAAATGCCATCACATTTACTAATAATGGATACAAGCAGGACGAAATGCTTGAGGTGGCAGAAAGGCTGGCCAAGCTAATACACAAAGATACTGAAAAAGTTCAGGAACGAGATAAGAAGGATTACTGGATTATGAAAAATCCTGAAGAGGCTGAAAAAAAGATCTCTAAAAAAGACAAAGAGAAGCTTGAAAAAAAGTATGAAGGCGACCAGAAAGAATTGGACAAAGCCATCTATCAGCTCACATTGGATCGAATTACAGAAGATGAATTAAGCGAATTGACAAAAGATGACCTTGAAGTACTTGCCATCTACAGAGAGTTTACAAGCGGATATGCATTAACACCGCAAATTGTCAAAAATAAAGAAGTCACTCCTGAGGAATTCGCGGTTGTCAGCGAAAATCTTCAAATACTTCAGGGGGTTGATACAACAACCGACTGGGAAAGGTATTATGCCTTCGGAGATACATTAAAATCAGTGCTGGGTAATGTGACAAGCTCTGATGAAGGGCTGCCGGCTGAACAGCTTGAATACTATATGGCCCGTGATTACAGCCGTAATGACCGTGTAGGAAAGAGTTATATTGAGATGCAATACGAAGAGGTGCTTCACGGCCAAAAGGCAAAAGTGAAAAATGTTACAGATAAAGCCGGCAATGTCCTTGAAACGGTACCTATCACTGATGGACAAAGAGGAAAGGACCTTGTGCTTAGCATTGATATGGATCTTCAGAAGGAAGTAGAGAAAATCATTGAAGAGGAACTGCGTGAAGCTAAGGCATCAGCAGGGACTGGATTATTGGACAGAGCATACGTTGTGCTGATGGATCCTCATACCGGAGAGGTTCTTTCAATGGCCGGCAAAAAGATTGTGAAGGATAAAGAGACAGGAAAATCAGTCATGCAGGACGATGCATTGGGCAACATCACTACTACTTATAATGTAGGTTCTGCTGTGAAGGGTGCTACAATTCTTACCGGATATAAAACGGGTGCTATAACTCCAGGGACCGTATTTTACGACCGGCCTTTAAAAATTAAAGGAACACCTGTAAAAAAATCCTGGAGAAATTTTGGCCCTTTAAATGATATCAATGCATTAAAATTTTCTTCCAACGTTTATATGTTTGAAACTGTCATTAAGATTGGCGGGGGCAAATATGAATATGAACAGCCGTTATGGATAGATGATAAAGCTTTTAGTACTGTAAGGGAGTCCTTTGCTCAATTCGGCCTTGGGGTACGGACAGGAATTGATTTGCCTAATGAGCAAACGGGCTTTAAAGGGATGAGTACATTGCCAGGTTTCATGCTTGATCTTTCGATTGGCCAGTATGATACCTATTCCAACATGCAGCTTGCCCAATATGTTTCGGTCATAGCCAATGGCGGAAACAGGATGGAGCCTCATATAGTAAAGGAAATCCGCGAGCCATTAATGGAAAATGATGAACTTGGACCCATTGTCCAGGAAATGGAGCCAAAAGTCCTTAACCGGGTAGAGCTTGAAGATGGCTGGATGGACCGTGTTCAGGAAGGCTTCCGCAAAGTCATGCAGGAGAAAGGCGGAACAGCTTACGGATTGTTTGGCAGTAAGGACTATAAGCCGGCCGGAAAAACCGGTACTGCCGAGGCATTTTATGATGGACCGGAACGCAGCAAGTTTGGCAAAGAGCCGCCGGAAGTGATGAACCTTAGTCTTGTAAGCTATGCGCCGTCTGAAAACCCCGAGGTTGCTATGGCAGTATTAGTTCCATGGGCTTACCAGGGAAGCGTAGACCACGGTGCCAATAAAGAAATTGGAGAGCGTGTCCTTGATGCGTATTTTGATCTTAAAAAGGAACGTCATAAAAAGGGCGATGATAATGAAGAATCTGTTCAAAAAGTGGAAAATATAGATGATGTACTTGAAGGGCAGGAAGATGCCCGCAAAGAAGATGAATGAGCTTTTGAAAAACTGTCTCCTTATAAAAAGGGAGGCAGTTTTTCTTTTTCCTAAATATGAATTGCAAGCAGGCGATAATGGAAAGATAAATTAATGTTATACCTCTTATTCGACATATTTACACAAGAATCGTCCACATTTACAAAAGCTTTACAATCAGTTAAAACAGCGTTAACAGTAAACCCTTATTCTAATACTCGTAGGACAAAACAACCAATTTTCTTAGGGGGAATTCAGGAATGAAACGTCTTAAAAAAATGAGCCTTTTACTAATGCTGGCGGCTTTAATGGCATTCACTGCAGCTTGCGGAGGCGGAGATACAAATGAAGGTGCAAGCGGAAATGGCGAAAAAAGTGAAGAGCTGGAAGGCAGTGTAGTAATAGATGGTTCTGGGACTGTTTATCCATTTATGGCACGCATGGCTGAAAACTATATGGGAGAACAGGAAAATGTCTCTGTAGAAGTTAGCCGCTCCGGAACTTCAGCTGGCTTCAAGAAATTCCTTGCGGAAGACGGAACAGATTTTAACGATGCTTCCCGCCAAATCAAAGATGAAGAGAAAGCTTCTGCTGAAGATCTTGGCATTGATGTACAGGAAATGAAGGTTGCTTTGGATGGCATCACGATTGTCATCAATAAGGAAAATGACTGGGCTACAGAACTTACGCAGCAAGAAGTTGTTGATATCTTCCTTGCAAGTGCAGGAAAGAAAAAATGGTCAGATGTTCGTCCTGAATTCCCGGATGAAGAAATTCAGACATATGGCCCAAATGAAAACCACGGCACTTACGAATTTATGTTTGAGAATATTCTCGAAGAACAGGATCTTCCTGAAAATATCAACTTGCAGCAGGACTACTCAACTTTAGTGGATCTTGTCTCTAAAGATAAAAATGCCATCGGATTCTTTGGCTATGGATACTATGACAGCAACAAAGATAAATTGACTGCAGTAAAAGTAGACTTTGGCAGCGGACCTGTTGAACCATCATTAGATACAATCAAAGAAGACGGAGATTATGCTCCATTTACACGCCCGGTATTCACATACTTGAATACAAATATGGCTAAAGAAAAGCCGCAAGTGCTTGATTATGCTATCTATACAATGGAAAATGCACAGGATGTTGCAGCAGAAACTGGATTTGCTCCATTATCAGATGAAGATATCCAGGCTTCTCTAGATGCTTTGAACGGATTGAAGTAAGTGATTGAAAGTATTGTCATGGGAAGATGAGAAGTTTGCCTTCTCATCTTCTTGTGATGTTCCTTGTTTTTCCTTTGTAGTATGAGCTAAAGAGTACTTCTTTGGATGAGAAGGCTGAAAGGGGTTTTACACTTGGCAAAAAGTGCTGTTCAACACGATAACAAAAAGCTGAATGTACGTGAAATCATTCAGCAAAAGAAAAAATCACGAAGTGTTAATAATTACACTGAAAAATTAATACCAAAGATCTTATTTGGCATAGCCGCAATCTCGGTTTTTACGACTATTGGAATTGTACTTACCTTAATTACGGAAACAATCGCCTTTTTTAAAGACGTTCCTTTTATAGATTTCTTTACAGGCACTGAATTAAAGCCTTTAGGAGAAAATGCTGTCTTTGGTGTTCTTCCCTTACTGACGGGAACAATCATTTCCACACTAATCGCCATGCTTGTTGCGATTCCGGTGGGACTGATGACAGCGATATTTTTAAGTGAATACGCATCTGAAAAAACAAGAAAGGCATTAAAGCCTCTTCTTGAAATCCTGGCAGGTATCCCTACTATTGTCTATGGATTTTTTGCTTTTACATTTGTAACACCTTTACTGAGATCCTTTATTCCAGGACTTGAACCTACGAATATTTTGAGTCCAGGGATTGTAATGGGAATTATGATTATTCCGATGGTAGCATCACTTTCAGAAGATGCGATGAGTTCTGTGCCAAATGCAATGAGGGAAGGTGCCCTTGCATTAGGTGCTACTAAGCTTGAAGTAACCTGGAAAGTAGTTGTTCCGGCAGCTATTTCAGGTATCATTGCTTCTTTTGTGCTCGGTATATCAAGAGCAATCGGGGAAACGATGATCGTAACGATTGCAAGCGGAAGTTCAAAGAACTTTACATTTGACGTAACACAGTCCATGCAGACCATGACTGCTTATATCGTGGAAGTTACAGGAGGGGAAGCGGCAGCTGGAACAACATTATATTATAGTCTTTATGCTGTTGCTATGACATTGTTTGTGTTTACGCTGATTATGAACCTGCTCGCTCAGTATATCTCTCGCAAGTTCAGGGAGGAATATTAATATGAAATATGTGGATTCAGAACAAGTGCATAAAAAGATGGGCAGCCGCCTGCTAGCCAATAACCTTGCTAAAACACTCTTCTTTATGGCCACTTTATTCGGCCTTGTCGTATTAATTGTTTTGATCTATCGGGTTCTTGCTGATGGTTTAGGCTGGATCAACATGGATTTTCTGATGAATCGTTTATCGACGGATCCTGAAAGAGCCGGTATCTGGGGAGCAATTACAGGAACACTATGGCTGATGCTTGTTGTTGCACCTGTCACGATGATTTTAGGAGTAGGCACAGCGATTTATCTTGAAGAATATGCAGCCAAGGGACGCATTTCTTCATTTATTAAAACGAATATCTCCAACCTGGCGGGCGTTCCGTCAGTTGTTTTTGGAATCCTTGGTTTAACTGTTTTTGCAAGAGCATTGGATTTAGGTTCTGTAGTTCTCGCAGGAGGTCTTACGATGGCACTGCTGGTTCTTCCTGTTGTAGTAGTTGCCAGCCAGGAAGCTATTCGTGCAGTTCCTCAATTCTTAAGAGAAGCCTCTTACGGTATGGGAGCGACAAAGTGGCAGACTATTAAAAATGTGGTCCTTCCCGCAGCTCTGCCGGGAATTCTTACGGGTGTCATTCTTGCACTGTCCCGGGCAATCGGGGAAACTGCGCCATTGGTTGTTATCGGTATTCCGGCATTGTTAATTCCCGTTCCTGATGGAATTTTTGATAAATTTACGATTTTGCCGGTTCAGATTTACTATTGGACAATTGACTCTGCCCTTGTAGCGGAATATGCCAACCTGGCAGCTGCAACTATCGTTATATTATTGATTGTATTGTTTGCGATGAATTCAATCGCTATTTTGATCCGCAATAAATTCCAAAAAAGATTTTAGTCCGGGAGGTTTAATAAAATGCCTGTAGTTACAGAAAAAGCCAATCTGAATACTAAAACAGCTAATCTAAACCAAAAAGCAAAAGAGAATAAAAAAGTTGTTTATCATACAAAAGATCTTAACCTTTGGTACGGGGAAGGCCATGCGTTAAAAAATATAAATCTGGCCATTAATGAAAATGAAGTAACGGCCATTATCGGTCCATCCGGATGTGGAAAGTCCACATATATCAAAACCCTGAACCGCATGGTCGAACTTGTTCCTTCTGTGAAGATTTCCGGTGAAATTTTATACCGCGAGCGCAATATTCTTGATAAATCATTTAAAGTGGAGGATTTAAGAACAAGTGTAGGAATGGTTTTCCAAAAGCCTAATCCATTTCCAAAGTCCATTTATGAAAATGTGGCATATGGACCGAAAATACACGGAATCCGTGATAAAAAAATCCTGGATGAAATTGTTGAAAAAAGCTTAAGGGGAGCGGCAATCTGGGATGAAGTAAAAGATCGCCTGAACCAGAATGCGTACGGCTTATCAGGCGGGCAGCAGCAGCGTCTTTGCATTGCACGCTGTCTTGCAATTGAACCGGATGTCATTTTAATGGATGAGCCTACTTCTGCACTTGACCCCATTTCCACTTTAAAGGTAGAGGAGCTAGTGCAGGAGCTTAAGGAAGAATTCAGCATCATTATTGTTACGCATAATATGCAGCAGGCAGCCCGTATTTCTGATAAAACAGCCTTCTTTTTAAATGGTGAAGTAATCGAGTTTGCCGAAACTGATAAGATTTTCTCCACTCCTTCAGATAAGCGGACTGAAGATTATATCACAGGAAGATTCGGCTAATTATTGTGTGCAGGTTTAATGAAAGAATATAATCCATACTTGAATGGATGAAGGGGGATTACCATGATGGCAGTACGTGAAAGGTTTGAATATGATCTGCAGGAGCTTCAAAAGAAACTGATTGAAATTGGCAATTTTGCAGTAGAGGCCCTGCATAGATCGGTTGAAGCGCTTGAAACACAAAATATAGAATTGGCTCTTGAAATCATTGATGACGATAATCAGGCTGATATTTTATATGAGGAAATAAATGATTTAGCCATTCTGCTAATTGCCAAACAGCAGCCTGTGGCCATTGACCTTCGCCGTATCATTGTCGCTATAAAAATCGCAACAGACATTGAACGGATTGCTGACTTTGGAGTGAATATAGCGAAGTCTACTATACGCATTGGGTCAGAACCTCTTATTAAGCCGATTGAACATATAAAAGAAATGTACGAAATCTCTACAGAAATGCTGCGTCTATCCCTGGAGGCTTTCACTGAAGAAGATATTGCAAAGGCAAAAAAAGTTGCCGATATGGATGATCAGGTAGATGACCTATATGGTGAAACAATTAAAGAGCTGCTGCAGATCAACCTGCAGAAACCGGAATATCTCCCTCAGATCACTCAGCTGTCTTTTGTTTGCCGATATTTAGAAAGAGCAGCTGATCATGTAACCAATATCTCAGAACATATTTTTTACCTGGTTAAAGGACGTCAATATGATTTGAATAATTAAATTAGAAAAGCATAAGCGCCTTGCACGCTAATGCTGGACAGTAAAAAAGCTAAAAGGATTCAGCTCCTTTTAGCTTTTTGTTATGATTTTTGCGATTTCTTTATAGCTCATATCAGCGGTCAGTTTAAATGTGCCCAGCTGTATTTTTTTGCTGAACCCGTATTCTTCAAGGTAAATGCCGAAATCTGCTGCCTGATCGATTACATTCGCCTCTTCAAGCTGTGCTGCGATTTCCCCAGGTGTCATGCCGCTCTCAATTGTAAGCTGATAGACTTCCTGTGAACCTTCTTCCGGCTCGGTATCTTTCTCAGCAGGTTCTTCTTTTTCTTCCGTATTCTTATTTGCTGGATCCTCGGATTTAGTCTGCTGCAATAGAGTATATTCTTCCTCTGTTAAAACAGTATAGCCGTTTGCCTGAAGAAATTCTTTCGCACTGCTTACATCAATTTTTCTATTTTCAGACTGATTCGGCTTTATGAAAAAATAGGGTGTACTGAAGGCTATGACAGCTGTAAGGATGCCAAATGCAAATGCCCGGGTATTTCTTTTATTCATAGCCATGACCTCTAAATTTCATTTCTGTTTGAATGGTTCTTACTTCATCAGGAGAGAGTGATGATTGTCTGGCAATTTGCTCTACTGACAATCCTTGCCTGGTAAGCAGCATCACCTGATTTTTTATAATTTCGTGAACTTCCCTTTTCACTAAGGAATGAGCAGAAGACTCTGCAGGGACTTGCTGAATAAATGGTTCTTCACCCACCAGCAGTTCTTCTTCCAATACTTTTAATTTCTTTTTAATCTGATACATTTCCTGAATCTGCTGCATGGACATTTGGTCCATTTCTTCGCGCAGCTCTTTATAAGGATCTTTCAAGAACACTGAAAGAATAAATAGCCCTATAGACAAGATCAATAATGCCAGCATGATTGATTCCAAAAAAGTCACCTCATATTCATTGAACAGAAATATTTTACCATCAAAATTGACAAATTTCGATATGCAATCCATAAACAGGTGAAAATTAAAGATTTTTGTCGCTGGAACTCTGTCGAAATAGCTTCCCGGCATTTTTTAAAAATTTTTTTCTTATTCATTTTCAAGCAGGCATGTGCATTCGCAGGAAGCGACAATTTCCGTTCATTGTAGGCTATCCATATCAGTGATAACATTGGGTTATATAAATAGTCATAAAATTTTGCCTTTCGTCATATATATTCCTTTTTTATTTGCTTATGAAAAAAATCCAAGAGGTGCCGGGTATGATCGATGAAATTATTAAGCTTCGCCGCAGAGGGCTTTCATTTCGCAAAATTGCCAGTGAGCTTGATACAACAGTAGGAAAAGTGCAATATCAATGGACCAAACTTATCCAAAATAAAGCAAAACGCAACAGCGAGGAATCTGCCGTGAATAATATGACAGCTGAAGAAAATGACGTTCCTAAACAAACGAAAGATCAATTGATATTAACACGCTTAACATTTGATAAGGTAAAAGTATTATGGAAATTATCTAATCATAAAGAGAAAATGGCTTCATTTTACTTGGAAGAGCCTGTCTCTTCCAGGAGAAAATCTTTAAGAATATATGATGTTACCGGGATTTATTTTGATGGGGCCAATGCGGTCGCTGATCATGAAGTAATCCTGTCCCATCAATCAGAGTGGATCTTCAAAGGGCTCAAACCTGGCAAGGTGTATTGTGTAGAGCTGGGCATAAAATTGACGGAAACTCATTTTTTCCCATTGCTTCGCTCAGAAGCAATTCATACTTCTGAGGAAATGCCTTATCAAACATCGGGAATAGGCGAAGCTGAGAGGCAGCCTGCTGAATGGACTGTGAATGTGAGTACATACACTTATTATGAATCAATGAGTGAAGGGGAGAAGGTAAAGAATGATGGAAACGGTAACTGCTGAGCGAAATAAAAATACCTGCCATAAAGGTTTGCCTAAGATCCTTCTTCTTACGTGGGAATATCCTCCACATGTTGTAGGCGGCTTATCAAGACATGTGCATGGACTTGCAGGAGGCTTGAAACAGGATTATGAGGTCCATGTTCTGACAGCTAATCCGGGCGATTTTTCCAGCTCTGAACTTAAAGATGGTATCTATATACACCGAGTCAAACCCCTTAATGAAAAAGATCCTAACTTTTTGCATTGGATATTAGGATTGAATTTGGCAATGGAGCAAAAAGCCAATGAACTGACATCTTTCCACCACTTCGAGCTCATCCACGCACATGACTGGCTTGTAGGTGCATGCGGCCTGTCACTAAAGGAGAGGTTACAGTGTCCTTTAATCACGACCATACATGCAACCGAATATGGAAGGAATAATGGGATTTACACAGAATTGCAGAAGTTTATCCATAGAAAAGAAGAGCAGCTGATACTAGGGTCAGATCAGGTTATTGTCTGCAGTGAATATATGAAGGGAGAAGTACTTCAGCAATTTGCTGTCGAAAGCGAGAAAATGTCTGTTATCGCAAATGGAATCAGCAAGGAACCCCAGCTTGATGACCCTGACTCTTTATTGGAGGGGCTGCAGGTAAAAAAAGGAGGCAGGCTGATATTTTCCATTGGGAGGATGGTCAGGGAAAAAGGGTTTGATACCTTGATCGAGGCAGCGCCTATTATTAAAGAAAAGTACCCGGATACTTATATGATTATAGCCGGCAAAGGTCCTATGCTTGAAGCCCACAGAAAAAAAGCGAAAGAACTGAATGTTGACGATGTAATTCGTTTTCCGGGATTTATTAATGATATGCAAAGAGTAGCCCTCTTTCTAAAGTGCGAGTTCGCTGTTTTTCCAAGTCATTATGAGCCATTTGGCATTGTTGCCCTCGAAGCAATGATTGCAGGAAAACCGGCGATAGTATCTAATACTGGCGGGCTAAAGGGAATAGTAAAACATGGATTTTCCGGCTTGTTTATGACTCCTGGAGATCCTGGCAGTTTCGCAGAGCAGGCGTCCGCTCTCCTTGAAGATCCAAAAGCAGCCCTTACAATTGGCAGACAAGGTCAAAAGGTCGCAGAAAGCCTATTCAGCTGGGGACGCATTTCGGAGGAAACAAAAAGAGTATTCCAAGAAACCCTAATCAGCCAGAAGCTTGAAGACCTTGTTTAAAGCTTTTGCAGTATTAGCAGGCTGAAAATTTTTAAGCACTGAGTTTATTGTAGCGGAGGGCACTTGACTCCTGCTCAGAGGAGAGGGAGCGGGAGACCAGGCGAAGCCGAGCAGGCTCTCGTTCCTCCCCGCGAGCATGTGACTGTAGCGGAAATCAACGGGTAAAATATGACAAACCTTTTATTAAGATTCTTAAAAAATATAAAGAAAAAGGTGCATGAAGATGAATACATTAAATTGGATTCAATCTGATGTTTATGAAGAAATGGAGAAAGCGCCGATCGGGAAATTGAAAATGATTCCGGGTTTATGGATAGACGGGAAAACTTACTGGATGGAGAATGGCAGTAATGAGATATTTCCTGATGAAAATATTTCTGTTCAAATTAAGACAGAAAAAATACATTCTAAAATTTCATATTTTAAAAGCTATATCACTAACCATGTGGACGAGCCCAGAAAGATTAAGCTCTTATTGCAGCACAGACATGAGTATTCTTCCCGTGAACATCTCTCCTTCATTTCTCCCGCAGAAAATGTCATCTTTCATTTGGCTGATTCCAAGCTGTTTTTGGTCAATGGACAGCTAAACGGCAGAAAAATGAAAGAGTGTACGATTCAGCCTTACTGGAACGTATACAGTGACCAAATTTGGAACTGCAGAAAGAAAGGGACTTTAAAGTATCATCCTATGGTCCAGGGAAATGCAATAAGCGTCTTCTCGCTTAATGCAGTATTCAATGGCAGAGGGACAATAGAAGGGGGATCATGGATTATTAACGGGGACAGCAAATCAGAAATCCTTCGGTATAACAACCTGCTGATAGGCAGGGTTAAAGAGGGCACTTTTAAAAAAACGTACTAGCATTTCGAATTAAAAAGTGATATTATAGAAAAGTCGTATGAACGAACTAGTTTGAACATAGTTTGGAGGGAAATTACATGCGTGTAAACATTACGTTAGCTTGCACAGAATGTGGAGATCGTAACTATATTTCTAAAAAAAATAAACGAAATAATCCAGATCGTCTTGAGCTTAAAAAATATTGCCCAAGAGATAAGCGTTCGACTACACATCGTGAAACAAAATAAGCGGTAGGATCATTCCTACTGCTTTTTTTGTTGACTTTTTTTATGGGTATACTTCCCTTTTCTGGATAAATCATTGAGGGGATTTGCAGATGTCATCTTCTGTTGGAGGGGGTTTGGTATGGAAATGGATAAAAAAGCGTTTAGAAAGCAAATGCTGGATAGAATGAAGGAATTGAGTAAGCCTGAGTATGAACAGCTATCATATGAAATTGCCCGCAGCCTTTACAGCAGTCCTTTATGGCTTCAGGCTAAAACGATAGGTATAACGGTTTCAAAGCCGCCTGAGGCGGATACGTGGCAGATTATCAGAAAAGCATGGGAAGATGGAAAAAGGGTTGCTGTCCCGAAGTGCATTCCCCAAGCAAAGCAAATGGTGTTTCGTGAACTGAAAAGCTTCATGGAATTGGAGTCTGTGTACTATGGATTATGGGAGCCAAGTCCAGAAAAGACAGAAGAAGTTCTCAGTGAGGAAATCGAAACTTTAATCGTACCCGGGCTGGCATACATGAAAAACGGCTTCCGCCTGGGGGTTGGGGGAGGCTATTATGATCGTTTTCTCGAGCAATATAAAGGAAGAACCGTTTCACTGGCTTTTGAACTGCAGGTCATAAACGGTTTTCCAGTGGAAAACCATGACAAGCCGGTGGAAATGATTATTACCGATCAGCGGGTCTGGGCATCCGGAAATGCTTGAATCTATTGTTATTTTTATTTTTATATTAATCACGGCGCTTGCTGGATATTTTTTTCGATTACTGACCCTTTCAGGCAGTATAGCCGCATTCATTGTAGGTGCGGCAACAGGATGGGGATTTGGCTTTTACGGTCTCCTTGTGCTGGGGTTCTTTTTTGCGAGCTCCAGCTTTTGGTCAAAATTTAAAAGCCATAGAAAAGAGACATTCGAAAAAAAGCATGCAAAAGGGTCAAGAAGGGATTGGCAGCAGGTGGCAGCAAATGGAGGAATTGCAGCTATTGCCAGCATATTCCATCTCCTGATACCATCACCGGTTTGGCTGATAGCATTTCTAATTGGCCTGGCCGCAGCGAACTCGGACACCTGGGCATCAGAAATTGGCTCATTAAGTCAAAAACCTCCCATTTCGTTGAGGACCTGGAAGCCAGCAGAGACGGGAACTTCAGGTGCTGTCAGCATTCTGGGCACAATTGCAGCTTTGTCAGGTTCTTTTACAATAGCACTTCTTTCATTCATGCTGTTCAGCGTTTCACTTTATGAGGTTATGCTGATTGGGATCTTTGGATTTGCGGGAAATCTGATTGATTCCATATTGGGGGCCTTTTTTCAGGCTGAATACAAGTGCCTGGTGTGCAATGAAAGTGTTGAAAAAACCGAACATTGCGGGCAGCCGGCCTCATTGGTAAAAGGCAGGCGTTTTGCAGATAATGACTTTGTTAATTTTTGTTCAGGTTTAGCTTCTGCCTCGGTGGGAATTCTTCTATATATTCTATTGACATAGAGGGACTGAGATGCTGCTGTTCCTTACCTTAAGTGAAAAGGGGAGTTGTTATGAAAAATCGGGTGAACAGAGTCGTGCTGATTGGAACTGGCTTTGTAGGCTCAAGCTATGCCTTTGCACTATTAAATCAAGGTGTTACAGAGGAATTGGTTCTGATTGATTTAAATAAGGATAAATCTGAAGGAGATGCGATGGACTTGAATCATGGCATGCCATTTGCTCCTTCCCCAACATCGATCTGGTTTGGAGATTATTCAGATTGCAAAGAGGCTGATTTGGTTGTCATAACTGCTGGAGCAAATCAAAAGCCTGGAGAGACACGTCTGGATCTTGTGGAAAAAAATGCAAAAATCTTTAAAGGCATTGTGAATCATGTTATGGATAGCGGTTTTGATGGCATTTTCCTGGTTGCGACAAATCCAGTAGATATTCTGACCTATGCAGTCTGGAAATTCTCCGGACTGCCAAAGGAAAGAGTAATCGGATCCGGAACGATATTGGATACAGCCAGATTCAGGTTTCTGCTGGGGGAGTATTTCAAAGTCGATACGCGCAATGTTCATGCATATATTATAGGTGAACACGGGGATACTGAATTGCCTGTATGGAGCCATGCTGATATTGCAGGGAAAAACATTGATGACTGGATAGGGAAAGAAGAGAATTTTAGAAAGGAAGATCTTAATTCGATATTCCTTAATGTCAGAGATGCAGCTTATCAGATTATTGAGCGAAAAGGGGCGACTTATTATGGAATAGCCATGGGCCTGGTCAGACTGACGAAAGCCATCCTTCAGAACGAGAATTCGGTCCTTACGGTGTCAGCTTACTTAGATGGAAAGTATGGTCATGATGATGTTTACATTGGGGTACCTGCTATAGTCAATAGAAACGGCATTCGCGACATTGTTGAACTTGACTTAAACAGCGAAGAGATTGATCAGTTTACCCAATCAGTAAATGTTCTCAAGAAAACGCTGGAACCAATAAGGAAGGATTAGCCAGCTTGCATTGGGCTGCGGATTTTATTTTGTTCTGAAGCATGGATAAAAATTATTTCCTCTTCTCACAATAAGGAAGAGGAGGGATTTTTAATGTCTCGATTACTATCCATATTTATGATAGGGCTTGGTACTTATTTTGCCTATCATAACCGTTATCGATTGATTAATGTTATTTTTGGGAACGTCTTTTTGCGGAAACTGCTAGTCACTTCAGTAATGAGTTTTCCGCTTGTCCGCGACAGGATGATGAGCTCTGTTTTCTCTTCTGGGCAATCGGAAGGGCAGCAATAATGTAAAGAAAAGCTGCAGCGCCTCCCCCCGACACCTCAAGGGGGGAGGCGCTGCAGCTAGACAGTTGTCAACATTCAGGATTTTATTTTTTTAGTAATTAGACCGTAATGGTCTTTTTATTTTGGATAAATATTTAGGTGCTTTTTCTTTTACAAAAGGTTTCTTTTTTGCCTATAGTTAAATAAAGTATTGAAATCATTGCAACATATAGAGAGTGGGGGAAGAATTGGCCGTTCAAGAGGATTATTTATTTTGGAAACTTGCGGATTATTTCATATCTGATCAGGGGTACAGAATGATTCAGCTATCTGGTGATCAGGATGAATTATGGCTTGAAAAGATGGAGCATAAAACGATTAAGGCAATCAGGCTCTTAAAATATAATCTTGACTGGAGCAATTGGCTGCAGCGGGATATCGAAGTTACTGCCCAAAAAGCAGAATCTGTCAGGAAGCAGCTTGGCAAAAGGGAGATGCCGGTATTAAATATCTATGTCACTAAGTACCTGCCTGTAGATGACTATGAATTCCGCATCACAGTCCCCTTCATGCCTGAAAATGCGAAAACCTCTGTCCAAACCCTACTCATTGAGTCCGGCAAACCGGATAGCCTTAGTGCGATTGAGGCCATTTTTGAAAAACCGTTAACGTTTCTGTCCGGAAATTATACGGAAATGGATGTTGATGCACTGAAACATGCCGCTCTTTCTAAAGCAGTAAAAACAGCGAAGAAAGAAAAGGAAATGTTTAATTTTGGGAAGCCCTTCTTTACGTATATATTCATTTTTATTCAAGTTGCTGTTTTTCTAGTTTTGGAAGCAATGGGCGGGAGCACAGATACATCGACTTTAATCAAGTATGGAGCTAAATTCAACCCATTAATTCTTGATGGGGAATGGTGGAGATTTTTGACCCCGATTGTTCTCCATATTGGGCTGCTGCATTTATTAATGAATACACTTGCCTTATTTTATCTAGGTTCGGCAGTAGAACGCGTGTATGGAAATTTAAGGTTCCTATTCATCTATTTGGCTGCAGGTTTTGGCGGGACATTAGCCAGTTTCATTTTTAGTCCTACCCTTTCAGCTGGGGCAAGCGGAGCTATTTTTGGCTGCTTCGGTGCACTTTTATATTTTGGGCTCATTTATCCAAGTCTTTTCTTCCGTACAATAGGATTTAATATACTTGTCGTATTGGGGATCAACCTTGCATTTGGGTTTACCATTCCAGGAATTGATAACGCAGGCCATATCGGCGGGCTGATTGGCGGATTTCTTGCTACTGGCATTGTGCATTTTCCCAAGAAGAAACGGCCATTGCTCCAGTTCCTGTTTTTAGCAGCATCATTCTGTCTGGCGGCTGGATTGTTGAAATATGGTTTCAATGAACCAGGAAGGCTTTTAAATGAACAGACTGCAATGGTGATGGCCCAGGAGCATATTAATGCTGAAGAGTATGAAAAGGCTCGTTCAATGCTTGCTGATTTTGTTAAGGAAGGGAATGCCTCTCCAGAAGCTTATTTTCTGTTATCATATGCGGAAATAAAAGCGGGACAACTGGAAGAAGCAAAAGTGCATCTTCTCCATGTCGTTAAGGAAGAAGCCTCTTTCCACGAAGCACATTATAATCTGGCACTGATCTATTTAGAAGAAGATAACACGGAAAAAGCAAGGCATCATGCTCAAAAAGCCGCTGGTCTTAAATCGGAACAGGAAGAGTATCAAAAGCTATTAAACCAAATAGAATAAAAAAACAGCTGATATTTTACTGAATTTTCAGCTTACTCCCCAGGAAATAATATCTTCATTTCCGGTGAATTTTCATGAATCATGCCAATCATTGGTATGATTTTTTTTTTGCATGTCTATGATGTTGAATAGTATGCAAGGAAAAGAATGGAACAGAATGCTGAGGTGGGATTTTGGAGAAAGTCAGAAGAGAGCCTGTAAAGGTTTCGCTGAAAGAAAATATAGAATATCTTAGAGATGCACTTGGAGTTGAAAAAAGCTTTGATGTGATTCAGCTGGATGTTGAATATGCAGAAAGGGAAATGGCCCTATATCTTGTAGATGGCTTTGTAAAAGATGATATATTGCACTATCTGATGAAAATGCTTGCAGGATTGGATGCTGGTCAGCTGGAAGGGGATACGCTTTCCAGGTTAATAAAAACGTATATACCATATGTTGAGGTTGAAACCACTGATGATCTGAATAAAGTTGTGGATATGGTGCTGGCTGGTCCAACTGCATTAGTCGTGGATGGTGTCGATGAAGTGATTCTCATTGATGCCCGTACATATCCTGTAAGAGGCCCACAGGAGCCTGATATCGAACGTGTTGTCCGCGGTTCAAGGGATGGTTTTGTCGAAACACTCGTCTTTAATACAGCCTTAACGAGGAGAAGAATTAGAGACCGGACACTCCGCATGGAATATATGCAGGTGGGCAGGCGGTCTAAAACAGATGTTGTTGTCAGTTATATTGAAGACATTGCAGATCCTGAAATGGTCCAAAAAGTTAAGGATTCTATTTCTAAGATTGACACTGATGGGTTGCCAATGGCTGAAAAATCAATAGAGGAATTCATTTCTGGCCGGCATTGGAATCCATATCCGATGGTAAGATATACCGAGAGGCCTGATACAGCAGCAACCCATCTTTATGAAGGGCATGTCTGCATCATCGTCGATGGTTCGCCCAGTGTGATTATTACACCGACAACCTTCTGGCATCACCTGCAGCATGCTGAGGAATACCGGAATAAGCCCCTTGTGGGTGCATATTTGCGATTTGTCCGCTTTTTGGCTGTCTGGGCGTCCATTTTTCTTTTGCCTTTATGGTACTTATTTGCTATAGAGCCACAGCTGCTGCCTGATGCATTATCATATATCGGGCCGAATGAAACAGGACAGCTGCCATTAGTCATTCAGTTCCTTATGATAGAGCTCGGTTTGGATATGCTGAGGATGGCTGCAATCCATACTCCATCCGCACTGGCCACTGCACTCGGACTGGTGGCTGCCCTGATGATTGGCCAAGTAGCTGTTGAAGTTGGATTGTTCATTAATGAAGTAATTCTTTATTTAGCAATAGCAGCAATTGGAACTTTTTCAACACCAAGCTATGAAATGAGCCTGGCCAACAGGCTGATAAGAATCGCCCTGCTGATTGCAACAAGTATTTTCCATACTTATGGATATGTAGCTGGCATTATGCTGCTGATAATCATGCTGGCGAGAATGAAATCTTTTGGAGTGCCATACCTGTGGCCATTCATCCCTTTCAATCTGAGAGCATTCAGGGATGTATTGCTCAGATCGCCAATACCATTGAAGAACAGGCGGCCGCGTTTCCTGCATCCCAAAGATCCAGATCGCTAAATGTAAAAAAATCCCTTCCTGGCTGCTGTGCCAGGAAGGGATTTTTTACGTTAGTCCAGGAATCTTATTTATTTCCAGGAGCTTGTCCATCTTGAGAAGGATGGACATTTAGATTATACTTTATTGTGGTATAAACTTATCGATAAAGCAGAGGTACAGAATGAAAACCATTTATGATATACAGCAATTCCTGAAGAAATATGGGACAATTATCTACATAGGGAATCGTGAAGCTGACTTGGAGCTTATGGCTGCGGAATTAAAAGAGCTATATGATTCTCAGCTTATTGATGTGAAAGATTTCCAGAGCAGCATCTTGATTTTACGGACTGAAATTCAGAATCTTAAAGAGAAAAAATAGACAGAAAAGGTGATGGAGTTTGGCAGAGAAATGGCTGGTTGGGGTAGATTTAGGCGGAACAACTACAAAACTTGCTTTTATCAACTATTATGGGGAAATCATTCATAAATGGGAAATTCCCACTGACAATAGTGAAGAAGGAAAAAATATTACGATAAATATAGCTAAAGCCATCGATCATAAATTGGAGGAACTGGATATAAGCAAGGATAAAATCATCGGCATTGGCATGGGGGCTCCAGGTCCTGTAAATCTTGCAACAGGTGTTGTATATAACACTGTTAATTTAGGCTGGAAAGATAATTACCCGCTGAAGGATTTGCTTGAAGTGGAAACATCGCTTCCAGTCATCATTGATAATGATGCTAACTGCGCTGCTCTGGGCGAAATGTGGAAGGGAGCCGGAAATGGCGCTAAAGATCTTGTATGTGTAACACTTGGCACAGGTGTCGGCGGCGGAGTAATTGCCAACGGAGATATTGTGCAGGGAGTCAGCGGAGCTGCAGGTGAAATTGGCCACATTACTTCCGTTCCTTTTGGCGGTGCTCAGTGCAATTGCGGAAAAACGGGCTGCCTTGAAACAATAGCATCAGCTACAGGCATTGTCCGACAGGCTCTTGAAAACCTAAAATCGGGTGGAGAAGGGGTTCTTTCCAATTTATATAGGGAGAATGGGTTTATCACAGCAAAAGATGTTTTCGATTCAGCAAGGAATGGGGATGAAGCATCTCTTCTGGTAGTCAATGAAACAGCTATGCACCTGGGACTGGCATTGGCAAATATAGCAAATACCTTGAATCCGGAAAAAATAGTATTAGGCGGAGGAGTATCCAAAGCAGGTGATGTCCTGCTGAAGCCTGTTATTGAAAACTTCGCTAAATTTGCGTTTCCAGGAGTGAAGGAATCCACCGTCATAGATATTGCCACATTGGGCAATGATGCCGGCGTAATTGGAGCAGCCTGGCTTGCTAAAAATAAATAAATAAATTGAAAAAAGCGCCTGATTGCGTGCAGGTGCTTTTTTCTTTGCCCACTTTCGACACTGCGGATTCAAATTAACACAGGTAAACAGTCATCTTTTTTTCTTTTTCTCATAAAATTGAAATGATGGAAAGGGGGAGAAAGATGAAAGTCAAAGTCCGGTCCGGAGACTCCATCTGGTATTACAGTCAGCTCTTTATGGTGCCAATCAATCTCATTGCTGATTCCAATCCCGGCGTAAATCCTGCATTGCTGCAGATAGGCCAGGAAATTAATATTCCCGGCTTTACACTGCAAAATCATACGGTAAGACCAGGAGACACCTTTTGGAAGCTGAGTACTTCCAGAAACCTCTCTGTAGATGCTCTTCTCCTGGTTAATCAATCCCTTAATCCAAACAGTCTGGCCCCTGGTACAGCCATAAAGCTGCCAAGGCGGGTAATAACTCCCATTGTATCAGGCAGGAGAAGTTATGATTACAAAGCTTTAACAGCCGATATTACCATGCTGTCGGATATTTATCCGTTCATAAAGGTAAATTCAATTGGCCAAAGTGTCCTTGGAAAGCCAATTCAGGAGATACGTCTGGGAAAAGGGAATAAGAAAGTGCAAATTAATGCATCCTTTCATGCAAATGAATGGATTACAACCCCTATATTAATGGCTTTGCTGAACAGCTTTCTCTTATCCATAACAAATGTCCGGCCGATAAGAGGCGTGTCAACAATGCCTTTATATAATTCCGTTGACCTTTCCATAGTGCCAATGGTGAATCCTGATGGAGTAGATCTTGTCTTAAATGGGCCACCTCCAGAACTCAGGGAAGAAGTGATTGCCATAAATAGGGGAAGCACTGATTTCACAGGCTGGAAGGCAAATATTAGGGGTGTGGATTTAAATAATCAGTATCCTGCCAAATGGGATTTTGAAAAAGAGAGAAGTGAACAAAATGCTCCGGCACCAAGAGATTATCTTGGGGAAGCCCCGTTAACAGAACCAGAAGCCATAGCAATGGCGGAACTGGCAAAAGATAATCAATTCGATCGAATGCTTGCCTTCCATACACAAGGAGCAGAATTTTATTGGGGATTCGAGGGATTGGAGCCGCCGGAATCACAGGTACTCGCGCTAGAGTTCGAGCGTGTCAGCGGGTATAAAGCAGTTCAATACATTGATAGTTTTGCGGGTTATAAGGATTGGTTCATACAGGAGTTCCGGAGACCGGGATTCACAATTGAACTTGGAAGAGGCATCAATCCCCTGCCCCTGTCACAATTTGATGATATTTATGAAGAAGTGCTGGGCATTTTTCTTGCATCGCTTTATATGTGAAAAATTAACCTTGAAAATGTTTCTTTATTGTATTTTAGTCAAACAGACATTAAAATAACTATCATACTAACTTCACAAGCCAATAGTTCTATGGTAACCGGCCGCTTTTCCAAATCGAAGACGGAAAAACGGCTTTTTTCTATTAAATACATTAATTCTATTATTTTTGAAACATTTTCATGCCGTTTACGTACTTATATTTAGGGAGATAAGGAGGTGCGGATTTGTTGGACACTCAATCTACATATCAAGGGAAGCTTCTTTTTTTATTTTTTGTTATGATGGTTTCCCTATTTTTAATAACCGGCTGTGAACAGCCGGAAAAAGCAGAGATGCAGCAAAAAAAGAATCAAGAAACAGAAGCCTCTGAACCGTCCGCACCACCTGATAATGCTGAAAATAGGAACGTTAAGCCTATCCGGATTAAAGAAGGGGAATTTCAGGGAGCAAATGGCTGGCTCAGCGATGATAAAATTGTTTACACTGTAAGTGAGGGAACAGCTTCCAGGGTTTTTTCTTATAACCTCTTTTCTGGCGATCAAAATCTTCTCTATGAAAGTTCACATCCGATTGCGTCCGTAACGGTCAGCCCGGCTGGCAAATACATTCTGATTCGAACATCACCAGGAACCTATGAAGGAACTTTAACCGCGATAAAAGCAAATGGGAAAGTTGTTTGGGAGAAAAATATATCTGGCTTTGACTTTGCTGTTGAGTGGAACCCTTATCATGAAGAATCATTATTAATTTCTTCATTTACTGAAGACTGGGACTTTACTTCCTACCATATCGACATTGCAAAAGGTACATCAGAAGAATTAAACCTAAGGGAGCCTTTTGCCAAATGGGGGGATTCAAATCATCTTTTTTTCCTTGATTGGGGCAATGAAAACCCGTCACTTTTTGCACCGCTGGTTAAACAATCTATTGATGGAAATAATGAAACCAAGGTTTTGGCAGACATTTTTCAATTCGATGCTGCCAAAGACAGGCTAATGACCATCACTGTGCCGGCAGATCAGTCAGATCAGGCTATGTATACTTTTATGGATAATGATTTCAGGAAGTTATCTTCAATCTCAGTACCTCATTTGACAAGGTTTTCGGATTGGCTGGTACCGTATTATGACTGGACTCCTCAGGGCATCATAACTTTTCAGCCATTGTATAGCGCTGAAAGTGATATGTATGCAGGGGGATTTCAGCTTATATCCGTTGACAGTGAAACAGGAGATAAGGAAGTGCTTCTGGAAGACATGGAAAATGCGCCGCTCAGCTGCTCACCTAATGGGACAGCCTGTTTAGCGGGTTTTTATCTCGAAGAATTAATAATGCCTGACAAAAGAGAAATCTTTCGGTTAGTAGAACATAACGATAAGTCAAGTTAGATAGAGGGGAAAAGATATGGCTATTGCAGACGTTACTGTTATTCCAATTGGAACGGAAACACCAAGTGCCAGCAGTTATGTGGCAGACATTCAGCGTGTATTAAAAAAGTATGAAGAAAGCGGCAAAATCCGATTTCAGCTGACACCCATGAATACCATTATTGAAGGGGAACTTACTGATTTGTTTGAGGTCATCCAGGCAATGCATGAAGTCCCTTTTGAAAAAGGCCTAATGAGGGTGGCAACTAATATCCGCATTGATGACAGACGTGATGTCAAAAGGAAAATGGAAGAGAAGGTCCGAAGGGTTGAAAGTCAGTTAAATGGCTAAAATAAAAGGGCTCCCCATTGAGGGAAGCCCTTTTATTTTTTTAAAAGTCAAGCATCAGGCGTCATCTGCTAATGCTTAGCAGGCTCGTTGCGCTTTTCTTAGTGAACAGCAGGATATCCACTGTTAATTATGGTCATTACAGAGAACCATCCGAAAACAGCAAGTGTTCCTACAGCAAAAACCAAGCCAAGGAAGTTCTTGTTTTTCAGTGCGCTAAACGCACCAAAAGCTGCAAGAACTGCGACTAATGCAAAAATGATTGGTAGTCCCATTAAAACAGCCCCCTTTATTTCGTGATCAGCAGGCAAAAGCCATATCAAAATCATTCTTCAGGTTATATACCCATTATGTAAAACCCAAGTATATACATTCGTCCTTTATTTTATATTTTTTTCTTCTATTTGTCGAGGTCTAAAAATGACACTTGTATGTCATATGCTTCAGCAATGCCGATTATTAAATCCTTTAAGTGAAGTTCTGAAAAATAAACCAATGGCACTTCTTCTTCTTTTGCGGTAAAGACTAAATGCTCCTGAAATTGATAGACTGCCATCCGGACATCTTCTGCACTGCCCCCGGTTATAGTAAAGGCACTAAGGAGCTCGGTGAACAAGCAGAACCCGCTGTCTGTTTCTATGGCAAAGTCATCAAAAGTTTCTCCCTTTACACCAGATTTTATGTACCAGAGGTTAAAAAATTCTTCGAATAGCCCGGCTTCGACAAGTACACTTCTTGTGAATTCGGCATGAGCCATCTGCTCAAACAGAAACGTGCTCTGCTGAAAATCGAACAGTTCAGTCTCTTTTTTTATTAGATCCATGAATTCGGGCACATCTTGAATAATATAGCTGGCTTCAACACCAAATAGGATTTTCATCTTATTCTCCTTTTGCAGATATAAGGCATTCCATTCTGATATAGTGTAAAATAATAAACAATTAAACCAACACTGGGAGGTGTAAGCAATGGAATGGAATCAGATCCCTCTTGGCCCATTGC
Source organism: Cytobacillus sp. Bac17 (assembly GCF_024519925.1). Taxonomy (NCBI): domain Bacteria; kingdom Bacillati; phylum Bacillota; class Bacilli; order Caryophanales; family Bacillaceae; genus Cytobacillus; species Cytobacillus sp. Bac17. The sequence continues at coordinate 192,636 of NZ_JALJRC010000002.1, read as the reverse complement.
AAACAAACTGTTATGTTCTTTCGAATGAAACCAAAGATTGTTTAATCTTCGATCCGGGTGAAGAGAGCGGAAAACTAAGCGGTATTATTGAACAGAAAGGACTAAAACCTCTAGCTGTAATTCTTACTCATGCTCACTTTGATCATATTGGCGCTGTAGACGAAATAAGAGATGCATTTTCTATTCCTGTATACATACATGAAAAAGAAGCAGCATGGCTTCCAGATCCAGCCTTAAACGGATCTCACCTTTTTAAAATAGGCAAGCTGATAAAAGCAAGGCCCGCCGACCATATTATAACAGGGGAACAAGAGTTGAGCATAGGTGAATTTAACTTAAAAATTCTAGAGACACCAGGCCATTCTCCGGGCAGTATTTCACTATATTTTGAAGATGCAGATCTCGTGGTTGCCGGGGATGCTTTATTCAGCGGGAGCATTGGACGCACAGACCTGCCTGGCGGCAATCATCAGCAGCTTCTTGAAAGTATACATAATAAGCTTTTAACATTGCCTGAAGAAACAGAAGTACTCCCTGGACATGGACCGGTAACGACAATTGGGCAGGAAATGGATTCAAACCCCTTCCTGAATGGGTTCTGAATGTAAAATAGAAAAGCCCTTCTCCAATGAGAAGGGCTTTTCTGGGGGATGTTTTATTCATATAAAAAATGGGAGGGGATATAGTTAAGCTACTACATTAACAATATAACAGAGAAAACACTATGTCAATAGTGAAAAAAAGTGATCAAAACAAGATTGCATGGCTGTTTCCAATAAGCTAGAATTTTTGAAAAAAGGGAGTTCTTATGCGGAATTTTTTAATGAATTTTATAGAAAATACTCCTCAGCAAATGATCAGCTATGCTGAATATATCCAGCAGGCCCTGTATCATTCCGAATATGGTTATTATATGAAAAACACACCAAAAATTGGGCCGGCAGGAGATTATATAACAAGCAGCAATATTTCTGATATATATGGAAGGACGATTTCAAAGTGGTTTTTTCAGATGGCAAAGGAGTATAAGCTGCCTTTTCAGGTCTGCGAAATAGGGGGCGGAAATGGGCGTTTCGCCCGAGCCTTTATTGATGAATGGAAGCTTATTGCTGATGAAGAGATTCATTACTGCATTTTTGAAACAAGTCCCTATCACAGAAAGCTGCAGGAGGAACAGATTGTATTTTCTGAAAATATAAGACAAATAGATAGCTGGAATGAAATCACCCCATTTTGCGGCATGATTTTTTCAAATGAGCTGTTTGATGCCTTGCCCGTACATGTGGTTGAAAAAAGGAAGGATCAATTGCATGAAATTATGGTTACCGTAAAAGAAGGGGAGCTTGCAGAGATAGCTGTGCCATTAACAAATGGAGATATTTACTTATTTCTTGAAGAAAGCGGTCTGTCACTTAGCAATGGCCAAAGAATTGAAATTCCTCTGCAAATGGAACAGATGATCAAGAGCTTGTCTGCTGCTCTGGATAAAGGCATTGTACTGACTGCCGATTATGGGTATACAGATGAGGAATGGCAAGAGCCGATGAGAAGGGATGGAAGTCTTAGAGGCTATTACAAGCATTCTTTAATGAATAATGTACTCGAGCACCCTGGAAAGATGGATATAACCAGCCATATCCATTTCGATTCCCTGATCCGCATTGGAGAAAAGGAAGGGATGAACTTCCATTTTAAAATGAGGCAGGACGAATTCTTGCTGTCTGCAGGCATACTACAGGAACTTGAAGATCATTATGATTCTAACCCGTTTTCTCCTATCAGCAAAAGAAACCGGGCAATCAGAAGTCTGATTATGCCTTCAGGTATGAGTTCAGCATTTCACCTGGTTCTTCAGGCTAAGAAAATATGAGAAAAATAAAAAAGCGATGGTTTCATCGCTTTTTTATATCGGCAATTAGTGGCCGCCCGCGCCTGGTGTCATCATAAATGTTGACCAATAAGTGAAGCCTACGAAGAAAACAGTCAAGTATGCTCCAAAAACATAAATATACATACGTTCGGAAAGCTTTAAGTAGCTTAAAAGCAGGAAAAATCCTGTTTGGCCGAAGAAAATCAGGGACGTTGTATACATGTCGCCAAGGTAAAACATAACGGCGAAAATTCCCGTCCAGAAGCCTAATACTCTGTACATACGATCCATATGTATCCCTCCTTTTACCCTTACAAGTCCATCACTACAATATTATAAAGTAAATGCTTAATAAAAGTAAATAATGGTTTCAAAATAGTCCAGAAAAGAGCAGGAAAAACGATATGCTTGTTAAGCTGGTTTTTTCCTGGATCTGTTTTTTTAGTTTCCAACAAATGCCTGATAGGAGCATGCATCACAGCCAGTCAGCATATTTTGCTTTTCCACCAGCTGAGTAGAATGAAACAAACTTTCGAACATACCCTTCAAATATTCATTATGCATATTGCACACAGGCTCTCTGTGGCGGGCTGCAACTTCTTTAAATGGGCAATTATAAATTTGGAAATAGACAATAGTCTTTTCGGCGTTTACATCAAATTCAGGATGAAAACCTGACATATCGGCAGCATGCTTTAGGATGTTTAATTTCTGGTCAAAGGTAAGTTTTTCTGTGCCTGCAAATCTTTTAAGCTCTTGCTGGATCAGTTCTCTGCCAAATTTCTTTCCTGTCGAATACAGTGCCTTTCTGCCTTCTTCACCTAACTCCAGCATTGTCTCCAAGGTTATTTTTGCAAGCAGCTGATAATCCCTGTAAGGAAAATGCAGCTGAATCACGTCATCAGATAACCGATATAAGCGGCTTGGCCTTCCGCCTTTGCCTGTTTTTTTTGTTTCAGATACAAGCATATTGACATCTTCGAGCTTGGATAAATGCAATCTTGCAACATTGGGATGAATGCTGAAATTATCTGCAATCTCCTGTACGGTCACATCTTTATGTCTTTTCGTAATGTATTGATAAATATAATAGCGGGTTGGATCGGATAACACATTAGTTATTTTTAATGTTTGCTCCATTTATTGTCACCTCAAAAGGGTAATTTATTCCCGAGGTCATCAGCTGTCACTTATATGAATGAGCTGGCGCCTTCCTGGCATGCTTCCATTATAATACAGTCGATTTAGGTTAACACTGTAATCACTATAAGTTTAGAAAATGTTCACAAATGAAGTTTAATTACTTATACAAATGTGTATACGTTTATTGTACAAATGATGTACAATTTAAGAAAAATAATATTGAAGTTTGTGAGGAGAAGAGTTATGAGCCAATTGACATTTTTCACATATCCCAGCTGTACTTCCTGCAGAAAGACGAAAAAATGGCTGACAGCCCATTCAATTGATTTTGAAGAAAGGCATCTCTTCAGGGAGACTCCATCATCAAGAGAATTACTAAAAATACTTTCCTTAACAACAAGCGGCCTTGACGAACTGCTCGCTACCCGCAGCCAGACCTATAAAAAACTGGAACAGAACCTTGAGGAATTATCTTTATCAGAAGTGGTGCAAATAGTAATTAAGGAGCCAAAACTGCTGCGGAGGCCCATACTGACAAATGGAGATAAAATTGTCATAGGCTATAATCCGGATGCATTTAAGAATATTGCCAAATAGATTTTATCGCAGTCTAACGGGCAGTAAAATTCCCGTTTCAAGAATCAGAGGAATCAATTGAGGATAAGTGGTGGGCAAAATGCCCGTATAGGCCCGATTGGTTCAACTAACAATCAGTGGGTTATAAAAAAAAACCACTGATTGAAATTTGAAATTTCACTTTATGGGAAATGCGTATAGATTGCGCATTTCCTTTTTTTTGTAGTAAAAAAAGTAAAAAAAGGAAGGAACACCTGGTGTCCTTCCATAATTACTGGGCTAGCAGGATTCGAACCTGCGCATGACGGAGTCAAAGTCCGGTGCCTTACCGCTTGGCTATAGCCCATCAATTCATTTGGTACACTTTTATTATGAAAAGAAAAAAATAATTTATTCACAAATTCGTCAAAAAGATTTGCCGAAATATGGAGGTTATACTCGGGATTAGGCGAATTATTATCTATAACAATTAATAAAGGTGGTGCATAATTAGTTGAGTGTAATTGAAAGAATGGCAGAACGAATTATCAAAGACGCCGTCAGGAGCCATGCTTCCGACATCCACATTATTCCCCGAAGAAAAGACACTCTAATTCAGCTCAGGTTCGGCAGCCAATTGACCCCCAGGCTTTATCTTCCTAAAGAAGAGTGCGACAGACTGATTTCTCATTTTAAATTTACCGCTTCGATGGACATTGGTGAAAAGAGACGGCCGCAAAGCGGTGCCTATTCTCTTGAAGTAGATGGACAAATGATTGGACTGCGTTTTTCAACCCTCCCATCAAGCCACAGCGAAAGCCTCGTTATCAGAATTCTGCCCCAGCAGGAACAAATTCCTTTTTTTCAAATCAGCCTTTTTCCAGACATGATCAGAAAAATGCTGGCATTGCTGAAACATGCTCATGGATTAATTATTTTCACAGGACCAACTGGAAGCGGAAAAACCACAACATTGTATTCTCTGCTGAATGAAACCTCTCATATGTTCCATCGCAATGTGATTACCCTGGAAGATCCGATTGAAAAAGAGAATGACTTGGTCCTTCAAGTTCAAGTCAATGAGAAAGCGGGCGTATCTTATTCCGCAGGCTTGAAAGCAATCCTTCGCCATGACCCCGATATCATTATGGTGGGTGAAATCAGGGATGCGGAAACTGCGAAGATTGCTGTTAGAGCAGCACTTACAGGTCACCTTGTCTTAAGCACGATGCATACTCGGGATGCTCAGGGGGCTGTATATCGTTTAGCTGAGTTTGGGGTGAATATGATGGAAATTGAGCAGACACTAGTGGCTGTCACGGCTCAGCGCCTTGTCGAATTGAATTGCCCTTATTGTGAAGGGGAATGTTCTCCATTCTGCTATGGATACGGCAGGTGGAAAAGGGCAAGTGTGTTTGAGCTTCTTGCAGGAAGAGCGCTTAATGCCTCCATAAAGAAGGCGAGAGGCGAAAGAAGCCTTGTTAAGTATCGCACACTTAAAGAGGTAATAACTAAAGGGATTGCTCTTGGATATATAAAGGAAACTGAGTACAGCAGGTGGGTGCACGATAATGCGGAAACATAAATGGACCATTCAAGAACAGGGCTTGTTTCTGAAAAATACTGGTGAACTGCTGTCCAGAGGGTACCCCTTATCTGAGGCACTGGAATCAATGATGCATCAGCTGCCGCCAAAACGAAAACATGAAATTAGTCAGTGCCTCTCTCAATTGAAAGAAGGATTTCCTTTTTATCAAATCCTTGCAAACATGAACTTTAATAATAATCTGATCGGCTATGTGTTTTTTGCCGAGCAGCATGGCGGCCTTGCTTCTGCATTTCTTGAAGGAAGCGAAATGGTGCTGAGAAAAGGAAAGGACATTGAAAAATTGCAAAAACTGATGACCTATCCTACTTTCCTGATGTTCATTACCGCATTCCTATTTGTTTTCGTTGATAAAGTCCTGCTGCCCCGTTTCTCTTCCTTATTCGTTTCCATGCACCTTAAGCCTAATTTCTTCACAAAAGCCGTTTATTTGTTTGGGGACCTTCTCCCATTATTCATTCTGATTGTACTCTTCGGTTTAGTCACTTTACTTATATACTATTTTTTTAGATTCAGAAACCTTTCCCCTATCCAGCAAAAGATGGTCATAGTAAAAATTCCTGCTGGAGGCCATTTTCTTCGTCTTTACTACACCCATTTCTTTGCTGTACAGCTCAGTCACCTCTTAAACGGCGGCCTATCCATACATGAGGCGCTTAGTCTTTTTGAAAAAAATGATAAGCAGCCTTTTTACAGCGCCCTTGGTGAAGCCGTGAAAATCAAACTCCGTGAGGGGAATAAGCTTGAGGATATACTAATTAGTTATCCTTTTTTTGAAAGGGAGCTGGCCAATATTATCAGACATGGTCAAAAAAATGGCAGGCTGGACCAGGAATTATCTTTTTTCAGCAGGCATTGCCTAAATAAATTGGAGGAAAAGACAGAAAAACTTCTTAAAATGATTCAGCCTATTTTATACATGTTTATCGGTTTTTTAATAGTGTCAATGTATTTGGCAGTTCTGCTGCCTATGTTTCATCTATTGGAGGGATTTTAATGAAATGGCGCACAGTAAATAATGACAAAGGGTTCACGCTCATTGAAATGATGATTGTTTTATTGGTGATTTCCGTACTCTTAATCATCACCATTCCGAATGTAACGAAACACAATTCAAAAATAAACAGCAAGGGATGCGATGCGTTTGTTAAAATGGTGCAGGCCCAGGTTCAGGCATATGAAATTGACAATAAAGAGCTTCCTTCAGGTATACAGGATTTAGTGGATGCCGAATACCTCAATGCTGAAACCACGACTTGTCCAAATGGAGATGCCATTAAGATTTCTGCAGAGGGGAAGGTTGAATCTTCGGGGTTATGATAAAGAACAAAGAAGGCTTTACATTAATAGAAACTCTTTTCGTTTTCAGTATTTTCCTTATAATTGCCACGATTACCTCTATTCTTCTTAAACCGCAATTCCTCTATCTTGAAAAGAGAATGTTCTTTTCCCAATTAAAGTCTGACCTGCTTTATGCCCAGAATTATGCCATCACCCATCAGACAGATGTAGCTATTCAAATTGTTCCCGAGGAGAAAAGGTATTACGCCCAGGTAAAGTTTGCAGCTGATCCTATCTTCAGCAGAGAATATCCTGGAATCATTGAGATTAAGGAGGGTACCATGCCATTGTATTTTCAATACGGGCCAGGGGGAATTACAAATAAATTTGGTACTTTCTATGTCAAAACAGACAATGAGCAATACAAAATTACCTTTTTAATCGGAAGAGGGAGATTTTATGTGGAGAAGGAATGACGGCTTCTTTTTGGCTGAGCTCCTTCTGTCTTTATCGGGGATGCTGCTTGCAGCGGGTGTAATGTTTCCTCTTGTCATTAAGGCTATTGAGCATTCTGAAGAGGTAAAACAGGATTACGAAAGCACACAGCTGCTTTATGAGAGTCTCCAGGAAGCCGCCTCGGAAGGGAGTTATCCTGTGGGGAAGACTATTATAAAAAATCAAACCGTCTATGAAATAGTCCCTATGGAAAACCAAGGATTTATGGAGGTTTGCATAAGATATGAAAACGTACGGGATAGATCGAAAGAAAAGTGTGAAGTATTCCAATAATAAAGGATTTACCATGCTGGAAATGCTGTTTGCGTTTGCAATATTCTTAATGATTGCTTCCTTTTTGCCTGTCAGCATTAATTTCCTCTTTCAGGACTGGAAAATGGAAGCCAGGACACAAAGACTTGAGTGGCATGTATTTATCAATCAGCTGAAAAAAGAGATTAGGCTTGCTGATGCTGCAGAAATATCACCTGTTTCCATTGTATTAACCATAGACGGGAAAAGTGTGATTTATGAAAAATATGGTTCCAATTTGAGGAGGAGAGTGGATATGAAAGGCCATGAAGTTGTCCTGCAAAAACTTGATAGAATAACATTCAGTTCCATTAATGGCGGAGTTGAAATAAATGTATCGGATAGTTTTGATCAGGAGCATTCGGCCTGTCTTTATTACCTGATGAATATGGAGGATATTGATGTACCGTAATCAGGATGGATTTTCTTACCCTCTTACTTTAACAATCATTCTGGCTGCACTCTTTCTCCTTACGATTCAATTAGATCAGTTTATTTCTGAGAAAAGGATAGTGAATCAGGCGGAAACCGTCATAATGCAGGAGTATTACTTACTGTGTTCCTTTAAAAAAACTGAAAAAATGCTGAGCGAAAATATAGACCCTGATAAATCAGGAATTTTTTCGTTTAAAAATGGATCTGTTTCATATGAAATCTCCCCAGTGGCAACAAGCTTAATTCAAATTACCTTCAAAACGAAAATTGGCTCTGATAAGGAAATTTCCGGATATGCTTACTATGACACGGATCTGCAAAAAATGATAAAATGGATTGAAAAAAACTGAGTGGGGATAAAGATGAAGCCAATTTACTTAATCGGATTCATGGGTGCCGGCAAAACAACAATTGGAAAAGAGCTTGCATCCTGCTTAAACCAAGAAGTAATCGATACAGATGAAGAAATAGTTATGCGGGAGAAGAAAAATATTAATGATATTTTTGAAGAGCATGGAGAGGAATACTTCAGAAATCTTGAAACGCTTATATTAAATGAGTTTGACAATAGAGCGGGAATTGTTACTACTGGCGGGGGAATTGTAGTTAAGCCTGAAAACAGAAAAAAGCTGAATGAAAAAGGAATCGTTTTCTTCCTTTATGCTTCGCCGGAAGAAATATTTAAACGGATTGAAAATGATCATTCCAGACCCCTGCTGAAAGGCGATAAAAAAAAGCTGATTCAGGAACTTTATGAAAAAAGGATGCCGCTTTATAAAGAAACCGCCCATGTAGTCATTGATACCACCAATAAAGATAAAGCAGAAATAATTCAGGAAATAATAGATTGTTTAGGGTAAAAACTCGTTGGACATACTTGTAAATATAAATAGCAGGGTGTAATTGCAATATGTGCAGAAAAAGGCAGGTATGACAAATGAAATCCAACGATTATGTAAAGTATCTTACCCAGACAGTAGTAAAATATATAGATCAGCCCAAAGATGAGCGAAAACGGCATAGAATAGAGAAAAAGGACATGAAAGAGCCATTTTTATTCAGGTGGTTTGGCATGTTTTCATATGTTTTCTATTTGGGCATGAGAAGAAAAAAACATAAGTAGATTTCACGCAAAAAACCGGCAATTTCTGCCGGTTTTTTGTGTGCTTTCATACTGCGCTGTCTGTCAGATAGAAGAGGCCTCCATTTATTATAGAGATATTAATCTTTGGCTCATATTGCTCTTGAAGGGCTGCTTTCTCGTTTTCATAGCTTTCGCCCTTTTCTTCTGCATCTTCATAAAAATGTTCAAGAAGGCTGAGATCCTTTTGCCAGCGCTTGCGGGCTTCATCAGCCCATAAATGTTCTTCCTGTTCAATTACGGACTTTATGAAATTAGCTACCCTGAATACACCGCTTCCCGGCATAATGAGCGGTGACAGAGTGAAAGAGTAGTCGGGAATCTTTGGTGTAAGGCTCATGCCAAGCAATCTGTCATGAAAGCTTTCAACCATTTGCCCATTTATTAATTGGAGGCCGATGGATTTAAAGACATCTCTTTTTCGGTCGCATTGATAAGATACACGGACGTTCATTCCCAGCCATGGCCTTAATGGAACCTGCATGCCTGGTGCCTCCCGGTGGTTTTCATATAATCGTATATAGCCTGCCAGGTTCCGGGCAGAATGAAAGATCTGGTGAAGTCTTGGGGAGCCAAAATGAATGACTTCCCCCTTAATATGTGCAGGGGCGAGCTGCTGGTTTGTAATAAGTGTAAGCTGCATTGGGTTAGGAACTCCGCCTGTTTTTTCGAGATAATGCCAGTAAAAGGGGCGATTCATTAATTCCTTATCCAGATCAATCGTCAGCTGTACGGTCATATACCCCGGGCCTTTATCAATTATTTCGCATCCATTTGCGTGAAAATACCTTTCAAGGAATTTATGAATTTCCTGTTGCTGCATTCAGTCCACCTTCTTTCATATCCTCAGCAAATTGAATCATGCTCGTAAGGTTCTCCATTTTGATTCTCATTTCACCTTCAGAAGCAGATCTTCCGAAAATGTCAACAAGGTGATCGTCAATACTTCCAAATTCAAGTTTTGTTAAAATATCATCCAAATCACCTATGACTTTTTCAAAAAGATGTATTTTCTCATATAAAAGCTTCATTACATGTTCTTCGACTGTATCTTTAGTGGCAAAATTATAAATCATGACATCCTTTTCCTGGCCGAGACGATGGATACGTCCTATCCTTTGTTCGAGACGCATTGGATTCCAGGGGAGATCAAAATTAATGATATGATTGCAGAATTGCAGGTTTATCCCTTCTCCTCCTGCTTCTGTTGCAATCAGGACTTGAGCATTCTTTTGGAAAAGCTCCCTCATCCAGTCCTTTTTGCCTCTTTTAAATCCTCCCCTGAACGGCACAGATGTAATCCCATATTGTTTTAAAAACCACTGAAGATACATTTGTGTTGCTCTGTATTCAGTAAAGATTATGACCTTGTCATTTATGTTTTGTATTAATTCCAGAGCTTTTTGAGCTTTGGAATTTTGCTGGACAGCTTCCACTTTTTTAATAAGGTATTGAATTTGTTCCTGAAAAGCTATTGAGGGCTGTTCCTGTCTTTTTAGCATATTCTGAAGGGTGAAATAGACAGCTTCCCTGCTGCTGCACGCCTCTCTTTGCAGGGTCATCACAGAAAATTGGCTCGAACTGACCCAGTCACCTTCACCCCGCAGCTCTGTTACAGCTTCATAAAGCTCGCGCTCAGCCTGCGAGAATTCAATCGGTATTGTTTCCACATGTCTTTTGGTCCATTCAATTCCTGTATCTGCCCTGCGGTTGCGGATCATTACTTTGTTTACGAGTTCTTTTAGATGTGCATCATCGTTTAAAGAACGCGAGTCCTTTTTATAATTCTCATAAAAGGCTGATTCATTGCCCAGATGGCCTGGTTTGAGCAAAGACACAAGGTTGAATATCTCACTTATGCGATTCTGAATAGGTGTCGCTGTTAAAAGGAGGCAAAACTTCTTTTTCAGGTTTTGCACAAACTCATAGTTTTTGGTTTTATTATTTTTAAGCTTATGAGCTTCATCTATAATGATCAGATCATAATCAAGGCTGTAGATAATATCCCGATGGGGATTTCGTTTGGCTGTATCAATGGATGATACCACTACATCGCATTGTTCCCATACATAGCTTTTCCGCTGTGCCACAGCCGGAATAAAAAATTTGCTGTTGAGCTCCATGGCCCATTGTGAAACGAGGGAAGCAGGAACGAGTATAAGGACTTTTTTTACGAGTCCCCTGATCATATATTCCTTTAATATCAAACCAGCTTCAATCGTTTTGCCGAGACCGACCTCATCAGCAAGGATCGCTTTGCCGTTCATGCTTTCAACAACCTGCTTGGCTACTTCCAGCTGATGGGGAAGGGGAGTAAGATTCGGCAGATGCTTTGGAGCCTGCAGGCCTTCAAAATCAGGAATAGTCGTGTGGTTTTCAACCTCAACAGCCAATTTATAAAGCTCCCAATTTCCCCATGGGCCGTCGTCATCAATTCTTTTTAAGAATTCATCCTGCCAGGCAGAATCAAAGCCAATTTGCACTGTCATAAAAACAGCTCCTTTTATCTATATAAAGATATTGCCCAAACCTCGTTAAGGTGGTACGATGTTAATAGCTTTGAAAGTTTTGAAAGTTAACACATTACATTTAGTTAACCGAAATAATGGATTTTTTATTTTTTCTGTTTGGTATAAGTATGACCAACTTGGAAAATTTTATAAATGCGAATGACAACAAGGGGAGAGACTACTTTGTAGCGCCGAAGGAGCAAGCAAAATCTGTGAATCTCTCAGGCAAAAGAACTCTTGTTTGACGCAGCTCTGGAGAGTGCTTTTTAATAAGCCACCCAAGGGGAAAGCCGATTTCGGTAAACTTTCAGGTGCAAGGACAGAGATCTTCTCATATTTGAGGGGATACTCTGTCCTTTTTTATGTTCAACAAGAAATTTTTGAACTTCGAGAACTGTCTAGCTCCATCGCCTACTCCCTCGAGGTCACAAGCTTGTCTTGTTTCGGCTTCTAGGGACTCGGGGTCATAAGCCGTTTCCTTTCAGAAGGAAAAACGCCTTCTTACAGGAACCGTCTTATGCCTGAGGCCCCCAGGATGAGGGTCATGCAGACGTTGCCACAGGACGTGGCGCTCTCAGTCTGCGTTCCTTGAAAGGACAATCGCCTCCACATTTCGAGCAATCCTCCCAAAAAGGCAAAGAACGCCTTTCCGTGAGGCTTGTCTTGTGCTTGTCGGGGGTGGGCAAGGCGCTTCCGCTTTTCTTATGTTCCTGCAACAACTTCAAAAGATTTAAGGGGGACGAGTAAATGTCACAGTTAAAACGCACGCCTTTATTTGAGGTGTACAAAGATTACGGAGCAAAAACCATTGATTTCGGGGGCTGGGACCTTCCTGTTCAATTTTCAAGCATTAAAGAAGAACATGAAGCAGTCCGTACAAAAGCCGGGCTTTTTGATGTATCCCATATGGGTGAAATCGAAGTGAAGGGGACGGATAGCCTTAAATACCTTCAAAAAATGATGACGAACGATATTTCCAAATTAAAGAACTCAGGTGCTCAATATACAGCCATGTGTTATGAGAATGGCGGAACTGTTGATGATTTACTTGTCTATAAAATAGAGGATGATCATTATTTGCTGGTTGTAAATGCTTCCAATATTGAAAAGGACTTCAACTGGCTTCAGGACCATGCTGAAGGGAATGTGGAATTGAAAAACCTTTCTGAAGATATGGCACAGCTTGCGATTCAGGGACCGCTTGCAGAAAAAGTGCTCCAAAAGCTTGCTGGCACGAACCTGTCGGATATCGGATTTTTCAAATTCCAGCAGGATGTAGATCTGAATGGAAAGAAAGCGCTAGTCTCCAGAACAGGTTATACAGGAGAAGACGGATTTGAAGTTTATTGTGATGCCCAGGATGCAGTCGCATTATGGATTGAAATCCTTGAAGCAGGCAAAGAAGAAGGCGTGCTGCCATGCGGGCTTGGCGCAAGGGATACTCTTCGTTTTGAAGCCAACCTGGCACTCTATGGGCAGGAGCTCTCGCCTGAAATCACACCTCTTGAGGCAGGAATCGGCTTTGCTGTAAAAGTCAATAAAGAAGCTGATTTTATCGGCAAAGAAGTGCTTAAGAATCAAAAAGAAAATGGGGTTCCCCGCAAGCTGGCTGGAATTGAAATGATTGACCGCGGCATTCCGCGCCATGGCTATCCTGTATATAAAGGGGAAGAACTGATCGGGGAAGTGACAACAGGAACTCAATCTCCGACATTAAAAAAGAATATTGGCCTTGTTCTTATCAAGAAAGAGCATGCGGAGCCGGGAACTGATTTGGAAGTGGAAATCCGCGGCAAACGACTGAAGGCTAAGATTGCAGCAACACCTTTTTATAAAAGAGAAAAGAACTAACCGGGGGGAGAAAATGATGAAACATCGCTATTTACCGATGACAGAGTCTGACCAGAAAGCAATGCTTGAAAAAATCGGCGTCAGTTCTGTGGAAGAACTATTCAGTGATATTCCCGAAAGTGTAAGATTTAAGGGTGAATATAAAATCAAGCCGGCAAAATCTGAGACAGCCTTACTGAAAGAGCTTACTAAAATGGCTCAGAAAAATGCTGATCTTCGTACAAATACATCTTTCCTTGGTGCGGGTGTTTATGATCATTACATGCCAATCATTGTTGATCATGTGTTATCCCGTTCAGAGTTTTATACTGCCTATACTCCTTACCAGCCAGAAATCTCCCAGGGAGAGCTCCAGGCAATTTTTGAATTCCAGACCATGATCTGTGAGTTAACAGGAATGGATGTTGCCAACTCATCTATGTATGATGGCGGAACAGCACTTGCTGAAGCAGCCATGCTAAGCGCAGGCAGCACACGCCGCAAGAAAATTCTTATCTCAAGCGCCGTTCATCCTGAATCTAAAGAAGTAGTAAAGACATATGCAAAGGGCCAATATATTGAAGTGATTGAAATTCCTCATAAGGACGGCATCACAGATCTTGAAGCTCTAAATGGAATGATTGGCGATGATATCGCAGCTGTCATTGTACAGTATCCTAACTTTTTTGGCAGAGTCGAGCCTTTACAAGAGCTTGAGGAGATTATCCATGCCCATAAATCCATGTTTGTTGTTTCAAGCAACCCGCTTGCTCTTGGCGCACTGACACCTCCTGGTAAATTCGGAGCAGACATTGTAGCAGGAGATGCCCAGGTTTTCGGAATTCCTACAGCTTTCGGAGGCCCGCATTGCGGATATTTTGCCGTTACAACCAAGCTAATGAGAAAAGTGCCGGGCCGTCTTGTCGGACAAACGGTAGACGATCAGGGGCGCCGCGGCTTCGTGCTTACTCTTCAGGCGCGTGAACAGCATATCCGACGCGATAAGGCAACCTCAAATATTTGTTCCAATCAGGCTCTAAACGCACTTGCGGCATCTGTAGCGATGACTGCTCTTGGCAAGAAGGGCGTAAAGGAAATGGCTGCTGCCAATATGCAAAAAGCCCATTATGCGAAACAGCAATTTAAGGCTGCCGGTTTTGAAGTTCCATTCGAAGGCCCTTCATTTAATGAATTTGTCATCAAATTGAATAAGCCTGTTAAAGAAGTAAATCAAAAGCTTCTTGATAAGGGCATTATTGGCGGCTACGATTTGGGCAGAGATTATGCTGACCTGAAAAATCATATGCTTGTTGCTGTAACAGAATTGAGAACGAAGAATGAAATTGATGCATTCGTTAAAGAAATGGGGGATTACCATGCATAAGGAAGATCAGCCACTCATCTTTGAATTAAGCACAGAAGGCCGTATCGGCTACAGCCTGCCTGAAATGGATATTCCAGAAATTGACCTGGGCGAACTTCTTCCCGAAGGCTACCTGCGAGAGGAAGAGCCTGAGCTGCCGGAAGTGTCTGAACTTGATATCATGCGTCATTATACTGCACTTTCAAAACGCAATCATGGCGTTGATTCAGGGTTTTATCCACTGGGCTCCTGCACAATGAAATACAACCCTAAAATCAATGAGAATGTAGCGCGCTTCAATGGTTTTGCCCACTTGCACCCGCTGCAGGATGAAAGCTCTGTTCAAGGTGCTCTGGAACTGATGTATGATCTGCAGGAGCATCTGATTGAAATTACGGGAATGGATGAGGTTACACTTCAGCCAGCTGCAGGAGCACATGGAGAATGGACTGGATTAATGATGATCCGTTCTTATCATGAAGCGAATGGCGATACAAAGCGCACTAAAGTAGTCGTTCCTGACTCTGCCCACGGAACAAATCCTGCATCCGCGACAGTCGCAGGCTTTGAAACAGTAACTGTTAAATCTGATGAAAATGGGCTGGTGGATTTAGAGGATCTAAGAAGAGTGGTTGGCGAGGATACTGCTGCCCTTATGCTGACTAACCCGAATACTTTAGGTTTGTTTGAAGAAAACATTCTTGAAATGGCTGAGATTGTTCACGGCGCCGGCGGGAAGCTATATTATGATGGAGCTAACCTGAATGCTGTACTTTCAAAAGCACGCCCTGGAGATATGGGATTTGACGTGGTTCACCTTAATCTTCATAAAACCTTTACAGGACCGCATGGCGGCGGCGGACCGGGATCAGGGCCAGTCGGGGTAAAAGCGGATCTGATTCCTTTCCTTCCAAAGCCTGTTCTGGTAAAGAACGGTGACCAATATGAATTTGATTATGACCGCCCGCAATCAATCGGCCGTGTAAAGCCATATTACGGAAACTTTGGAATCAATGTCCGGGCTTATACTTATATCCGTACTATGGGGCCAGATGGACTGAAGGCTGTTACGGAAAATGCGGTATTAAACGCAAACTATATGATGAGAAGGCTTGCGCCATTCTTTGACCTGCCATTTGACAGACATTGCAAGCATGAATTCGTTTTAAGCGGCAAGCGCCAAAAGAAACTTGGCGTGCGTACATTGGATATTGCCAAGCGTCTTCTTGACTTTGGCTACCATCCGCCAACCATCTACTTCCCGCTTAACGTGGAAGAGTGTATTATGATTGAGCCGACAGAAACAGAATCAAAAGAAACGCTGGACGCTTTTGTCGACGCCATGATTCAAATAGCTAAAGAAGCTGAGGAAAACCCTGAGATTGTTCAGGAAGCACCTCACACAACAGTAATTGGCCGTCTTGATGAAACAATGGCTGCAAGAAAGCCGGTTCTTCGCTATCAAAAGCAATAAAACGAAAAAGGGTGTCCCTAAGAGGGCACTCTTTTTTTGCGGCTTATAGACTACTTGTGAACTCTGGGAAGGAATAGGGAAATTTGCAGCGATTCCGGGGAAAAGAATCGAAAACCTGGGCATGAAACAAGCTAAACAAGCTAAATGAGAAA
The DNA here is from genome assembly GCF_024519925.1 of Cytobacillus sp. Bac17. Classification (NCBI taxonomy): domain Bacteria; kingdom Bacillati; phylum Bacillota; class Bacilli; order Caryophanales; family Bacillaceae; genus Cytobacillus; species Cytobacillus sp. Bac17. The sequence goes on along the minus strand of NZ_JALJRC010000002.1, from coordinate 176,469 downwards.
AGAACAGCGGTTTTGGCGAATAGATTATATGATTGAACTTAGAAGAGGGGTTTCCAATCAATAGACCCCGTTAAAATAACGGGGTCTTTTTAAATATTGCTATTATTTTTTCGCTTTCACTTTTCCTGTCCATTTTTTAAATCCGCCCTGCAAGTGTGAAAGGTCTTTGTAGCCTTTACGATGCAAAAACTGGGCAGCTCTCGCACTTCTCATGCCGCTTTGGCAATATAAGTAGACTGGCTTGTCCGGACGCAATTCCTTCATGCGCATTTTCATTTGTGAAAGCGGTATATTGCGGGCACCTAAAATATGGCCGTTTTCAAATTCATTTGGTTCACGTACATCGATTAATTGGGCTTTTCTGTAGCCTTCTCTGAACTGGTCTTCCGTAAGCGTTTTAACAATTCGGCGCTGATAAAACCAGGTTATCACGGAATAGGTAATGATTGCACCCAAAATGATAAGAATGAAATAAAGTGTTTCCAATATGTCTTTCTCCTTTCACACATAGGTAAGCCAACTAATATTATATAAGCCTTTCCTAATAGGAGTAAAGGAAATCTGTTAAATTTGTTATGGAAATTCAACTTGCTTTAAATTTCACTGGAATTTTGGTAGACTATTAACCGCAAATGACTAGTTAAAGAATCTGAAAATGAGGGCTACATATGACTAAAGAGGTTTGGCGTTTTATCGATTCAAAAGAGGGGTCACCTTCTTTTAATATGGCTTTGGATGAGGCGTTGCTTGACTGGAACAGTGAGGGCAAAATGCCTCCTGTAATCCGTTTTTACGGCTGGAATCCGGCGACTCTTTCAATCGGCTATTTCCAAAAGGTTGAAAAAGAAATAGATATGGAAGCTGTGAAGCAGCATGGATTGGGATTTGTCCGAAGGCCTACAGGCGGAAGAGGCGTACTTCATGAACATGAACTCACATACAGTGTGATCGTACCTGAAGCCCACCCCGAAATGCCGAATACAGTAACTGAAGCATACAGAGTTATTTCGGAAGGGATTTTAAAAGGTTTTCACGGACTTGGGATGGAAGCTTATTTTGCAGTGCCGAAGACAGCTGAAGAAAGGGACTCTCTGAAAAATCCAAGATCTGCTGTTTGTTTTGATGCCCCCAGCTGGTATGAACTTGTTGTAGAAGGCCGTAAAGTGGCTGGGAGTGCACAAACAAGGCAAAAAGGGGTAATCCTTCAGCATGGTTCCATTTTGCTTGATTTGGATGAAGACAAGCTGTTCAGCTTGTTCAAGTATCCGAATGACAGAGTCAAAGAGAGAATGCAAAAAGCTTTTAAGAATAAAGCTGTTGCTATAAATGAGCTGACAACTGAAAAAATTACCCTGGATCAAGCAAAAGCAGCTTTCAAAAAGGGATTTGAAGAAGGCTTGAATATTGAACTTGAACCTTACAAGCTTACAGATGAAGAAATGGCATATGTACAAAAAATCGCAAAAGAGCGATATGAAAGTGATGACTGGAACTATAAGAGATAAAAGCGGCAATGTCGCTTTTTCTCTTTTTTTAATGAATAATTTTCCAATTGTTGCCCTGTAAAAGTGCAAGCTTCAAAATATGTTAAAATTTATCGTTAATTGTCGGAAATCGGCTATTAACTCTGTTTTTCTTTAAATTTTGGTATATTTTAAGTTTGACAAAATCACTTTTAGTTGAACTAGACACAATATGTAGTGGTGTCGAAAATATTTAGGACACTATATATTGATTTTGGGGTTTGAGGTATGGTAACTTTAGGGTACTCTTTTAAAACAGATAGATTTACCCTATCTGCCAGAATGCTTACACAAATTGATAATTGAATTTAGAAGGAGTTGTAACAATGTCTGTTGCTCTAGGACAAAAAATGAAATTGAACATTGATCGTTTAAACAAGGATATCCGTCTTTTTCCTCAGGTTCACCCTGTAACCCCAGATATGAAAATGACCCACAAAGGTGTTTCCCGCTTAGTTATGCTAGATCGTTACACCTTCAAAGACACCGAGAAAGTGACACTCACAAACGGTGACTTCGTCGTCCTCACAATCAAGGAAGATCCAAAATTTCCGGCACGAGGCTTAGGATTCATCCAGGATATTGACTGGGAAAACAAGACAGCCAAGGTTTTAGTCGAGGAAGACTACAGAGGAGTACTGGATGATCCGGAAGAATCGAGAACAGGCATTATTACAAAGCCTCTTGATGTAATCGAGAAACCCCTTGAAATCTTCTATGAGCAAATCGCCAAGCGTAACGCAACAGGCCTGGCATCTGTTGAGAAAACCGAAGAAAAAAGAAAAGAATGGTTTGAAAAGTTCTATCAGGAATTGAAAAACTTGAATTTCATTCCGGCTGGCCGCGTATTGTATGGAGCGGGTGCCGACACAGATGTTACGTATTTCAATTGCTACGTAATGCCATTCGTACAGGACTCCCGTGAAGGAATTTCCGAGCACCGAAAGCAGGTAATGGAAATCATGAGCCGAGGCGGAGGAGTTGGGACAAACGGTTCAACCCTAAGGCCGCGCAACACACTGGCTAAAGGAGTAAACGGCAAGTCATCGGGTTCAGTATCCTGGCTTGATGATATTGCGAAGCTTACACACCTTGTGGAGCAGGGAGGTTCCCGCAGAGGTGCTCAGATGATTATGCTGGCAGATTGGCACCCGGACATCATCGAATTCATCATCTCGAAAATGCAAAACCCAAGAATTTTACGATTCCTTCTTGAAAATACAAATGATGATACAATAAAAAAATATGCTAAAGAAAAATTAAAATTCACTCCATTTACTGAACAGGAAATAGCCATGTACCAGGGTATTATCAATTACAAGAGCATTCCCGGCTATGGCGGTTTCAGCGATAAAATCATACAGGATGCTGAAGAAAAACTGGCGACTGGCGGTACTTACAGTGTTCATAATTCTGAATTCCTGACCGGGGCAAACATTTCAGTCTGCCTGACAAAAGAATTTATGGATGCAGTTGAAAATGATGCAGAATATGAGCTTCGCTTCCCGGATGTTGAATCATATGATGCTGATACCATGAAAACCTACAACGAAGAATGGCATAAAGTCGGTGACGTCAGAGAATGGGGAAAACTTGGCTATAAAGTCCGTGTTCACCGCAAAATCAAAGCGAAAGAACTTTGGAACCTGATTAATATCTGTGCAACATACTCGGCAGAGCCAGGTATTTTCTTTATTGATAATGCCAATGACATGACCAATGCACAGGCTTACGGACAAAAGGTTGTAGCAACAAATCCGTGTGGCGAACAGCCTCTTGCACCATATTCAGTCTGCAACCTTGCAGCAGTGAACCTTGCAGAAATGGCAGATAAGGAAAATAAGACCGTTAATTTTGAAAAGCTGAAGCGTACTGTTGAAGTGGGAGTACGTATGCAGGACAATGTAATAGATGCTACACCATACTTCCTTGAAGAAAACAAAAAGCAGGCCTTAGGCGAGCGCCGTGTTGGTCTTGGCGTTATGGGGCTTCATGATCTGCTGATCTATTGTGAAACAGAATATGGTTCTGAGGAAGGCAATGTGCTGATTGACAAAGTCTTCGAAACCATTGCAGCAACAGCTTACAGAGCTTCTGTAGAGCTTGCGGAGGAAAAAGGGAGCTTCCCATTCTTAACAGGTGAAAATGCTGAAGAAACAAATCGCCTGCGCAAAGCTTTTACAGAAACAGGCTTCATGCAGAAAATGCCTGAGGATATCCGTGAATCCATTTTACAAAGCGGAATCCGTAATTCACATCTTCTGACTGTTGCACCTACTGGATCCACAGGTACCATGGTTGGAGTATCTACAGGTCTTGAACCATATTTCTCCTTCTCATACTTCAGGAGCGGCCGCTTAGGCAAGTTCATTGAAGTAAAGGCAGATATTGTTCAGGAATATTTAGACCGCAATCCGGATGCAGATCCTAATAATCTGCCTGAATGGTTTGTGGCAGCAATGGATCTGGCTCCTGAAGCCCACGCAGATGTTCAATGTGTTATACAGCGCTGGATCGACAGCTCGATCAGTAAAACAGTAAATGCACCGAAGGGCTACAGTGTTGAACAGGTTGAGCAAGTGTATGAACGCTTATACCGCGGCGGTGCAAAGGGCGGCACTGTCTATGTAGACGGCTCACGCGATTCTCAAGTATTGACGCTGAAAGCTGAAGATAACAGCTTTGAAGATACAGATACAGTTAAAAAAGAAAAATCAAAGCAGCATGTAGTTCTGGTTGATACAATCAGCGACCTGCGTTCAACCGATGTAACAATCGGTTCGGAAGTCGGCAATACATGTCCAGTATGCCGTAAAGGAAAAGTCAAAGAAATCGGCGGCTGCAATACTTGCACAAACTGTAATGCCCAGCTGAAATGCGGTTTATAAAAGAATAATTTAAACGAACCAAGAAGATGGAAATAATTGTTCCATCTTCTTTTTTTGCTGTTGGATTAATTGGTTCATACTACAGACATAGGGTTCTGCTGACATTTTTCCGCTGGCAGGACAAATTGATAAAGTGAGGTATGCCTAATGAAGCCATTTATCCCTCAGCTAGTTTATATAGAACTTCAAGCTCTCGAATATCGCCTAGGAAGAGAGCTAAAGGAAAAATTTGAAAAAATGAACTTGGAAATTAGGGAAACAACATCACATAACCAGGTGAGAAATATTCCCGGTGATAACGAATTGCAAAAGTACCGCAATGCGAAATCCACTTTGGTGGTAGGCATCAGACGAACTCTGAAATTTGATACATCCAAGCCTTCGGCAGAATATGCCATTCCGCTTGCTACAGGCTGCATGGGCCACTGCCACTATTGCTATCTGCAAACCACACTTGGAAGCAAGCCATATATTCGCACGTATGTAAACCTTGAAGAAATCTTTGAGCAGGCCTCTAAATATATGGAGGAGAGAAAGCCGGAGCTTACACGATTTGAAGCTGCATGTACTTCAGACATCGTAGGGATTGATCATTTGACCCATTCTCTGAAAAAAACAATTGAATTTATTGGCCAGACGGAGTATGGCCAGCTCCGCTTTGTCACTAAGTATCATCATGTCGACCATCTGCTTGATGCTAAACATAATGGGAAAACCCGATTTCGATTTAGTGTTAATTCGCGGTTTGTAATAAAAAACTTTGAACCGGGCACTTCCTCTTTCGACGATCGGCTTGAAGCTGCCCGCAAAGTAGCTAATGCCGGCTACCCGCTTGGCTTTATCGTAGCGCCTATTTACATGCATGATGATTGGCGTGAAGGCTATCATGAACTTTTTCAAAGGTTAAGCAAATCGCTCGAAGGCATCAATCTGGAAGGATTAACTTTCGAGTTAATCCAGCACAGATTTACAAAACCAGCCAAAAAGGTAATTGAAAAACGCTACCCGAAAACAAAGCTGGAAATGGATGAAGAAAAACGCAAATATAAGTGGGGAAGATATGGAATAGGCAAGTATGTTTATCCGACTGATGAAGCAAAGGATCTTGAAAATACAATTAGGGGGTATATTCACTCTTATTTTCCAGAAGCAGAAGTGCAATATTTCACCTAAACCTGAGTTTTTGCTTGTCAGCCGTACTATTTTAAAAAGCTCCTGATTAAAGATGTATAAGTAAGAGTTCCTCTATGGGCAAGTACATCGACAGGAGTGGCTTACATGTATATAGATGGGGTTTTTTCAGGAGGAGGCATCAAGGGATTTGCGTTAATCGGTGCTTATGAGGAAGTTCACAAAAGAGGTTTTCGATTTAAGCGGGTTGCGGGAACAAGTGCTGGTTCCATCGTTGCTGCTTTAATTGCTGCCAATTATACAAGTGATGAAATATATCAGCTCGTCGATGAGTTTGATGTAAAAAAGCTTCTTGATGAAAGAAAAACCTTTATTCCCTTCGCAGTCGGAAAATGGCTTAACCTTTATTGGCGGCTGGGATTATATAAAGGATCCGAGCTGGAAACCTGGATTGCTCAAAAGCTGGCTGACAGGGGGATTAGAACCTTTTCAGACCTTCCTCCGCAATCGCTGAGAGTCATAGCATCTGACCTGACAAACGGAAGACTGGTAGTACTGCCCGATGATCTTATAAATTATGGGATTGACCCCGCTTCGTTTTCGGTAGCAAAGGCGATAAGGATGAGCTGCAGTCTCCCGTATTTTTTTGAGCCGGTTAAGCTGAACGCATACAGCAGCTCGAGTGTCATTGTGGATGGCGGGGTTCTAAGCAATTTTCCCATGTGGCTTTTTGATAAGGAAAACGTGAAAAAGACAAGGCCAGTCCTCGGGATAAAGTTAAGCCATAATTTAAGCGAACGGCCGCCGAATAAAATTGACAACGCCATCCAAATGTATGCTGCGCTTTTTGAAACGATGAAGGATGCACATGATGCCAGATACATCTCCAGAAAACATGCACAAAACATTATTTTCATTCCAACGGATGGCGTGCTGACTGCTGAATTTAATATAACCGAGCAGAAGAAGAAAGATCTTCTGGAGCACGGCAGGCAATGTGCGGAGCAATTTTTTTCATCATGGAGCTATTAAAGAGAAAAGCCAGAGCCCGATTCTTGAAGGTTCCCCAGAATTCAGGACTTATCATATAAAAATAAAAAATCGAGCCCGAGTTAAAGGGAGGCTCGATTTTTCTTTTTGCCTTTTTTGCCTTCTATGACTGTCAAGTGTGGAGAAGATTTTTTCTTAGCCTTTTTAATTGAAGTAAGGGAACCTACAGAAGCCTTTCTTCCATTGGCTGAGCCCGTTTCTTTATTGTTAAAGCGCCTTTTTGATTTTTTGGCTGCCTTTATAAAAGCTCGCTGTTCCCGCTTTGAGGGATTAAATCTGTTAAAGCGCTGAAAAAGAAAGTATACAACAGCACCAATGATGACAATGACAGCTATTCTCTGCAAAAAACCGGCAGGATTTGAGATCAGGCTGACGGCAACTCCGATAACAGCTAGCAAAATGAGCCCGGAGACAATATAAAATGTAAATGGTTTTTTCAAGAAAGCCACCTCCCTAAAAGCATGATGAGCAATTTTATAAGCTTTTAAACTATATAAGCTAAAGTTTATCGAAATAATTAATGAAAGTTGTCTTCATATTTTTCTTTTCCTATTTCTTTACAATTTAAACAGCGGAATATATCTTTTAATAAGTATCGGGAATAGATGCATGCTGCCTTTACTTAAATTTATGCTATGCACACAAGTCCCGGAACACACATTACCTCAAATAAGCACAAAATCAAAGGACTGTATCATTAATTATTTTATTCGACCTAAAATCTCATAAAACCTCTATACAACAGGAAATTATATAAAAAATATGGACGATCTTTGCAGGATGGTTAATCCAATCTGCATTTATTTTAAATCTGATGCAATGGAATAAATGCGTGTGGACATAATAGGAAAAGGAGGTGGCGCAAAGTGGCAGAAGAAAAGGAGCGCTTGGAACAGGATCAAAGGGAAAAACCAATGTCTTTTATGGCAATGGTGGTCATTACCGGACTGGTTGGAGGCATTCTTTGGAGCGGCCTGGCCTATCTGGCATACGTGTTTAATTTTACCGAAATTCGCCCTAATGTCATTCTCGAACCCTGGACGATTGGTGCCTGGAAAGAGGGCTGGCTGGGAACATTGATCTCAATTCTCTTTATTGGAGGAATATCAATTGTGGCGGCCTTAATTTATTATGCAGCGCTGCGGAAATTTCAAAGTATTTTCGTGGGGGCTGGCTATGGAGTTGCCCTTTTTTTACTGGTATTTTTTATACTCAACCCAATCTTTCCTGGAATCAGCCCGTTTTGGGATCTTGAGCGGAATACAATTATCACATCGATCTGTTTCTATATATTATTTGGCGTTTTCGTAGGGTATTCCATTTCATATGAAGCCCAAGAAATCAGAGGCAAGACTGAAGATGAAAAAAAGACCCGCACAGATCCGGATTTAACTTGATGAACAAAGCATAATGACGAATGTTTTATCTTTGTGCACGATTGCTGTTAAATGATGAAAAATTATGCGAAAAGCGCTATACATCAGAACTGTATGAAATTTTGCTTTATGATAGAATGTTCTTAATGGGCATTCTTTTTCGATGCTGTCAGGGAAATGACTTGAATAGAAAGAGAGGCCCGTCAGCAACTATGTTAAAGGGGGTTGAACATGGGGAAAATACTCCTGTTAAATGGGCCGAATTTAAATCTGCTCGGCAAAAGGGAACCAGGTGTTTATGGAAAAGAAACGCTTGATCAGCTGGAGCAAAATATGAAAGCATTGGGTGCTTCGTTTGAGACAGAAGTGTCCTGTTTTCAGTCAAATCATGAAGGGGAACTCATTGACAAGCTTCACTCCGCCAATGAAGATGGCACACAGGGTATTATTTTCAATCCCGGGGCATTTACCCATTATAGTTATGCGATCAGGGATGCTGTTGCAGGAATCCAGGTTCCTTTGATCGAAGTACATATTTCTAATGTTCATGCCAGAGAAGAATTCAGGCATACTTCTGTCATTGCACCTGCTGCAATAGGGCAAATAGTTGGCCTGGGCTTTAAAGGATATGAACTTGCTTTTCATGCATTATTGGATATTCAAAAGGGGAGAGGATAAGATGGAGAAAATACAAAAATTACGCGAACGCTTTACAGAGTCTGGGATAGATGGAATGCTGATTACCAGCAGTTACAATCGCCGCTATATGACTGGCTTTACCGGTTCAGCCGGCGTCGTATTAATCAGTGCGGATAAAGCAATCTTCATAACCGATTTCCGCTACACGGAACAGGCAGCTAAACAGTGTGAAGGGTATGAAATTGTAAAGCATACTGGTGCAATTCCTGAAGAAGTTGCCAAACAGGCTGAACAGCTTGGGATCAAAAAGCTTGGCTTTGAAGAGAATCATCTAACTTTTTCTTCCTATAAGGCTTATGAAAAAGCTGTTAACGCTGAACTTGTCCCTGTTTCTGACACAATTGAAAAGTTACGCTTGATAAAGACCGAATCAGAGATTAAGATAATAAAGGTGGCAGCTGACATTGCAGATGCTGCGTTTAAACATATTCTTGATGTCATTCGGCCGGGAATTACTGAACTGGAAGTTTCGAATGAATTAGAATTTTTTATGAGAAAAGCGGGTGCAGTTTCATCATCGTTTGATATCATCGTAGCATCCGGATACCGTTCAGCACTTCCGCATGGAGTCGCCAGTGATAAGGTTATCGAAAAAGGCGATTTTGTCACACTGGACTTCGGCGCTTATTATAAGGGCTATGTTTCAGATATTACCCGCACGGTTGCTGTTGGAGAACCTGAAGATAAGCTGAAAGAAATCTATACAATCGTGCAGGAAGCTCAGGAGCGGGGGATGGAAGGCATCAAACCGGGAATGAGCGGCAAAGAAGCAGATGCCTTAACTCGTGATTATATTTCTGGTAAAGGCTATGGCGAGTATTTTGGCCATTCTACCGGACATGGCATCGGGCTTGAAGTGCATGAAGGGCCTGCATTGTCATTTAAGTCTGATGTTATCCTTGAACCTGGAATGGTTGTAACGGTGGAGCCGGGCATTTACATACCGGGCCTTGGCGGTGTCCGCATTGAGGACGATACAGTCATTACAAAGGATCACAACGAAACGCTTACTCATTCTACTAAAGAATTGATCATTCTTTAATTGTACACAATAGGAGGACAAACTCATGATTTCTGTAAACGATTTTCGTACGGGATTGACGATTGAAGTTGATAACGGCATTTGGCGTGTAATGGATTTCCAGCACGTTAAACCTGGAAAAGGAGCGGCATTTGTACGTTCCAAATTGCGCAACCTCCGTACAGGTGCCATTCAGGAAAAAACCTTCCGCGCAGGTGAAAAAGTAGGGAAGGCACAAATTGATAACCGCAAAATGCAATACCTTTATGCAAATGGAGATCAGCATGTTTTCATGGACAATGAGTCTTATGAGCAAATCGAGCTGCCTGCATCTGCAATTGAGTACGAATTAAAGTTTCTAAAAGAAAACATGGAAGTTGCTATTATGCTTTACCAGGGAGAGTCTCTTGGAATCGAGCTTCCTAACTCTGTTGAACTTACAGTGACTGAAACAGAACCAGGCATTAAAGGGGATACTGCTTCCGGCGGAACGAAACCTGCTACACTTGAAACAGGCCTGACTGTACAAGTTCCTTTCTTTGTCAATGAAGGGGATAAGCTGATCATCAATACAACTGATGGTTCCTACGTGTCTCGTGCATAATTTGAAAAAAAAATCCCGATTTCTCGGGATTTTTTTTATCCTTTATATTTCCTGCCTTCAGCTCCAGGGGATATGTCAGTATCATTGCGATTATTATAATCAGGGTCAGATGCAGGAGCATTTCTGTTATCGCGTGTTCCGCCAAGATAAGCCCTGTCGCCTTTTTTCTGGTATTTTAAAAATTCACCTAAGTTCTCATTCATCCTTAAACCTCATTTCTCTGGGAAGTTACTAAGTGAGACATTATTAGTATTAGCTTTATCCTCAAGATTATAAGACGAAGATCTTTTAACTATAATATGTGAACTCTGCTGTGATTTGGCTTTCTATGTCTATGGTTCCCGGCTGGATAGGTGTACTGACGGCACTTTTCACAAAAGTGGAGGATTGAAACGAAATAGGCTGCTCCATGCCTAAAGTTCCTTCCGCAACGGATAGCGGGGTGCTGATTAATTGTACTCTTAGTGCAGAGGCAATTGTTTCTGCCTTTTTGTAAGCATCCATAACGGCCAGACTTAATGCCTGCCGGTACAATTCAGACTGGTTTTCAGCTTCAAAATGAATTCCTCTGATAGTGTTTGCACCATTATTCACTGCTGTATCCACAACGAGTCCCGTATTTTCTATCTCATCGACAGTAATGCCTAGTATATGCTCGACCCTGTATCCGCGGAAAATTTGCTTGCCATCCACAAAATCGTATTGCGGAAAAATGGTGAAATCGGACGTTTTAATCTGCTGATCTGTTATTCCAATAGCATTAAGAGCCTTTTTGACACTTGAAATGGCAGCTGCATTCTGTTCCTGTGCCTTCAGAAGCTCCTTGTCTTCTGTTAAAACTCCCAGTTTTATGTTAGCCTGGTCAGGCTGTACAGCTAGCTTTCCCTCACCTGAAACCCTTAAAATATTTCTGTTTGATCTGGAATGGCTACCTGTTTGTACAGAATTGCGGACAAAGGGCTGATAATAATACATGAATTTCATTCCCCGCTTTCATTGAGGTATCATTCTAGAATTACGCCGGGGAAAGAGAGAAAATGCTACATAATTAATCCCAGCTGTAATTCATCAGCTGCGCAATTCTCTTTGGGATATCTATATTCTCCATCACTCCTGTAAAAGTTTCGCTTCCATTGCCATAAGCAAATAAAGGGATCATATTGCCTGTATGTCCGCCGGTTGAGCTGAGAGATCTTACTTTATTTGTTAAAATGCCCCCATGATACTTTTCTGCAATCAGGCTTCCTATTTCCCATGCTGCTATATATTGAGGATAAACTTGGCTGTCTGTGGCCATCAGCTTGCCATTAAATGCTTTAATTTCCTGCTCGGTTAAATCAATATTTGCATACTTTTTTAAAACATCCTTCACGCTTTCTGACCGGTAAGTACCTCTGTTTTCACCTTTTGCAAATTGGCTGACCATATACTGCGGCGTCGCCTTGATTTCTTTTAACTGCTGTATATCCAGCGGTTCTGATGCTGATATCCCCATTGTTTCATGATCAGCGGCAACCAATACCAGTGTTTCTTTGTCCTTTTTTGCCCATTCAACTGCATATTTTACAGCTTCATCAAATTCAATGGTTTCTTTCCAGATGCTTGTAATATCGCCTGCGTGAGAAGCATGGTCAATCCTTGCGCCTTCTGCCATAAGAAAAAATCCCTGTTTTCCTTTTGAAAGTACACTGATCGCTTTTTCAGTCATCTCTTTTAAGCTTGGTTCTTTGCTGTTTTTTAGAGGACGGTCCAGTTTAAAGTTCATATATCCATTATTGAACAATCCGAGAAGCTTTCCCCCTTTGGCATTCTGCATTTCCTCCCGATTGGCTGCATAGTCATACCCTTTCAGCCTGGCCTCGTTAATTAAATCCTTCCCATTTTGCTTATCCGGGCCGAAATAGGCTCTCCCGCCTCCCATTAACACATCGACCTCATTATTCAGCTGCTGGCGTGCAATTTCCTCCTGTCCGGACCATCTGTTTGAAACACTTGCTGTAAAGGCGGCAGGTGTTGCATCTGTAATTGTATTGGTAGAGATAACCCCCGCCTTCTTTCCGTTTTTCTTGAATAAATCCAGAATGCTGTCTATTTCCTTGCCATCAGGAGTAACTCCAATCATTTCATTATTCGTCTTTTTTCCAATTGCAAGTGCAGTACCACCGGCAGCTGAGTCTGTAACAAAATTATTGGCAGATTCGGTATGCACCAATGCCGTGTGGGGGAGAGATTCCAGGAACAGCCGCCCATCCTTTCCATATTCCAGTTTTCTTGCAATCTCAATCTGGCCTATTCCCATTCCATCTCCAATCATAAGAATGACATTTTGCGGTCCTTTTGTATTTCCCTGAAGAGCCATTCCTTCTGAAGGGAAGATGCCAAGGACTAAAAGAAGAAAAATAACCAGAATGTAAGTGCATTTAGCTTTCATAAATTGACACCAGCCTTTTTCAATGTTCTTATTGGATTATTTTTTGAAAAAAAGATTTTTTTTACTCAGCAAAAAGCTTGTCCTAAATAATTGTGAAGCTTGCAAATCTAAGTCATATTGTTTTGCCTCAGGCATACATTTTAAATAATGAGAAGCTAGTCCGAAATCAGATGATGAATGGAGGAGCAGACATGGAAACGATTATAGCCTTTTTGCCGAAAAAAATTGCCGAACAAATACAGAGAATCCCTCCGCAAATCTTAGAGGATCTGGAGGAAATCAGGGTCCGTATTTCCAGACCCATTGAGCTGACAGCAAGGGGGATGCCGCATTATCTCCCATATATAGTTGAGTCAGAGGATGCTGTGCATTTGCTGAATAAAATAAGCCATTTTTCCATTTACACACTGGAGGAAGAACTGAAGAGAGGTTATATCACGATTGAAGGCGGCCATAGGGTAGGACTAGCAGGGAAGGTCATTCTTGAACAAGGGAAGGTTAAGGCAATCAGGGATATTTCCTCTTTTAACATAAGAATTGCCAGGGAGAAAATTGGCATTGCCCAGAATCTGATTCCCAGAATTTACAGGGATGGGTGGCTGCATACCATGATTATTGGTCCGCCGCAGACTGGTAAAACCACCTTACTGCGCGACATTGCAAGAATCATTTCATCTGGTGATCCAAATAATGACTTTCCTGCCAGCAAGGTTGGGATTGTGGATGAACGCTCCGAAATAGCAGGATGTGTGAACGGGATTCCGCAAATGACATTTGGGAATAGAATTGATGTCCTTGATGCCTGTCCAAAAGCTGAAGGCATGATGATGATGATTCGTTCCATGAGCCCCGAGGTTCTGGTTGTTGATGAAATTGGCAGGCATGAAGATGCAGAGGCCATAATGGAGGCTGTAAATGCCGGAATAAAGCTGATAATGACTACACATGGGAATTCACTGGAAGAAATTAAGAAGCGCCCCACTTTAAAAGCCATATTGGAAATGGGCATTTTTCAGCGATTTATTGAACTGGGCAGGAAAGAAGGGCCAGGCAGCATTGTGTGCATTAGAAACTCAGACAGTGCGGGATATCCTCATAAAGCGGGCGTGATGTAAATGATGAAGGTTATTGGAGCTGTTTTGATCATCGTTGCTACAACGTGGGCAGGATTTGAAGCTTCGAGGCATCTGACCGAACGGCCGCGCCAGCTTCGCCAGCTTAAATCGGCACTGCAGTCCCTGGAGGCTGAAATTATGTATGGACATACGCCACTTCATGAAGCAGCCAGAAGACTTTCTGCCCAGCTTTCCAAGCCATTATCCTGGTTCTTTGAATCCTTTGCAAAGAAATTGACTGATTCCGAGACGACCGTTAAGGACGCCTGGGAAGAAAGTTTGAAGGAAATATGGAAAATGACGGCTTTTAAACAAGGGGAATTCGAGATTATGAAGCAATTTGGCGAAACACTTGGAAGACATGACCGTCTTTCCCAGCAAAAGCAGATTATGCTGACCCTTTCCCACCTGGAACGTGAAGAAGCAGATGCACATGACAGACAAGTGAAATACGAGAGAATGGTCAAAAGTCTGGGTTTTTTATCTGGATTGCTCTTAATCATTTTACTAATGTAGGAAACGCCGGCAGCCTGAATGCCGGACGCTGATCAGAGCTTAGGGGGAGAAAAGATGGGCCTAGAGGTAGATATCATATTTAAGATTGCAGGTGTCGGAATTGTTGTAGCCTTTTTGCATACTATTCTTGATCAGGTGGGCAAAAAGGAATACGCACAATGGGTGACGCTGTTCGGATTTATATATATCTTGTTCATGGTTGCTTCCATTGTAGATAACCTATTCCAAAAAATAAAATCTGTTTTTTTGTTTCAGGGTTAAAAGGGGGGCTCAGCCATTGAAATTCTGCAGATAGTCGGATTTTCGCTTGTAGCCACTTTCCTGGCGCTGATTGTTAAGGAGCAAAAACCCAATTTTGCTTTTTTGCTGATTGTTTTTGTCGGCTGTGCCATCTTTCTTTTTCTGGTAGACCAAATTTATGCCATTATCCATATGATTGAAAAGATTGCCGTCAATGCAAAGGTGAATATCGTATATGTTGAAACCATTTTAAAGATAATCGGAATAGCCTATATTGCTGAATTTGCAGCCCAGATCACGAAAGATGCAGGTCAGGGGGCCATTGCAGCAAAAATTGAAATGGGCGGGAAAATACTTATCCTCGCCATGGCTATCCCGATCCTTACTGTATTAATCGAAACCATCATTCGCATGATTCCGAGCTAGCTTATGCCGGCCTGCTGAATAGGCTGGGCGCCGGAATGGACAAGCACATATTGCGGGCATTAGACAGGGTCTTTTAAAAGAGGTGAAAAAAATGAAGCAAAGGATGCAGAAAACGTTATGGTTAAGCTTAATTCTATTCTTTTTCCTGGCACCAATTGTACAAGCCTCACCTAAGACCGGCGAAGCAGAGGAAACGATATCCCCCCAGGATTTAGTGGAATCACAGGTGGAGAAGTTAGATCTTAATGAATTGAAAGGGTTTTGGGAAGAAATCACAACAGAGTATGGAGGCTTTTTGCCTGAAAGCCAAAAGGGGAGCCTTTATGAATTTATAAAGGGAGAAAAAGAATTCTCACTAAAAGAGTGGGCTGCCGGCGCAATGAAGTTTGTGTTCCATGAGTTTATTGTAAATGGAAAACTGCTTGGAACCTTAATATTGCTGACGGTATTTAGCATGTTCCTCCAGTCCCTGCAGAATTCATTTGAAAAAAGCACTGTCAGTAAAGCGGCCTATTCAATCGTTTTCATGGTTTTAATAATTATTGCACTGAATAGCTTTCATGTTGCGATCACTTATACACAGGAAACCATTTCAACCATGGTGTCATTCATAATGGCTCTAATACCGCTGCTGCTTGCACTGATTGCTTCTTCGGGAGGTGTGGTATCCGCTGCTTTTTTCCACCCGGTGATTTTATTTCTGATGAATGTCAGCGGACTATTTATCCAGTATATCATCCTTCCACTCTTATTCTTATCCGCTCTGTTAAGCATCGTCAGTACATTGTCAGAGCATTACAAGGTAACCCAGCTTGCCAATCTGCTGCGGAATTGGAGCATAGGACTTCTCGGCATGTTCCTGACAGTCTTTTTAGGAGTCATTTCAGTTCAGGGAGCCTCAGCGGCGGTTACCGATGGAATTACCATACGTACAGCGAAATTTATTACTGGAAATTTCATTCCAGTCATTGGGAGGATGTTTACAGATGCGACCGATACAGTCATTAGCGCTTCGGTGCTATTGAAAAATACTGTTGGGATAGCAGGAGTCGCCATTCTCCTTATTATCGCAGCTTTTCCTGCAATCAAGATTTTAATGATTGCGTTTATATATAAATTCGCGGCTGCCATTTTACAGCCGCTGGGGGGAGGGCCGATCATATCCTGCCTGGATATAATCAGCAAAAGCATCATCTATGTTTTTGCCGCTCTGGCCATCGTCTCCCTGATGTTTTTCCTTAGTATTACGGTTATTATAGCAGCCGGTAATTTGACCATGATGGTCAGGTAGGGAGGGAATGAAGTGGATTTCATAAAAGAATGGGTAACGAACATCATATTATTTGTTCTGCTTGCCACTGTCATAGATATGCTCCTCCCCAATTCAAAGCTTCAGAAATACACAAAAATGGTGACAGGGCTGCTGCTGATTGCGATTATTCTTACACCGATTTTAAGAATTATATCAAGTGATTTTGAAGAGGCTCTTGTTTCAGTGCCAGTTTTTGAGGCATCTGGTGAAAAAAACATGGAAAATTTAATAGAAATGAAGAAAAAAGAAATACAAGCCTCAAGTGATGCATATATTTTAGAACAAATGGCTGTCCAAATGGAAAAGGACGCAGAAGAGGAGTTGATGGAACAGTACGGTCTGGAAATTGCCAACATTGATATTTTAGTAGATGAAAGCAGTGATCAAGCCTTCCCGGATAACCTGCAAAAGGTCATGATCCAACTTAAAGCAGAAGATGCAGAAGCAGAAGCTGTAGAAGTGGTTAAAACAGTGGATATCAATACCGGGGAACCTCTTCCATCCAGCGGACCCGATCATGAAGACACAAAAGGAATCGCTTCTTTTCTCGCACAAAAGTGGAATGTAGACGCAAACTCAATCGAAGTTCTGGCAGAAGGGGGGAATATGGATAAGGATGGATAATGAAAAAGGACCTTTCACGTGGATAAAAAAGATAATTTCCAAAGACGGGCAGTCTGACAAGAAGCCTGGGAAATTCCATTATTTGCTTCTAGTTCTCCTTTTTGGAGCAGCGATCATGCTGATCAGCAATACACTGTTTCAAGAAGACAGCTCCACCGAGGATTTGTCCGTTTTTAAAAATGGGGAAGAAGCGAAGCAGAAAGAAGAGGTGCCGGTATTCGGCCAGCAGAAATCCGGAGGAAATGATACAATCTCCAATTATGAAAAGGCATACGAAGCTCAAATAAAAGAGGCCCTTGATGCAATCGTAGGGGTTGAAGATGCAACAGTTGTGGTAAATGTGGATGCCACAGAGAAGAAAGTCCTTGAAAAAAATAAAACGACCCAAACACAGAAAACCGATGAAACTGATCGGGAAGGCGGCAAAAGGAAGGTTGAGGATCAGTCACAGGAAGAACAGCTTGTGATCGTCCGAAATGGAGAAAAAGAGGTTCCGATTGTCATAGAAACCAAGAAACCTGAAATAAGGGGAGTGCTGGTCGTGGCAAAAGGGGCAGAAAATATACAAGTGAAAAAATGGATTATTGAGGCAGTAACAAGGGCACTCGATGTCCCAAGTCATAGAGTATCCGTAATGCCTAAAAAAACAAAGGGGGAATAATAGATGCTTTTAAAGAAACAAACAGTCTGGCTTTTAACAATGCTAAGTTTGGTGGTTGTATTATCCGTATATTATGTAACATCTCCGGAGCAAAAAGGCAGTGACCTGGCTGCTATGGAAGAGAAGGCAAAGGGTGAAATGGAATCAGTTGAAAGTGAAGATGGCAAGGCGATTATTACAAACACTGCCAGTGATGAAATGTTTGAAACTTTGCGCCTTCAGCTTGACGATGAGCGCAGCCGCATGAAGGAAGACCTTACGTCAGTTCTTGGGCAAACAGATCTTCCGGCTGAAGAAAGAATGAAGGCAAAAGATCAAATTGATGAATTAAATGAAATCGCCCAAAAAGAAGCGATGCTTGAAACATTAATCAGAGCGATGGATTATGAAGATGTACTTGTCCGTGCTGACGGCAAGAAGGTTCAAATTACGGTTAAAGCAAAAGATCATTCAGCTTCTGCTGCAAACAATATCATTCAGGAAGTAAGGAACGAAATTGGACAGCTTGAGGCAGTCGCCGTTGAGTTCCAGGTTGAAAAGTAAATAATATAGAGGGAGCCTGCATAATTCCTGCGGGCTCCCTTTTATAATTTTATTTTATGTTTGGTAACTTTTTCATATAAGTGCATAATATAAAAGTCCTGTTTACTATAGAAATCTGGCTGAATTTCATGTAAAATCCTTAAATATTTCACAAAAAATTAGAAAAATATTAAAATGGAACACAGGATGGATAGAGAAATTATTATCCAGTACATAATAGGATGTTGAAGTTTTATAAGGTCTTATCGTATGATATTAGTATCTAGTCATAATTAAATCATGCAGAACATTCCTGCCGTATGTTCTAATTCTTTGCATCAAAAGGATAAATACGGATTAAAGGGATTGTCATGCAGTGAGAAAACAAGGGGTGCCAAAATGTTAAAAGTACAAGAAATCCGTGAACTGATTAAATTAGTTGATCAGTCAAATATTGATGAATTTGTATATGAGCATGAAGGTTCAAAAATTAAGATGAAGAAAAAGGGCAATGAAGCAGCCGTTGTTCAGCAAGTTCAGCCGGCAGCTGTTCAAGCGATAGCTCCTGCTCCGCAGCCAGTCCAGCCAGCTGCTGTAAAAGTGGAAGAGCCAAAAGCAGAAGCGCCAGCGCAAGTGCCGGCACCACAGGCTGATGCCGCGGAAGATTTACATAAGATTGTTTCACCAATGGTAGGGACCTTTTATCAATCATCTTCACCTGATGCCGATGCTTATGTAAAAGCCGGCTCCAAGGTTACAAAAGATTCCATTGTCTGCATTGTAGAAGCAATGAAGTTATTTAATGAAATTGAAGCAGAAGTTAATGGCGAAATTGTAGAAGTGCTTGTAAAGGATGGCCAGTTAGTAGAATATGGCCAGCCACTATTTTTAGTAAAGCCTGAATAAGGAGCGGTTACAGATGATCAAAAAACTCTTGATTGCCAACAGAGGAGAAATAGCGGTGCGCATCATTAGGGCAGCCCGCGAGATGGGGATAGAATCTGTAGCTGTATTTTCAGAAGCTGACAGGGAAGCACTCCATGTTCAGCTGGCCGATGAGGCTTACTGCATTGGCCCAACAGCGTCAAAGGACAGCTATTTGAATTTCACCAATATAATTAGTGTCGCTAAGCTTACAGGCTGTGACGCGATCCATCCAGGTTATGGATTCCTTGCTGAAAATGCGGACTTTGCTGAACTGTGCAGAGAATGCAATATTATCTTTGTCGGCCCGACTCCAGAAGCCATCAGCAAAATGGGCACAAAGGATATTGCAAGGGAAACCATGAAGGAAGCAGGAGTACCGATTGTTCCTGGCTCCAACGGAATCATAAAGGATACAGAAGATGCTATTCAGCTTGCTGAAAAGATTGAATATCCGGTAATTATTAAAGCGACTGCCGGCGGAGGCGGGAAAGGAATCCGTGTAGCCCGTACTGAGCAAGAGCTTATTAAAGGAATTACGATCACTCAGCAGGAAGCACTAACGGCTTTCGGAAATCCTGGCGTTTATATTGAAAAATATATTGAGGACTTCCGCCATGTGGAGATCCAGGTTCTTGCAGATAATTACGGGAACACCGTTCATCTGGGAGAAAGGGATTGCTCCATTCAAAGGCGTCTGCAAAAGCTGCTGGAGGAAACGCCTTCACCTGCCCTTGACGGGGAAACACGCGAAGAAATGGGAAATGCAGCTGTTAAAGCAGCAAAAGCGGTTGATTATACAGGCGCTGGCACGATAGAATTTATATACGATTATCAAAATCGCAAATTCTATTTCATGGAAATGAACACGCGTATTCAAGTGGAGCATCCAGTTACAGAAATGGTTACAGGGGTCGATTTAATCAAGGAGCAAATTAAGGTTGCTTCAGGTGAAAAGCTTAATTTCACACAGAGTGATGTTACTTTTAGCGGCTGGTCGATCGAATGCAGAATTAATGCGGAAAACCCTGAGAAGAACTTTATGCCATCAGCAGGAAAGATCAATATGTACCTGCCTCCTGGCGGGCTGGGTGTCAGAGTGGACTCTGCTGCCTACCCTGGCTATATGATTCCTCCATATTACGATTCAATGATTGCAAAAGTGATCACTTACGGCAATACTAGAGAAGAAGCCATTTCCCGAATGAAACGGGCATTAAGTGAATTTGTAGTGGAAGGGGTACATACAACAATCCCATTCCACCTCAAGCTCCTAAGCCACGAAAACTTTGTGGAAGGGCAGTTTAATACGAAATTTCTTGAATTGCATGATGTAATGAATTCTTAAAGACTTGTGGAGGTGCTAAAATGAGCGAAAATAATATTCTCGAAATGAGCCCTGAAAATTCTGGCCTTGGCAAGGTGGAAATTGCACCGGAAGTTATTGAGGTTATTGCCGGCATTGCTGCTTCGGAAGTAGAAGGCGTAGCGCAAATGCGCGGAAACTTTGCTACAGGAGTGGTTGAAAGGCTCGGTAAGAAGAACCATGGCAAAGGCGTAAAAGTCGAATTAACAGAAGAAGGCATCAAAGTTGATGTATATTGTCTGATGAAATTCGGCGTCTCCATTCCAAGCGTTGCCCAAAAAATTCAGGATAACATCCGTCAGGCCCTCCTGAATATGACAGCCCTTGACGCCCAGGAAGTAAACATCCACGTAGTAGGAATCATGTTTGAAAACCAAAAGCATGAGGTTGAATACGAACAGGAAATGTAACCCACCATCAAGCCAAAGACATAGAATTCGTCTTTGGCTTTTCTCATGGTTCAGTCTCCTTCATCATTCACTCCTTAAGACGTAATAAAGGAGTTTTTAAAGGGAAAATTAAATTTATAAGTTTCCAGCCTGAAATCATGTTTCTGTCCAAACATAATGCTCTTGTTGTAGTGCGAAGATTCCTTACTTATGCTATTATCTTCTTATGCAATTTTTGGACGTGCAAATGCTCAAAAATGAAAAATTACTATGTTAAGCCATAAAGGGGTTTTATAAAGATGAAGAGAAGAACAGCCAGAGAAAAAGCATTGCAGGCTTTATTTCAAATTGATGTAAGCCAGGCAGAACCGGAGACCGCCATCGAACATGTTTTAGAGGGTGAAAAAAGCGATGAGTACCTAAACAAACTAGTATCGGGTGTCCTGCAGCATAAAGAAACAATTGATGGCAAAATCAAAGGATTTCTTGAAAAATGGACACTGGAGAGGCTTGCTACTGTAGACCGCAATCTTCTGCGCTTATCCGTTTACGAGCTGCTGTATTTAGCGGAGGAAGTCCCGGCCAATGTGGTGCTCGATGAAGCTATTGAAATCGCCAAACTTTACGGTGATGATCAATCAAGCAAGTTTATTAATGGTGTTTTATCAAAGGTAAAAGAAAAGCTTTAAAAATAATAGAGTTCTGACTCATACTGGATGTGCTGGCACTTTTTAGATGCAAGCGAGCCGGCAGTCCTTATCATAGGCGCTTCCGAGTTCCTGATAGGGGGATGAAAATGGCTGCAGAATTAATAGATGGAAAAGAAATTGCAAGAAAGAAACAGGATCATATCGGTTCAGAAGTTCAAAAGCTGAAGGCGGAAGGGATCACGCCAGGCCTGGCCGTTATTTTAGCAGGGAATAATCAGGCATCCAGGACATATGTGAAAAACAAGCAGAAAACATGCGATAAGCTGGGAATGAATTCTATGCTTATTGAACTTCCCGAAAGCGTCAGTGAGCAAGAGCTTATCAGAAAAATCACTGAGTTAAACGAAAGTGAAGATATCCATGGAATCCTTGTCCAGCTTCCGCTCCCAAGCCATATTAATGAAAAAGCCATCATCGAGGCCATATCTCCTGACAAAGATGTAGATGGGTTTCATCCCATAAATATTGGCAGGATGATGACAGCTCAGGATGCATTTATCCCCTGTACTCCCGCAGGGATAATTGAAATGCTGGATAGCATTGGTACAGACATTTCCGGAAAGCATGTAGTGGTTATTGGGAGAAGCAACATTGTAGGAAAGCCCACCGGGCAGCTGTTCCTCAATGAAGACGCTACTGTCACATACTGCCATTCGAAAACGGCTGATTTGAAGGAATATACAAAGCGGGCGGATATACTGGTGGCAGCAGCAGGCAAAGCGAAATTAATCACGAAAGACCACGTTAAAAATGGTGCAATCGTGATAGATGTCGGCATGAATCGAAATGAGGGAGGAAAGCTTTGCGGCGATGTTGATTTCGAGGCAGTGAAGCACAAAGCAGGATTTATTACTCCTGTTCCAGGCGGAGTGGGGCCGATGACAATTACCATGTTAATGCATAATACGCTAAAAGCAGCAAAGCTTTCCATAAGCAAAGTTAAAAGTAATGGCCGCCATTGATGCAAAATCTGTCCATTTCCATTATCCTGTATTTAGGAAACCTGTCATGCAGGAAAAAGCATGCAGGCAGAATGGAAGGACAGTTTTTTTGATAGATAGGAAAGTATAACCTTGAACTTTGATAACTGTCCAGCTTCGCAAGGAAAGCTTCGACAGCTTTATCATCGCACGAATAAAAGCGCTAGCTTTTAGAAGGAGCGCCTACCCCCTCGAGATCATAAGCCGTGCCTCACAAAAAGGCAAAGAACGCCTTTCTATGAGTCGCGTCTTGTGCTTATCAGTGGTGGGCAAGGCGCTTGTGCTTTTCTTGCGTTATTGCTCTGCAGGAGATGCAATGCAGCTTCAGCATAAAGGAGATTGTTATGAAGGAACAGCAGTATCTGACAGTAAACGCACTGACCAAATACATAAAACGAAAATTTGATGCCGACCCTCATCTGCAAAATATTTTGGTTAAGGGGGAAATCTCAAACTTTAAACAGCATTCAAGCGGTCATATGTACTTCACTTTAAAGGATGAGAAAGCCCGAATTTTAGCCGTAATGTTTGCAGGAAATGCGAGGACAATGAAATTCAGGCCGGAAAATGGCATGAAAGTCTTAGTTCGCGGAGCCATATCCGTTTATGAATCCAGCGGGCAATATCAAATATACGTACAGGAAATGCAGCCCGACGGGATAGGAGAACTTTATCTGGCTTATGAACAGCTTAAAGAAAAACTTGAGAAAGAAGGATTCTTTTCACCTGCGCATAAAAAAGATATACCGCGTTATCCAAAAACAGTTGCGATAATCACATCCCCTACTGGAGCTGCAATCAGAGATATTTTGACAACGCTCAAAAGGCGCTATCCAATTGCGAACATACTTATATACCCTGCGCTTGTTCAGGGGAACCAGGCAGCTCCCTCAATTGTGAAAGCGATAACGGAAGCTAATACCTCCAGGGATGCAGATGTCTTAATCATCGGACGGGGCGGAGGCTCCATTGAAGAGCTTTGGGCCTTTAATGAAGAAGCCGTAGCAAGGGCAATATTTAAGTCTGAAATACCTATAATTTCAGCTGTAGGCCATGAAACGGATTTTACAATAGCAGATTTTGTTGCAGATTTAAGGGCCCCAACCCCAACGGGAGCTGCAGAATTGGCTGTTCCGCATATCGATGACTTGACGGAAAGACTTTTCAACAGGCAATCACGGCTGATAAGAGCGATGAAAGAACAAGTTGCACTGCAAAATGAAAGGCTTCTAAGGGTGCAGAAATCATACGCTTTCCGGTACCCGCAAAAATTGTATGAGCAAAAAATGGAACAGCTGGATAAAGTGACCGAACAGCTAATGAGAGGTTCAAGAAGGCTGCACGATTTAAAGCTTGAGCAGGCAGAAACCCTGCAAAAAAGGCTGGTTCGGAGTCATCCAGGGCAGCTGAAGAATCAGGCGAAAGAAAACAATGATCGGCTTCATAAACTTTTAAACAGAACAATGACAAACATCCTGGCTGCAAAAGAAAAGGACTTTGCGAGAGTTATTTCAACCCTCGAGGCGCTCAGTCCGCTAAAAATTATGGATAGGGGCTATAGCCTTGCTTATACAGAAAATGAAACCCTGATAAAGACCGTGTCCCAAGTTAAAGCGGATGATATGATAAAATTGAAGGTGTCTGATGGAAGCATTGAATGCAAGGTAACGGATATTGAGGAGTGAATGGCATGGCGGATGAAAAACAACTTTCATTTGAACAAGCAATGGAAGAACTTGAAGTTATTGTGGAAAAGCTTGAAGAGGGAGATGTTCCCCTTGAAGAGGCTATTAATATTTATAAAAAAGGCATGGAGCTTTCAAAATTATGCCATGATAAGCTTAAAAATGTAGAATCACAGCTTACGGAAATACTGGCGGAGGATGGCCGTAAATCGAACTTTGCCATTCCGGAGGAGGAATAATTTTGCATCAATCCTTAAGTTCTTTCTCTGAACTGCATAAAGAGAAACTGGAAATTCATTTAAAGGATTACGTACATAAATTAAATGCTCCTCCTGAGGTCAAGGAATCAATGCTGTATTCACTTGAAGCCGGAGGAAAGCGGATAAGGCCAATGCTGTTATTTGCTTCATTGGCTGCTTTTGGCGAGGATACGTCGAAAGGGCTGTGGACTGCGGCGGCGATTGAAATGGTCCATACTTATTCGCTCATTCACGATGACTTGCCAAGCATGGATAATGATGACTTAAGAAGAGGCAAACCGACGAACCATAAAGTATTTGGAGAAGCATTCGCCATCCTGGCAGGCGATGCCTTGCTTACATACAGCTTCCAAACAATTGCGGAAACGCCTGACGAATTTGCTTCTGCTGAAACAAAGCTTTCTTTAATTAAAGAGCTGTCGAAAGCTTCCGGTGCTGAGGGGATGGTAGGCGGCCAGGCAGCAGACATTAAAGGGGAAGGCAAGCAGCTGGGCTTAGAGGATCTTGAGTACATCCACGTGCACAAAACGGGCAAACTGCTGGAATGCAGTGTTGTATCAGGAGCAATTTTGGCAAATGCCAGTCAGGAAACAATTCAGGCTCTATCTAAATTTGCCTATCACCTGGGACTGGCTTTTCAAATCAGGGATGATATCCTCGACCTTGAAGGGACAGAGGAGATAATCGGGAAGCCTGTAGGCAGTGATGAATCAAAAGATAAAAGTACTTATCCATCTCTTCTTTCAATGAGCGGGGCGAAAGAGGCGCTTGAAGAACATATCAGATCTGCAAAAGAAAAGCTGAGGGAAACAGGCCTTCAAACAGAGCTGCTCGAAGAAATAACAGATCTAATTGCAAACAGGGATCACTAAATCGGAAGTCAGGGTGCCAAAAATGAATTAGAAAAACGATGGTCTTGCCGCTGTACTTTTGTATCAGCGGCATTTGCTGTTTAATAAAATGATGGTCTTCAATGTGTATATTTTGGTATCATAGGAATTGCTGCTGGAGAAGCTTGCACTTTTTTTCCTGTGGATGCATTGGCCAGCGGAAGAGACACCATCAAGACTAAAGCTGTTTAATATGAAAAGCATTTGGAAAATCTCCTGTAATAAGGTAATCTTAAGATACTATCTTTTAGACAGGCTAGACGCTGTAATAAATAGGCTTGTTTTGTTTAGGCTTATACAAACACTGCCTAACATTACGTAAAAAGAAAACGGATGAATAAGAAACGAAAGTGAGTGGTCCGCAGTATGGATCTGTTATCAATTAAAGACCCTTCCTTTTTAAAAGGGCTCTCGAATAAAGAATTGGAAAGTTTGAGTCAGGATATCCGCACTTTTCTAATAGAAAAGCTTTCAGGCACCGGGGGGCATATTGGGCCTAATCTTGGAGTTGTTGAGCTGACTGTCGCATTGCATAAATGTTTTGACAGTCCGAAGGATAAAATTATTTGGGATGTCGGACATCAGTCTTACGTCCATAAAATTCTTACGGGCCGTGCGTGTCAATTCGATACTTTAAGACAATATAAAGGTCTTTGCGGTTTTCCGAAAATGATTGAAAGCGAGCATGATGTATGGGAAACGGGGCACAGCTCCACTTCTTTATCTGCAGCAATGGGAATGGCTATTGCCAGAGACTTGAAAAAAGAGAACAATTATGTCATTCCAGTAATTGGGGACGGTGCATTAACAGGCGGAATGGCTTTAGAAGCCTTAAACCATATCGGTCATGAAAAAAAGGACATGATTGTCATATTAAATGATAATGAAATGTCAATTGCACCTAATGTTGGTGCTCTTCACAATGTACTTGGAAGGTTAAGGACTGCAGGCAAGTATAATTGGGTGAAAGATGAACTTGAATATTTATTAAAAAAGGTTCCGGCAGTCGGCGGAAAGTTGGCCTCAACTGCTGAAAGACTGAAAGATAGCCTAAAGTATCTGTTTGTGTCAGGCATGTTCTTCGAAGAATTAGGTTTTACCTATTTGGGACCTGTCGATGGGCATAACTATGAAGCCTTATTCGAGAACCTTGCTTATGCTAAGAAAACAGAAGGCCCAGTGCTCCTCCATGTTATAACGAAAAAAGGAAAAGGCTATCACCCTGCAGAAAGCGACCGGGTTGGCACATGGCATGGTACGGGACCTTATAAAATGGAAACAGGCGACTTTTTGAAACCTGCAAGTACACCGCCAGCATGGAGCAAGCTTGTCTCGGAAACCGTCAGGAAGCTTGCGAGAGAAGATGAAAGAATCGTTGCAATTACTCCTGCAATGCCTGTTGGCTCGAAGCTTGAAGGCTTTGCAAGTGAATTTCCGGATCGGATGTACGATGTTGGTATTGCTGAACAGCACGCAGCAACGGTAGCTGCCGGGCTGGCAACCCAAAACATGAAGCCGTTTCTTGCAATTTATTCTACTTTCCTGCAGCGTGCTTATGACCAGGTGGTACACGATATTGCTCGCCAGAACTTGAATGTATTTATCGGAATAGACCGGGCAGGACTTGTGGGTGCAGATGGTGAAACCCATCAGGGTGTATTCGATATTGCGTTTTTAAGGCATTTGCCGAATATGGTATTGATGATGCCAAAAGATGAAAATGAAGGCCAGCATATGGTAAAAACAGCTATAGAATATAATGATGGCCCTATCGCAATGCGTTTCCCGCGCGGAAATGGCATAGGAGTACCTATGGACACAGAACTTAAGCCAATTCCAATTGGAACATGGGAAGTTCTGCTCGATGGCAATGATGGAGCGATTTTAACCTTTGGGACAACCATTCCAATGGCTTTGAAGGCAGCACAAATCCTGGAGAAACAGGGACACTCCATTAAAGTCATTAATGCAAGGTTTATTAAGCCGCTTGATGAAAAGATGCTGCATGAATTGTTCGCAGCCAATATGCCAATTCTCACTATAGAAGAAGCTGTGCTGCAGGGTGGCTTTGGCAGTGCAATTCTTGAATATGCTCACGAACATGGCTTCCATCATGCGGAAATCGACCGTATGGGGATACCTGATAAATTTATTGAGCATGGCAGTGTAAATGAACTATTAGAAGAAATCGGCATGACTTCAGAAGATGTTGTTGAGAGAATGGGAAAACTGGCAAGAAAAAAACAAAAAAGGGCTTAAAAAATGAAAACAAAGAAAGAACGATTAGACGTTTTATTAGTTGAAAGAGGTCTTGCTGAGACAAGAGAAAAAGCGAAAAGAGCCGTTATGGCCGGCCTGGTGTTCAGCAATGAAAGCAGGATGGATAAGCCGGGCGAGAAGGTTAGTGCGGACATTCCGCTTACTTTAAAGGGGAAGGTCATGCCTTATGTCAGCCGGGGAGGCTTGAAGCTTGAGAAAGCTCTAAAAGTTTTTAATTTAGAAATCGAAGGCAAGATCCTCCTTGACATTGGGTCCTCAACCGGGGGCTTCACAGATTGTGCCCTGCAGAATGGCGCCAAATTGTCATATGCATTAGATGTCGGATATAATCAGCTTGCCTGGAAATTAAGGCAGGATGAACGAGTAGTGGTAATGGAAAGGACCAATTTCCGGTATGTAACCCCGGCCGATCTTTCAGCCGGTATGCCTGATTTTGCTTCCATTGATGTTTCGTTCATTTCTCTAAAGCTTATATTGCCTGTATTAAAAACGCTGCTTGTTCCGGGCAGTGACACAGTTGCCCTAGTGAAACCCCAGTTTGAAGCTGGACGGGAACAGGTTGGGAAAAAGGGGATTGTCAGAGATCCTAAAGTACATGAAGCAGTGCTTGATAAAATTATCGGATTTGCACTGAGCCTCGGTTATGATGTCAAGGACGTTTCCTATTCACCCATTACAGGCGGAGACGGCAACATAGAATTTCTCCTCCATCTGTATTGGTCAGGCAGCAGAGAGGAAGGAGAAAACCTTCTTAAAGCCCAGACAGATGAAGTTGTAAAAGAAGCCCACGCCGAACTGAAAACGAAGGTTAAAGAAGAGGAATAGGCTGATGCCTGTTCCTCTTTTTAAAAAGGATATATAATGTCTGCTTCGAGAACTATCCAGCGCAAGCAGCCTGCCCTTCGAAGGTTTCGGGTGGGAATGGCCCTTGCGCTTTTCTTAAAGGAATTTGTCGAGTTTGAACGAATAATAATAAATAATATACGGGAAAAATTGTACTTTATTGAGAAAATCAGCTAACATTAGAGTACAAAATACTTTAAATTAATTTTTTTCTGCCCGCTGTTAAGCGGCTGATTATAGAGGTGAAAAAATGAATAAAGGGCAAAGACATATTAAAATCCGGGAGATTATTACAAATAACGATATTGAAACACAGGATGACCTGGTGGATGAATTGAAAAACGCCGGGTTTAATGTAACTCAGGCGACTGTCTCAAGAGATATTAAAGAGCTTCATCTGGTAAAAGTTCCTTTAATGGACGGAAGATATAAATACAGTCTTCCAGCGGACCAGCGCTTCAATCCGCTGCAAAAGCTTAAACGAAATTTAATGGATGCCTTTGTCAGAGTGGATACTGCAGGACATCTCCTTGTAATGAAGACTCTCCCGGGCAATGCCATGGCTATTGGCGCACTTATTGATAACCTTGACTGGGAAGAGATTCTGGGGACAATCTGCGGGGACGACACATGCCTGATCATATGCAAAACCCCAGAAGATACAGAAGCAATTTCAAACCGTTTTCTTGAAATGCTGTAGATAATTCAAGCTCCGAGCGCCGTCGCTTATGCCGATAGGCTGGTGTTCATCGTGTTTCTTAAAAGATAAGAATGTATGAATACTGAAGTTAGATAACTGCCTAGCTCCAGAGACTGCCCCATCGAGGTCACAAGCTTGTCTAGTTGCGGCTCCTAGAGACTCTCAGATCTAAGCCGTTTCCTTACAGAAGAAACGCCTTCTTACAAGAACCGTCTTATGCCTAAGGCCCGCAGGACAAGGAAGGCTTCGTCAGCATAAACATCGCACGACCGAAAGCGGAAGCTTTTAGGAGTGTACGGGTCATGCAGACGTTGCCATAGGACGTGGCGCTTTTAGTCTGTATTCCTTGAAGGGAAGTCGCCTTCACATTTCAAACAAGCCCCCAAAAAGGCAAAGAACGCCTTTCCGGGAGGCACGTCATGTGCTTGTCGGGGTTGGGCAAGGCGCTTGCGCTTTTCTTAAGAGGTGATATGATTGTTAAACGAAATATCCATACGAAATTTTGCCATAATCGAAGCCCTTTCTGTCTCATTTGAAAAGGGCTTAACTGTTTTAACTGGTGAAACAGGGGCGGGAAAGTCCATCATTATCGATGCCATTCACTTGCTGGCTGGAGGCAGGGGATCTGCAGAATTTGTCCGCCATGGTGAGGATAAGGCTGAAATTGAGGGGCTTTTTATCCTGGATGATCTTAAACATCCTTGCTATAAACGGTCTGCTGAATTTGGGATAGAGATTGAAGATGGAATGATTGTTCTCCGCAGAGATATATCAAAGACAGGAAAAAGCGTCTGCAGAGTGAACGGAAAACTTGTCACTATATCTGTATTGAGAGAAATCGGAAGTTCCCTTATTGATATACATGGCCAGCACGAACATCAGGAATTAATGGATGAAACCTTTCATCTTCCTCTCCTCGATCAGTTTGGGGGATCCAAATTATCCGCTGCTTTAACTGAATACCAGGATATCTACAGGTTATATGAAAACACACTGAAAAAGCTTAAAAATTTAAGTGAGAATGAACAGCAAATGGCGCACCGGCTTGATTTAATTCAATTTCAGCTGGATGAAATTCAATCTGCTCAGCTTAAATTGAACGAAGATGAAGATTTGATTGAAGAAAAAAGAAAGCTTTCCAATTTTGAACGTATTTTTGATTCTCTTCAGTCAGGCTATAATGCTCTTCAAGGAGAACAAAAAGGGCTTGATTGGATCGGAATGGTTATGGGCTATATGAATGATGCCGCGGAACTGGACCCCGCCTATAAAGAAATAGCGGAAAATGTGGCAAACAGTTTTTATTTGCTTGAAGATGCAGCGAGATCACTCCGCAATGAAATGGACTTTATGGAATATGATCCCCAAAGACTTAATGAGATAGAAAGCAGATTGAATGAAATTAATGGGTTGAAAAGAAAATATGGAAAAACGGTTGAAGAAGTGCTGGAATACTCTGCACAGATAGAAGAAGAAATTGAAACCCTACTAAATAAAGAAACCCATATTGATAAGCTGCAAAAGGAAGTTGCTGCCCTGAAAAAAGACCTTCTGGTTGAAGGAGAAGAATTGAGCAAGCTGCGCAGAAAATCTGCCCTTAAACTTACCAAGTTAATTCACAAAGAGCTTAAGGAATTATATATGGAAAAGACAGTCTTTGAGGTCAGATTCTTTTCTGATTCCGAAGTCTTCCTGAAAAACGGAATTGACAGGGCTGAGTTCTACATTTCCACCAATCCGGGAGAACCGCTTAAGCCGCTGTCTAAAATTGCATCAGGCGGTGAATTGTCCCGAATCATGCTTGCTTTAAAGAGCATATTTTCAAAGCATCAGGGTGTCACAAGTATTATTTTCGATGAGGTGGATACAGGCGTGAGCGGCAGGGTTGCACAAGCCATCGCGGAAAAGATTCATCACGTTTCCGTGGATTCACAGGTTCTGTGCATCTCTCATCTTCCTCAGGTTGCGGCCATGGCAGATACTCATTTATTTATTGCTAAAAACACAAAGGATGGGCGGACAAAAACAACAGTAAAACCGCTCACTGAAGATGAGAAAATCAAAGAAATCGGCCGTATGATTTCCGGGGTGGAAATTACTGATTTAACAAAAGAGCATGCGAAAGAGCTGCTGCACCTGGCTAATCAGCTAAAGTAATTTTGATCCATTATAAGGTCTGTTCCCGCCAGCGGCGCTATCAGATCTAATACCTTGAAAAGCTATCCAAAGCAGGATAGCTTTTTTTATGTGAATGGCTGTTATAAATGCCCTCAATGCAGGCAAAATTAAAGATGTAGCCATTTGACGTGGATGGACTAGAAGCGAGGAGAGTGAAAAATTTGACATATGATGTTTTACGCAAAATAATTGGTGGAATTCTCCTTGTTTCATTAATTGCTTTAGGTTTTTCCAAGCCTGTTCAGGAATATTTGCAAGTACCTGCAAATATTACTCTTTTTGAAGGGCAGCAGCTGGACATTGCAAAGGCAGAAGCAGTGTCGGCCGGACTGTCCATAGATAATACAAGTGTTTCACTTAAAGAAGATAACCATTCGATTTCGCTTCATGCAAAAGAAAATGGAAAAAATGAAATGCTTCTCGAACTGGCAGGTTTTCCGATAAAGAAAGTTGATGTTAACATCTTAAAAGATTTTAAAGTTATTCCAGGAGGCCAATCGATTGGGGTTAAACTGAATACAGTAGGCGTGTTAGTAGTTGGACACCATCAGGTTAATACGGCTGAAGGAAAAGCTTCGCCTGGCGAAACGGCCGGCATAAAAATTGGAGATATCATTACAGAAATCAATGGAACGAAAATAGAAAAAATGTCAGATGTTGCTCCCTTTGTTCAAGAAGCTGGCAAAAGCGGCAATCCGCTCCAAATTATCGTAAGCCGTGAAAGCGGAAAGGTGAAAACAGAGCTGACACCCTTGAAAGAAAACGGGGAAGAAACCTATAAGCTTGGATTATATATACGTGACTCTGCAGCAGGTATTGGGACGATGACCTTCTATCACCCGGAATCGAAAAAATATGGAGCACTCGGCCATGTTATTTCCGATATGGATACAAAGAAGCCAATTGTGGTTGAAGACGGGCAAATTGTCCGATCAACTGTTACTTCAATTGAAAAAGGAAGCAATGGCAATCCTGGTGAAAAACTTGCACGATTTTCTTCAGATAAAGAAATAATCGGGAATATTGTCAGAAATAGTCCATTCGGAATATTTGGGGAATTAAACCGGGATATGAAGAACGGAATTTTTGACAAACCGATGCCTATAGCCTTATCTCATCAAGTCAAAGAGGGCGCTGCCCAAATTTTAACTGTGGTCGACAATGACGAAGTACAATTGTTCGATATTGAAATTGTCAGTACGATTCCGCAGAAGTTTCCGGCAACAAAAGGAATGGTCATAAAAGTGACGGATCAGAAGCTGCTTGATAAAACAGGCGGCATAGTCCAGGGGATGAGCGGAAGCCCGATTATCCAGGATGGCAGGATTATTGGAGCAGTGACCCATGTATTTGTAAACGACCCTACTTCAGGATATGGTGTTCATATTGAATGGATGTTAAATGAAGCAGGTATTGATATATATGAAAAAGCTGAAGAAAAAGCATCCTAATACTGAATGGATCTTAAAAAAGGCGGGTTAAACCCGTCTTTTTTTTACTGCTCTTGCAGTGAAAAAACAGGCCGCATTATAGGCTAAACAAAAACTATGAGTAAAATAGTTATGTTAAAATGAAAATAAAGAATTTTCGACAAAGAAACACGGATTGTAAAGAGTATGACGAAATCGGTCGAAAACAGAAGAAAACAAAAGAATAAATGAGGTTTAGTTGGTTTTTTAAGAAAATTTCAAAAAAGTAGAGGAATTTTTGTTGCATTGTCGAATTTCTCATTTAGAATAGAAAATAGATATCAAAAAGAGCATGTTCGAAAATGAACATTTATTAAAGAGACCATAATTGGACCGAGGAGGAAAGTAAGTGAAGAAAATAAAAGTTTGTGTTGTGGATGATAATAGGGAACTGGTCGGGCTTTTAGAGGAATATATATCTTCTCAGGAAGACATGGAAGTTGCCGGTGTGGCACATAATGGACAGGATTGCCTCGAAATATTAGAGCATACACAGCCCGACGTTCTTGTATTGGATATCATCATGCCTCACTTGGATGGACTTGCTGTACTCGAAAAAATGAGAGATTTAAATTTGAAAACACTCCCTAATGTAATCATGCTCACTGCATTCGGACAGGAGGATGTTACCAAGAAGGCAGTGGATTTGGGAGCCTCATACTTTATCCTTAAACCATTTGACATGGACAATTTGGCAAGTCATATACGCCAAGTCAGCGGAAAATCGAATTCATTTCTCCGCAAACCCGCTCAATCTTACCGTCCTCAGGGAGAAGCAAAGCCTAAGAACCTGGATGCCAGCATCACCAGCATCATCCATGAAATTGGCGTTCCTGCCCATATTAAAGGATACTTATATCTCCGTGAAGCCATTTCAATGGTATACAACGATATAGAACTTCTCGGTTCCATTACAAAAGTGCTGTACCCTGATATTGCTAAGAAGTTTAATACTACTGCAAGCCGTGTGGAGCGTGCAATCCGCCATGCGATTGAAGTTGCGTGGAGCCGCGGTAATATTGATTCCATTTCCTCTCTTTTTGGGTATACAGTCAGCATGACAAAAGCAAAGCCAACCAACTCGGAATTCATTGCAATGGTTGCAGATAAGCTGCGTCTGGAGCACAAAGCTTCTTGAAAGGGTAAGGACTTATAACAAAATCATTTATTTTTTATGCTGCGCTCCTTATGGGGCGTTTTTTTATTGTCCTCAAAATTCAGCGGAAACAAAAAAGTTCAGTTTGAAATTTTTCAAACTGAACTTATTAATTTATTTCTTTTCTTCATTCTCAAGCTCCATCATCTTTTGAATCAAAATGTGCTGAGGCATGTGCATGATTTGCTCAAGAGGAAGATTTAGTTTTTCAGCAAGCTTTAATGCTGTTTCCGGTGATAACTGCAGCGGCTTCACTTTTTATCCCCCCACTAACTTATTTGGTTTTAAATCGTTCCTGAACTTTGTTTCTCTTTCGATCGCGATAAAGAATAAATCCTGCGATAAAGCCAAGACCTATGATTAAGAAAAGGAAACCTGAAACAAATTGAAGCCATAAATATGGAAATGGGCTTTGCAGGATGCCAAAGACCATATCTCTCATTAATTTTATCCCATAGACAGCCAATATGCCTGGCAGGAGTAAAATTAATAAAGCAATTAGTCTAATCATAAAAAAATTCCCTTCAAATCGAATTACCTATCGAAATCATAAATCATTAAATAAATTTGTCAAGTACCGCTGCTGTGCTAAAATAAATTCATGAAGAATGTTGCACGGAATAATGTCAAGCGTGCAAGAATTTTCAATGAAAGCAGGTAGAAAAATGCAAACAGTAATGATTGTCGGTGCAGGTAAAGGCGGTACGGCCATCCTTAAAATTATAAAGGAAACGGCTGTTCTGGATGTAAAAGCTATGGTGGACATTAATCCGGGTGCTGAAGGACTTCGGATTGCCAAAGAAAGCGGCATCCCGATTGGCACTGATTGGCGTTATTTTATGGATCAGGATATTGATATCATTATTGAAGTTACCGGAAATGAACAGGTGTTTATCGACATCAGGGAAGCCAGGAGCAAAAATACGGTCCTGATTCCTGGAAGTGTAGCTTTCTTAATCGCGAAATTACTTGAAGAAAAGGAAGAACTGATTTCGAAATTCAGAAATGAAACGTATAAGCATGATTTGATTTTTAATTCGACTGATGACGGTATGATTGTAATCAACAACTTTAGTGAGATTACAGTCTTTAATCGAAGTGCGGAGAGAATGACAGGAATTAAGAGGAAAGACGCTTTAGGGAAAAAAATTAATGAAGTCATTACAGACAGCATGCTTCCCAGAGTTATGGCAACAAGGAGAATTGAAGCGAATCAGGAAATGACTTTGGCAAATGGCCTGAAAATTATTACGACAAGAATACCGATGCTTGGAGAAAATAACGAATTAATGGGTGCGTTTGCTGTTTTTAAGGATATAACAGAAGTAGTCTCGCTTGCGGAAGAAATTACGAATTTGAAAGAGATACAGACAATGCTTCAGGCGATTATTCAATCAAGTGAAGAAGCCATTTCTGTGGTTGATGAAAATGGGAAAGGGATTTTGATCAATCCGGCATATTCGAGGCTAACAGGCCTTGAAGAAGAAAAAGTGATCGGGAAGCCTGCCACAGCTGATATTTCCGAAGGTGAAAGTGTGCATATGAAGGTTCTTCAAACGAGAAGGGCAATGAGAGGTGTGGCCATGAGGGTCGGACCGAAAAGAAAGGATGTTATTGTAAATGTTGCGCCTGTCATTGTTGATGGAAAGTTAAAAGGAAGTGTGGGAGTTATTCACGACGTATCGGAAATTCAGAATCTGAATCGTGAATTAAGCCGGGCAAGACAGATTATCCGTACATTGGAAGCGAAATATTCATTCGAGGATATTATTGGATCATCTGAAGAGATGAAGCTTGCAATTGAACAGGCAAGACTCGGGGCTAAAACTCCAGCTACCGTTTTGCTAAGAGGAGAGTCAGGGACAGGCAAAGAATTGTTCGCCCACGCTATACATAATGCCAGCGACCGAAAATATAACAAGTTTATCAGGGTTAATTGCGCAGCATTATCAGAGTCTCTTCTGGAAAGCGAATTATTTGGTTATGAAGAGGGGGCGTTCTCAGGAGCAAAAAGAGGCGGCAAACGGGGTTTGTTTGAGGAAGCTGATAAAGGCAGTATCTTTCTGGATGAAATTGGCGAGCTGACAGCTAACACTCAGGCGAAACTGCTCAGGGTTCTTCAAGAACATGAAATTACAAGAGTGGGAGGGACCAAGCCCATTTCAATAGATGTTCGAGTTATTGCTGCGACCAATGTGAATTTAGAAAAAGGAATTGCAGACGGCACTTTCAGGGAAGACTTATACTACAGGCTGAATCGAATGCCTATACATATTCCTTCATTAAGACGCAGAAAGGAGGATATTCCTCTTCTATGCAGCAGGCTTATTCAAAAGATCAACCAGGAATATGGACGGAATGTAGAAGGTGTAACAGAACAAGCAGTTAATAAACTAATGGCCTATGATTGGCCGGGAAATGTGAGAGAACTTGATAATATCCTCGGCAGAGCCATTATTTTTATGAATTACAACGAAACAGATATAGAGGAAAGGCATATTCCGGATTTGATAGGTGCCAATAAGCCGTCTCCAAGTGTTGAAACAAGTGAAGGAGCACAAACTAAAACATTAACTCAGCTGGTAGAGCAATATGAGGCAAAAATGATCAGACAAACACTTCACAAGCTGGATGGAAATAAAACCAAGACTGCTAAATCGCTTGGACTCTCTGTCAGGAATCTTTACTATAAATTGGAGAAATACGATATTGCAAAAGATGGCATGCAATAAATTTCACAGTGTGCAATTAATTGCGCACTTTAACTCAGTGAATAAAGCGTTTTCACAGTAATTTTAAGTTGGCACACTTCTTGCAAGTATAATAAACGGATGGACATCAAGAAAAAGGCGCCGGTAATTGTCTAGCACAATCAGCCTGCCCCGCGAGGTGCCGTGGGAGGGCGAGGCGCGCGCTTTTCTAGTAAGGGGGTTGAACAGATGAAATTGGATTCGCTTCTAACGAAAGCAACCCAATATGGTGAGAAAACAGTAGCCGTAGCCGCAGCGGAAGACGAAGAAGTTCTCGAAGCAGTTGCTGAAGCAATTAAGCTGAACTTAGCAAGCTTTTTATTATTTGGGGATCAAGTAAAAATCCGCGAAATCATAAATCGGAACCATAGCGCAGCAGCTGAAAGCCCTAAGCTTGAAATCCTTCATGCAGAATCGCCTGCATATGCTGCAGAATTGGCAGTAAGGGCTGTAAAAGAGCAGAAAGCCAATGTGCTGATGAAGGGAAATATCCCGACGGCAGGTATTTTAAAAGCTGTCTTAAATAAAGAATTCGGCTTAAGAACAGGAAATGTTTTATCACATGTGGCGGTATTTGAGGTTCCAGGTTTTGAACGATTTACGATTGTCACTGATGCAGCAATGAATATTGCACCGGACCTCAATCAAAAAGCACAAATCCTGAAAAATGCAGTTGAAATTGCAAGGAGCATAGGAATAGAAAAGCCTCTTGCAGCCCCGATTGCTGCAGTAGAGGTTGTTAATCCTGCTATGCAGGCAACTCTGGATGCCTCAGCATTAACTCTTATGAACCAAAGGGGCCAGATAAAAGATTGTCTTGTCGACGGTCCCCTGGCTTTGGATAATGCAATTTCTTTTGAAGCGGCTGAACATAAGGGGATCAAAAGTGAAGTTGCCGGACAGGCAGATATTTTATTGGTGCCGACTATAGAAGTTGGGAATACTTTATATAAATCACTTGTCTACTTTGCGAAAGCAAAAGTAGGAGCTGTTATCGCAGGTGCCAAAGCGCCGATCGTTCTTACTTCAAGAGCAGATTCGGCAGAAAGCAAGGTTTATTCCCTTGCTTTAGCGATATGCTCAGCAAAGTAATGGGCTCTGAAAGAAAGAAATTAATTCATTCAGTATTTTATAAATCGTAAATTAAATTTTTTTTAACAAAACGAACATATTACTTTTAAAGAATCCGGGGAGGAATTATAACATGGAAATCTTCAAATACCTAGAAACTTATGATTACGAACAAGTGGTGTTTTGCCAGGACAAACAATCAGGATTAAAAGCTATTATTGCTATTCATGATACCACTTTAGGCCCAGCACTAGGCGGTACACGCATGTGGACTTATGAATCTGAAGAAGCTGCTATTGAGGATGCATTGCGTCTTGCACGCGGCATGACATATAAGAATGCAGCAGCTGGTTTAAATCTTGGAGGCGGTAAAACAGTTATTATCGGCGATCCGCGCAAAGATAAAAACGAAGAAATGTTCCGTGCATTCGGACGCTATATCCAAGGTTTAAATGGACGTTACATTACTGCTGAGGACGTGGGTACTACAGTAGCTGATATGGACCTGATTCATGAGGAAACAGACTATGTAACAGGAATTTCACCTGCGTTCGGCTCTTCCGGCAACCCTTCACCAGTTACAGCTTATGGCGTATACAGAGGTATGAAGGCTGCAGCAAAAGCGGCATTCGGAACTGATTCTCTTGAAGGCAAAACAATTGCTGTTCAAGGTGTTGGAAACGTTGCGTTCAATCTTTGCCGCCATCTGCATGAAGAAGGTGCACAGCTGATTGTTACGGATATTAATAAAGAAGCAGTTCAGCGTGCAGTTGAAGAGTTCGGTGCTAAAGCAGTTGAACCAAATGAAATTTATGGAGTTGAATGTGATATTTATGCTCCTTGTGCTTTAGGTGCGACAGTTAATGATGATACAATCCCGCAGCTGAAAGCAAAAGTAATCGCTGGAGCTGCCAACAACCAGCTTAAAGAAACACGCCACGGTGATTTAATTCATGAGATGGGCATCGTTTATGCTCCTGACTATGTAATTAATGCAGGCGGAGTTATTAATGTTGCGGATGAGCTGTACGGATACAACCGTGAACGAGCAATGAAAAAAGTTGAAACTGTATACAATAATATTGAAAAAGTTATTGAGATTGCTAAAAGGGATGGAATTCCGACATATAAAGCGGCTGACCGCATGGTTGAGGAAAGAATTGAAAGAATGCGTAATTCACGCGGACAATTCCTCCAAAATGGCCATCATATTCTAAGCCGCAGATAAGCTTTAGGGAGGAGTAACTTTCCTGAAATGCAAAGCGCTGAATGGAATATTCAGCGTCTTTGCCTTTAAAAACAGAGTAGAAAAAATGCAGCGGCAGTTAATAGTACCTGAGTAAGAGTATACTTTTACAAGGGAGATTTCCGCTCTTTATGGAGGTTTAAACGTGCTAGAACAAGAACATCGAATTCTCGTCATCAATCCGGGATCCACTTCAACTAAGATTGGAGTTTTCGATAATGAGATCTCTGTCCTGGAGAAGACATTGCGCCATGATGCAGATGTCATTAACTCTTATGAAAGTATTATCGATCAATATGAATTCCGAAAGCAGACCATTCTGGAAACATTGGATCACGAAGGAATCAATATCTCCAAATTAAGTGCAGTGTGCGGCCGCGGGGGGCTGCTGCGACCGATTGAAGGAGGCACATATTCAGTTAATGATGCAATGCTAGAGGATCTTCGTGCCGGTTTTGCTGGTCAGCATGCTTCAAACCTTGGCGGAATACTGGCATATGAGATTGCTTCTGGTTTAAATATTCCTTCGTTCATTGTCGATCCGGTGGTGGTAGATGAATTGGATCCAATTGCCCGAATTTCAGGCTTTTCAATGATAGAAAGAAAAAGTATTTTCCATGCCTTGAATCAGAAAGCTGTTGCCCGGAGAGTAGCCAAAGAACTTGGCAAAAAGTACGGGGAGCTTAACCTAATCGTTACGCATATGGGCGGAGGTATAACTGTAGGTGCTCATAAAAAAGGCAGAGTGGTGGATGTTAATAACGGACTTCATGGAGACGGGCCATTCAGTCCGGAACGGGCAGGTACAGTACCTGCCGGTGATTTGGTGGGACTTTGCTACTCCGGAAGCTTTTATCGTGAAGAAGTGATGAAAAAGCTTGTTGGACAAGGCGGTCTCGTTGGTTACCTGGGAACAAATGATGCAGTAAAGGTTGAAAAGATGATTGAAAGCGGAGATGAGAAAGCAAAGCTTGTCTACTCCGCAATGGCTTATCAGGTGGCTAAGGAAATCGGATCTGCCAGTGCAGTGCTTGGCGGAAAGGTTGATGCCATCATCCTTACAGGGGGTCTTGCCTATGGCAAGGACTTTGTAAACGAAATCAGTGAACGGATTAACTGGATTGCAGATGTCATCGTGCAGCCTGGTGAAAATGAACTGCAGGCACTCGCTGAAGGCGCTCTTCGTGTCCTCCGCGGTGAAGAGACTGAAAAAGAATATCCTGGAAAAAAAGCTGACAAAGCAGCGTTGAAATAGAAGGGGGAAGCAATTTGGCACAGGAATATGATTTGGTGATTTTAGGCGGAGGCACAGGCGGCTATGTAGCTGCCATCCGTGCTTCACAGCTTGGTTTAAAAACGGCAATCGTTGAAAAAGGAAAACTTGGAGGGACTTGCCTTCATAAAGGCTGTATACCAAGCAAGGCTTTATTAAGAAGTGCTGAAGTGTTTGCTACCGCAAAGCACAGTGAAGATTTTGGCGTAGTGACAAGTGATGTATCCATCAATTTCAATAAGGTAC
Organism: Cytobacillus sp. Bac17; assembly: GCF_024519925.1. Lineage (NCBI taxonomy): Bacteria > Bacillati > Bacillota > Bacilli > Caryophanales > Bacillaceae > Cytobacillus > Cytobacillus sp. Bac17. Next base: position 135,914 of record NZ_JALJRC010000002.1, on the reverse strand, counting down.
AGGAAAGAAAAAATAAAATCGTTGATCAGCTTCATAAAGGTGTTCAGCACTTGATGAAGCAAGGCAAGATTGATGTATTCGAAGGAACAGGCCGCATACTTGGACCATCTATTTTCTCTCCGATGCCGGGCACAATTTCTGTTGAAATGAACAATGGGGACGAAAATGAAATGCTGATCCCTAAAAATGTTATTGTAGCAACTGGATCACGTCCTCGTACTCTGCCAGGATTGGACATTGATGGACAACTTGTAATGACTTCGGATGAGGCTTTAGCTTTGGAAGAAGTGCCAAGCTCCATTATAATTGTTGGCGGTGGAGTCATCGGCATCGAATGGGCATCTATGTTATCAGACTTTGGTGCTGAGGTAACAGTAATCGAATATGCTGACCGCATTATACCTACGGAAGATAAAGAAATTTCAAAAGAAATGCAGCGCCTTATGAAGAAAAAGGGAGTCAAAATTGTAACAGGAGCAAAAGTGCTTCCTGAAACCCTTCAGAAAGGCGACGGAGTTACGATTTCAGCTGAAGTGAAAGGATCTCAGCAGGAATTCTCCGCCGAGAAATTGCTTGTTTCAGTGGGACGTCAGGCAAATACAGAGGGTATTGGCATTGAAAATACTGACATTCAGATAGAAAAGGGATTTATTTTAGCAAATGAATACTTCCAGACAAAGGAATCCCATATTTATGCGATTGGTGACGTCATTGGCGGCCTTCAGCTGGCTCATGTTGCTTCTCATGAAGGAATCGTAGCCGTAGAGCACATTGCCGGCAAGAATCCTTCTCCAATTGACTATAGCCTGGTTTCTAAATGCATTTACAGTTCACCTGAAGCGGCAAGTGTAGGATTAACAGAGGATGAAGCAAAAGAAAAAGGCCATAATGTCAAAACGGGCAAGTTCTCATTCCGGGCAATCGGAAAGGCACTGGTATTTGGTGAATCCGACGGTTTTGTGAAAATTGTGGCAGATAAGGATACCGATGATATCCTGGGTGTCCATATGATAGGCCCGCACGTTACAGACATGATCTCAGAAGCAGGTCTGGCCCGTGTTCTTGATGCAACTCCATGGGAAGTAGCACATACAATCCATCCTCATCCGACGTTATCTGAAGCAATCGGTGAAGCTGCCCTTGCAGTTGATGGAAAAGCTATCCACGGATAAAGTTCCAATTGAATAAACAGAAAAGTCCAGGCTTCTTTTGGGAGCCCGGTGATACATATTAGCTTAGGAGGTTGTATAAATGGCTGAAAACCGACATAAAGATTTAGGTTTAAGTGATGAGAAAGTTCTTGAAATGTATGAGACGATGCTATTAGCTCGCCGTATTGATGAGCGTATGTGGCTTTTAAACCGCGCGGGAAAAATCCCTTTCGTTATTTCTTGCCAGGGACAGGAAGCTGCTCAGGTAGGTGCTGCATTTGCACTTGATCGCGAGAAGGATTATGTCCTGCCATATTATCGCGACATGGGAGTAGTCCTTACGTTCGGCATGACAGCCAAGGAATTAATGCTGTCAGGGTTTGCTAAAGCCGAAGATCCAAATTCAGGCGGCCGCCAAATGCCAGGACATTTTGGTCAAAAGAAAAACCGAATCGTAACGGGCTCTTCACCTGTTACTACACAGGTGCCTCATGCTGTTGGAGTTGCTCTTGGCGGAAAGCTGGAAGGAAAAGATCTGGTAACCTTTGTAACTTTTGGTGAAGGTTCTTCAAACCAGGGGGACTTCCATGAAGGTGCGAACTTTGCAGGTGTTCATAAGCTCCCTGTTATCTTTATGTGTGAGAATAATAAATATGCAATCTCTGTACCGATTGAAAAACAGCTTGCTTGCGAAAACGTATCTGACAGAGCTATCGGCTACGGTATGCCAGGTATAACAGTTGATGGAAACGATCCGCTTGAAGTCTATAAAGCTGTGAAAGAAGCAGCGGACAGAGGCCGCCGCGGAGAAGGGCCGACATTGGTCGAAACCATTTCATACCGTTTAACACCACACTCATCTGATGATGATGACCGAAGCTACCGTGCTCCTGATGAAGTGGCTGAAGCGAAAACAAAAGATCCGATTATTACTTTTGGCGCATACCTGAAAGAAAATGGTGTAATGGATGATGCGATTGAAAAGGAAATTAATGACCGGATTATGAAATTGGTAAACGAAGCAACTGATTATGCTGAAAACGCTCCATATGCAGAAGCGGAATCTGCTTTAAAGCATGTCTATGCTGAACAGTAAGGGGGAGAGAATATGGCTGTAATTTCTTATATCGATGCGGTAACTATGGCAATCCGCGAGGAAATGGAAAGAGATTCAAAGGTATTTGTTTTAGGTGAAGACGTAGGTAAAAAAGGTGGCGTGTTTAAAGCGACACAAGGACTGTATGATAAATTTGGCGAAGACCGTGTAATTGATACTCCGCTTGCTGAATCAGCAATTGCAGGGGTTGGAATCGGTGCAGCGATGTATGGAATGCGCCCGATTGCTGAAATGCAATTTGCCGACTTTATAATGCCGGCGGTTAATCAGATTATTTCTGAGGCAGCACGCATCCGCTATCGTTCCAACAATGACTGGAGCTGTCCGATCGTTGTTCGTGCACCATATGGCGGCGGTGTTCATGGAGCACTATACCATTCCCAATCTGTCGAAGCAGTATTTGCGAATCAGCCGGGACTTAAGATTGTTATGCCTTCTACGCCTTATGATGTTAAGGGATTATTGAAAGCGGCAATCCGTGACGAGGATCCTGTACTGTTCTTTGAGCATAAGCGTGCATATCGCCTGATTAAGGGTGAGGTTCCTGATGATGATTATGTGCTGCCAATCGGAAAAGCGGATGTAAAACGCGAGGGTGAAGATATCACTGTGATCACTTATGGCCTATGCGTTCATTTCGCTCTGCAGGCTGCTGAAAGACTTGCCAAAGATGGCATCTCAGCGCATATCCTTGATTTAAGGACGGTATATCCGTTAGATAAAGAAGCAATTATCGAAGCTGCGACAAAAACAGGAAAAGTGCTTCTTCTTACTGAAGATAATAAAGAAGGCAGCATTATGAGCGAAGTTTCTGCCATTATTGCAGAGAACTGCCTGTTTGAATTGGATGCACCAATCAAACGCGTTGCCGGTCCTGACGTGCCAGCAATGCCTTACGCCCCGACTATGGAAAAATACTTTATGGTTAACCCTGATAAAGTAGAAAAAGCAATGCGCGAATTGGCTGAATTTTAATAAAGGCATTAGTTAATAAAAATGGAAAGAGCAGATGGTGCAGCTTTCCGGCTGGAATTCATACCGGATCAGCTGTACTAGCTGCATGACCCGCAAATGCGGGCAGCTAGAAGGAGGTTACCCAATGGCTATTGAGCAAATTAAAATGCCCCAGCTTGGGGAAAGTGTTACTGAAGGGACAATCAGCAAATGGCTGGTTTCCGTTGGAGATAAAGTAAATAAATATGATCCGCTTGCTGAAGTAATGACTGATAAAGTAAATGCTGAGGTCCCATCCTCTTTCTCTGGTGTAATCAAAGAGTTGGTTGCAGAAGAGGGAGAAACTTATGAAGTTGGCCAGGTTATTCTGACAATTGAAACTGAAGGCGGCGGAGAAGCAGCTCAGGAAGCCCCATCAGAATCTAAAGCAGAGGACAAAGCTGAAGCTGCACCTTCAGGTGTGGCGCCTTCTGCACCAGCGGCACCTATTTCGGCAGATGCTCCAAAAGGAGTCCGCTATTCACCTGCCGTCTTAAAGCTTTCTCAAGAGCATGGCATTGACTTAAACCAGGTGACAGGTACAGGCGGAGGCGGACGCATTACGCGTAAAGACCTTATGAAAATCATTGAGTCCGGAGATATTCCTACAGCGGCAGCTGCTGCATCAGCACCAGCACCGGAAAAGACAGAGGCACCGGCTCCAGCACCTTCCCAGCCTGCACAGAAACAGGCAGCGCCAGCACCTAATGTTCCAGTAATGCCGGGTGATGTTGAAATCCCTGTTACTGGAGTGCGTAAAGCGATTGCAGCCAATATGCTTCGCAGCAAACATGAAGCACCACATGCCTGGACAATGATGGAAGTAGATGTTACAAATCTTGTTGAATACCGTAACAGCATTAAAGGTGAGTTTAAGCAAAAAGAGGGCTTCAACCTTACGTTCTTTGCTTTCTTCGTGAAAGCTGTTGCGCAGGCCCTTAAAGAATTCCCGCAGATTAATTCTATGTGGGCAGGTGATAAGATTATCCAGAAGAAGGATATCAACATCTCCATTGCAGTTGCAACAGATGACGCGTTATTCGTTCCGGTCATCAAAGCAGCTGATGAAAAAACGATTAAGGGTATTGCCCGTGAAATCAATGATCTTGCTTTAAAAGTACGTACAGGTAAATTGACTTCCGCTGAAATGCAGGGTGGAACTTTCACTGTAAATAATACCGGTTCATTCGGGTCTGTCCAGTCAATGGGCATTATCAATTATCCTCAGGCTGCAATTCTTCAGGTTGAATCCATTGTGAAGCGTCCTGTAGTAATGAACAATGGCATGATTGCTGTCCGTGATATGGTTAACCTTTGTATGTCACTCGATCACCGTGTATTAGACGGCCTGGTTTGCGGCCGCTTCCTGCAGCGTGTGAAGGAAATTCTGGAGAACACTTCTAAAGAAAATACAACTATTTATTAGTAATTAAAATTGCCGCTGTCCTGCTTTGGGACAGCGGTTTCTTATTGTTCATTGCTTGTTTCTCTTTTGTATACTAAAATAGGTATATGGAGAATTTAGAATTTTATTATAATTTTCTTGCGGCATTGTTTCTTATAAGAAACGGGTCCGCTGCCGCATGAGGGGAGGGAACGCTGTCAGCTACAAGGACAGCAAATTTATGTCATTAAAGAAAATGATTGAAGAAAAATTCCCGCAGCAGACAAATGAAGATTGGGAACAAAGTGCGGAAAGAACTCTTAAAGGGAAATCCTTAGAAACATTATCACGAAATACATATGAAAACATAAAATTGAAACCGCTTTATTCCAGAGAAGACCTGGAAACAGGTGCATTATCACAGTATCCGGGCTTAGAAGATTTTAGAAGAGGTTCCTATGCAGCCGGATACCTGTCTGAAGAATGGAAGGTTGCACAGAAAATTAGTGCTTCCTCTTCCGAAGAGCTGTCAGATAAACTTCTTGCTGCCATCAAGACAGGGCAGACAGCTCTTGCGTTTGAGCCTGAACAGTTAAAAAATCCAGAGAAGATAAGCCTGTCTGTAGGCGAACTTTATGAAAGGTACCCTTTCAGTGTGGATGCCGGACGAAATCAGCATGTATTAATAGCAGGACTTGGAAAAGTAAAAGAAAGAGAAAAAGTCTCCGGATATGTTGCCGCAGATCCACTTGCTATTGCTGCTGCCGATACATTGAACGACCGCTCAATCGATGAACTATACGAAGCTTTGAATAAAACGATGAGTAATGCAGAAGAAAATCTGCCAAGCCTGAAAACAATCATGGTGAATTCAGCGGTTTATCATAATAGCGGTGCAAATGCCGTCCAGGAACTTGCATTTTCTCTTGCAGCAGGAGTAAATCACCTGCAATATCTTCTTGATAAAGGCAAAGGCCTTGAACAAATATTATCTAAAATGGTCTTTAAGTTTGCTGTTGGCTCAAACTTTTTTATGGAAATTGCCAAGCTGCGTGCTGCAAGAGTATTATGGGGCAAAGTGGCGGAAGCATTCGGAGCTGGGGGTGACAGTAAAAAAATGGTCATTTCAGCAGAGACGTCCTTCTTTACAAAGTCTGCCTATGATTCCTATGTAAATATGCTGAGAGCGGGGAATGAAGCGTTCGCAGCAGTATTGGGAGGAATACAATACCTTCATGTCAGTCCATATAATGATCCGGAAAGAGCCAAATCTCCTTTTTCAGAACGGATTGCCCGCAATACTCAGTTGATTTTAAGGGAAGAGGCGCATTTACTAAAGGTCTCTGATCCAGCAGGCGGCTCCTGGTATATTGAGCATCTGACAAATGAACTGATTTCCAAATCATGGGGACTTTTCCTTGAGATAGAAGAGCTGGGAGGAATGAAGGATGCCCTTCAAACAGGATGGGTTCATGATCAGATTACCCAAATTCTTGAAAAGAAGAAGAAAGATGTTCATACAAGAAAACAAAGTATCATCGGAACGAATATATATGCAAATCTTGATGAAAAGCCGCTTCAGACAGAATTGGAAACCGTCCAGAACAGCAGGAGTGATCTCAAGATTATCCAGCAGGTTCGTCTTTCTGAGTCCTTCGAGGGTTTGCGGAATTTATCTGAAAGATTAAAAGGAAAGGGCATTCGTCCAGAAGCAGGTCTTATCTGTCTGGGAGCATTGAAAGACCATAAGGCGCGTGCTGATTTTATTTCAGGCTTCCTGGCTCCTGGCGGGGTTGATGCAGTTAAAAGCGGTTCGGTATATAATCCTGAAGATGCTGAAGCATTTATTCAAAAAACAAATTGCAGGCATTATTTTATTTGCGGATCAAATGAACTATACGATAGCATAGCTGTACCTTTAATTAAACAATTGAAAGAAACTTTCCCGTCAGCTGAAATCTATTTAGCCGGCCTTCCCGAAGAGAGGAAAAAGGATGAATATCAGAACGCTGGCATCGGCGGATACATTCATGTAAAAAGCGATTGCTATGAAACTCTCTTAAATATGCTGAACGAGATGGAGGCGGCAAGCAATGGCCAATAAACCTGATTTTAAAAGCCTGGATATTCTTGAAGTAAAACAATCAGCCAAAGATGACTGGAAAAGAAAAGCAGAGGAAGAAATCGATTCATCCATTGATCAACTTCTCTTTGAAACAAATGAGCAAATAAATGTAAAGCCTCTGTACACAAATGAAGATCTTAGAGACATGGAGCACCTAAACGATAAGCCTGGACTGCCCCCTTATACAAGAGGGCCATATTCAACCATGTATGTGAACAGGCCATGGACTGTCCGGCAGTATGCCGGTTTTTCTACTGCAGAGGAAAGTAATGCCTTTTACCGGCGTAACCTTGCAATGGGTCAAAAAGGCTTATCAGTCGCTTTCGATCTGGCTACTCATAGAGGCTATGATTCAGATCATCCAAGAGTCGAGGGAGATGTCGGGAAAGCTGGCGTAGCCATTGATTCCATCCTGGATATGAAGATGCTGTTTGATGGGATACCTTTAGATCAAATGTCTGTATCCATGACGATGAATGGAGCGGTATTGCCTGTCATGGCTTTTTATATTGTTACAGCGGAAGAGCAGGGAGTAAGCCAGGAGAAACTTTCTGGAACGATCCAGAATGATATCCTAAAAGAATATATGGTGCGCAACACATATATATATCCTCCGGAAATGTCCATGAAGATCATTGCCGATATTTTTGAATATACTTCAAAATACATGCCTAAGTTCAATAGCATCAGTATTTCTGGCTATCATATGCAGGAAGCGGGGGCTCCTGCTGATATTGAACTTGCCTATACGCTGGCTGATGGTCTCGAATATGTAAGAACCGGCCTTAAAGCTGGAATCGATATCGACTCCTTTGCGCCAAGGCTCTCGTTTTTCTGGGCAATCGGCATGAATTACTTCATGGAAGTGGCAAAAATGCGCGCAGCCCGCTTCATTTGGGCAAAAATGATGAAGACCTTCGAGCCGGATAATCCCAAATCAATGGCGCTTAGAACGCATTCGCAAACTTCCGGCTGGAGCTTAACAGAGCAGGATCCGTTTAATAATGTAACAAGGACTCTCATTGAGGCGCATGCAGCTTCAATGGGCCATACACAATCCCTTCATACTAATGCGCTGGATGAAGCCATTGCATTGCCGACAGACTTTTCTGCCCGTATAGCCAGAAATACGCAGCTGTACCTTCAGGAAGAGACAGGGATCACGAATGTAATTGATCCATGGGGCGGCTCTTATTATGTTGAAGCTTTAACAGATCAGTTAATTAAGCGAGCCTGGGAGCATATTAAAGAAATCGAAAATCTTGGCGGAATGGCCAAAGCGATTGAGACAGGCTTGCCAAAAATGAGAATCGAAGAAGCGGCAGCCAGAAGGCAGGCACAAATTGATTCCGGAAAAGAAACCATTATTGGTGTGAATAAATACCGGCTGGAAAAAGAAGAGCCGATTGATATTCTTGACATTGACAACACGGCTGTCCGATTAAAGCAAATCGAGAAGCTGGAGCAGCTAAAGGCTTCCCGCGACAATGAGAAAGTTGCTGAAGCTTTGGCGGCTATTACAAAAGCTGCAGATACAGGGGAAGGCAATCTTCTTGAGCTAGCAGTAAATGCAGCCAGGGTTCGAGCCACTCTCGGGGAAATTTCTGAAGCGATTGAAAAAGTTGCCAACCGCCATAAAGCAATTATCCGTTCTATCAGCGGCGTGTACAGTTCTGCTTTTTCCAACGAAGAAGAAATTGCAGAAGTAAAGCAGATGACAGATGAATTTCTTGAAAATGAGGGAAGGAGACCGCGGATTCTGATTGCCAAGATGGGGCAGGATGGACATGACAGGGGAGCAAAAGTGATTTCAACAGCCTTTGCCGATCTCGGTTTTGATGTGGATATCGGCCCTCTTTTCCAGACACCGGAAGAAACAGCCATGCAGGCTGTAGAAAATGACGTTCATGTCATTGGGATCAGCTCACTTGCTGCCGGTCATAAGACTCTTCTGCCGCAGCTCGTTGCTGAACTGAAAAAATTGGATAGGGGAGATATTATTGTCGTAATTGGCGGGGTTATCCCTGCGCAGGATTATCAGTATTTATATGAGCATGGAGCATCTGCCATTTTTGGACCGGGCACAGTCATTCCAGTGGCAGCCCAAAAAGTCATCAGGGAGATCTACAGCCGTCTCGGGTATGAGGAAGTGACCCAGTAAATGACTGAGGATAAGAAACCGGAATGGTTTGATGAAGAAAAGGCAGATAATTTTACAAGCATTGTGCGCGGTGGTGTGGATACAGGCGAGCCGGAGCTGAAATTTGAGAAAAAAGGCAGGTTTCAAAAAAAATCTGCCTCCCTCCCTGATCTAAACGTTCTTGAAGAAGGCATTTTGAATGGCAGCAGAGGTCTGCTTGCCAGAGCGATCACTCTGATTGAAAGTAACGCTGAACATCATTTTCGCCATGCACAGGAAATCCTGCACAAACTTTTGCCCCATTCAGGACAATCGCTTAGGATTGGGATAACAGGAGTGCCGGGAGCAGGAAAGAGCACGTTCATTGAATCTTTTGGGACATACTTATGTGATTTAGGGTTAAAAGTAGCGGTGCTTGCGGTCGATCCGAGCTCCAGCTTGAGCGGCGGCAGCATCCTTGGCGATAAAACAAGGATGGAGCAGCTTTCCAGAAATCCCCGGGCATTCATAAGACCTTCACCTTCTGCAGGAAAATTGGGTGGAGTTCACCGGAAAACGAGAGAGACCATGCTGCTGTGTGAAGCGGCAGGCTTTGATGTTATTCTGGTTGAAACAGTTGGTGTGGGACAAAGTGAAGTCATTGTCAGGGACATGGTGGACTTTTTTATGCTATTAACGCTGACAGGGGCTGGCGATGAATTGCAGGGAATGAAAAAAGGCATTATGGAACTGGCTGATGCGGTAATTGTCAACAAAGCCGATGGAAGCAACAAAAAATTAGCGGAGAAAACAAAAGCAGAGTATAACCGTATACTTCACTTTCTCCAGCCTGCTACAAAGGGATGGCAAACCAGAGCCTACACCTGCTCTTCTGTTTTGAACGAGGGCATCCCTGAGATATGGAAAGTGATCAAAACGTTCGAAGATACTGCAAAATCTTCAGGTGTATTTGAGGAAAGAAGAAGACTCCAGACAAAACAATGGATCCATTCCATGATCCTGGATCAGCTTCAATTCAGCTTTTTTTATCATCCTGCCATTAAGCCGCTCCTTCCGAAAATCGAAAATGAGGTTATCTCAGGAAACAGGACGGTTACATCTGCAGTGGAAGAATTGTTTAATGTCTATTCGAAATGAAGCTGTCCTTCAACAGGGCAGCTTTTCCTGAAAAAAAAATGGCCAGTGCCTTGTGGGCACTGGCGAATCTAGGGAGTTTAGGGGTATGGATCTAGCTGTAGTTTTATCTTTCCCCCATAACCCAGATGCTAAACTTTTTTATTCAAAAAAATGACTTGATTGTAAATTTTGTTCTTGTATTGGTATTATGTATATAGTGAAAAAGATTAATCAGCATAAGGAGCGATGATCTATGAATATGGATTTCAATTTATTTATGAATGATGTTGTAAGGCAGGCACGCCAGGAAATCGTGCATGCCGGCTATACAGAATTAACTACACCGGAGGAAGTGGATGAAGCCCTTAATAAAAAAGGCACCACACTTGTAATGGTGAACTCAGTCTGCGGATGTGCAGGCGGAATTGCCCGCCCTGCTGCCATGCATTCTCTGCATTATGATAAGCGCCCTGACCATTTGGTTACTGTATTTGCCGGCCAGGACAAAGAAGCAACCGAAAAAGCAAGATCTTATTTTACCGGCTATCCGCCATCATCACCATCTTTTGCTCTTCTTAAAGACGGAGAATTATGCACGATGATCGAGCGCCATGAAATTGAAGGCCATGAGCCAATGGCTGTTGTTCAAAAACTGCAGGATACCTTTGAGAAATATTGCGAAGAGCTTTAAACAGGAAAAGCGGAAGCGCCTTGCTCGCGAAGGAACGCCACTTCCTCCCAAAAGCTGCCGCTTTCGGTCGTGCGATGTAAAGCTGTCGAAGTATTCCTTTTGGAACTAGATAGTTTTTCGACGTTCAAAGTTTTCTTTTTTATTTCTCCAGTAAAAGTCCCGAATTACGGGACTTTTTTTATGTCCATTTATCTGAATAATTAAACTTCTAATAAATATTTAAAAATCTTATTGCATAAATATAAAAATCTGTTAAAATTCATTTTAGTGAATATTTATTAATAGTTATGCAGAGATTATTCATATTTTATAGGGGGAAACTAAAATGAAAAAAGTCATCATGTTTGCTTTAAGCATACTTTTAGTTGGCGTATTAGCTGCATGCGGCACAAGTGAAGAAGCCAGCACTGGAAGCGGCTCAGGGGAAAACTCAGATAAAAAAGTATTAACTATGGGTACATCAGCTGATTATCCGCCATTTGAATATGTAGATTCCGCAAAAGGGGAAGAAATCATCGGTTTTGATGTGGATTTGGCCAAAGCGATCGCTGAAAAATTGGGTTATGAGATACAAGTGAAGGATATGGACTTTAACGGACTGATTCCTGCATTGGAAACTAACCAGGTCGATTTTGTTCTTTCGGGGATGACACCTACTGAAGAGCGCAAGCAAAACGTTGATTTCAGTGATGTATATTATACAGCCAGTCATATGATCGTTTCGAAAAAAGGAAGCGGAATTGAGTCATTGGAAGATTTGAACGGCAAAACTTTAGGTGTGCAGCTTGCCTCTATTCAGGCTGATAAAGCAGAAGAAATTGGTGAGACAGTTGATATGAAAGTAGAAAACCGCAACCGCATCCCTGAATTAATTCAGGAAATTATGGCAGACCGTTTTGATGCTGCCATGATTGAAGATATTGTTGCAAAAGGATACTTTGAAAAAAATGAAGATCTTGCCGGTTTTACGATCGAAGAAGCTGAAGCGGAGGCAGGTTCTGCCATGGCTTTTCCAAAAGGCAGCGAATTAACTGAGAAATTTAATGCAGAGCTTGTGAAGATGAAAGAAAACGGTGAATTGGAAGACCTGATCGTAAAATGGTTTGATAACAAATAATTCCGCTGGGAATTGGCGTCCAAGGCATATTTTCCTTTGGACGCTTTATTCTTCTTGGAAACTAGTAAACTATTTATAGAGAGAGGATGGAAAGATAGTGAATCTGGATTTTCAGCAGTTCGTTCCCTCCCTTCCATATATACTTAAAGGCATTGGCGTTACGCTACAAATAGTTTCTATGGCAGGCATATTGGGTTTTGTATTAGGCATTATTCTATCATTCTTTAAAATCAGCAGATTTAAAATTCTTGGGTGGATAGCAGATGCCTATACATCCGTTTTTAGAGGAACACCTCTTGTTCTTCAGCTGATGCTCATTTATTATGGATCGCCCCAGCTGATCGGGTATAAAATTGATCCGTCAACAGCTGCCGTCCTGTCATTTGGACTAAACTCAGCTGCCTATATTTCGGAGATTATCCGGGCAGGCATCCTGGCTGTTGATAAGGGCCAAAGTGAAGCGGCCATGGCTTTAGGTGTCCCATATAGGCCGGCCATGATGGATATTATTCTCCCGCAGGCGATGAAAAACATTTTGCCTGCTTTGATGAACGAGTTTATTACCCTTACAAAAGAATCTGCAATCGTAACAGTTATTGGGGTAACAGACGTGATGCGCCGGGCTTACATCGTGGGAGGCGAAAAGTTTTCCTACTTTGAACCAATACTGATTGCCGGGCTTATCTATTACATTATGGTAATGATCCTGACTGTGCTTGGAAAAGGGATTGAAAGGAGAATGAGACGCAGTGATTAAAGTGGAAAATTTGCATAAACATTTCGGTAAACTTGAAGTTCTTAAAGGAATTTCAACCAGTATTCAAGATGGCGAAGTAGTAGCTATTATTGGTCCATCCGGTTCCGGCAAGTCAACATTGCTGCGCTGCATCAATCTCCTGGAAGTGCCTACAGATGGCAGGATCATGATTAACGGGCAGGACATTACGGATAAGGGCACAAACATTATGAAAGTGCGCCAAGATGTGGGAATGGTTTTTCAGCATTTTCATTTATTTCCGCACAAAACGGTTCTTCAAAACCTGACCTATGCACCAATGAAGGTTAAGGGAGTTTCGAAATCGGAAGCTGAGAAAACAGGGCTCGAGCTTTTGGAGAAGGTCGGATTATCGGCCAAAGCCTACGAATATCCAAATCGGTTATCCGGGGGACAGAAGCAAAGGGTTGCGATATCCAGAGCTCTTGCTATGAAACCTGATGTCATGCTGTTTGATGAGCCCACATCCGCTCTTGACCCGGAAATGGTGAAAGAAGTACTGGACGTTATGAAAAATTTAGCCCATACAGGCATGACAATGGCGATTGTTACCCATGAAATGGGATTTGCCCGTGAAGTGGCAGACAGGGTGCTTTTCCTGGATGGCGGCGTGCTTGTAGAGGATTCTTCACCTAAAGAATTTTTTTCTAATCCTAAGAGTGAACGTGCAAGGGATTTCTTGCAAAAAATGCTATAATCGATATATGCTATGGGAGAAGATGGTCAAAAGGATCATCTTCTCTTTCACTTTTCTTAAAACAAACAGCCTTCTTTAAATTTAGGTGCGGGCAAATGAATATAGGAGTTTGACTATATGAAATACAGAATTGGCTACCGGACAATCAAGACTGCCGTGGGAACTTCCATTAGCATCATGATTGCACAGATGCTGCAGCTTGACAATTTTGTCTCTGCAGGAATATTGACTATTTTATGCATAAAAGTAACGAAGAAAAAATCTCTGCGAGCTTCATGGGACCGTTTTTTTGCATGCTTAATGGCAATGGTGTTTTCTTCCTTGTTCTTTGAGGGGATTGCCTATCATCCGCTTGTAATAGGACTGCTGCTTTTGTTTTTTATTCCCGCAGCTGTCATGTTAAGGGCCAGCGATGGTATTGTGACAAGCTCCGTTATTATTCTGCATATTTATTCAGCAGGGGAAGTTTCAAAGGAACTCCTGCTGAATGAGCTGGGCATTATTACTGTCGGAATTGGTGTGGCGCTCATCGCAAACCTCTATATGCCAAGTCTGGAATCGAAGCTTAAGGAGTATAGGCTAGAGATAGAAGATAACTTTAAGATTATCTTTGATGAAATCGTGAAGTATTTGCGTACACATGAAAGCAGCTGGGATGGCAGAGAAATCACTGAAACGATGGAATTAATCGATAAGGCAAAAACATTGGCCTTCAGAGATGTCGAAAACCACTTCCGAAGGAATGATAACTTATATTATCACTATTTTAAAATGAGGGAAAAGCAATTCGAGATTATTGAGCGTGTTCTTCCAAGCGTAACGTCCATAGCCCTGCCTGTTGAACAGGGGGAGATGATTGCTGATTTTATTGAGGAGCTATCGGACCACATTCATCCAGGGAATACGGCCATTCAATTTCTGGATAAATTATACAGAATGAGAGTTTCCTTTGAAAATATGGAGCTCCCCAAGACAAGAGAGGAATTTGAGGCACGGGCTGCGCTGCTTCACTTTGTAAAAGAAATGGAACAGTATTTAATTATAAAAAGCTCTTTTAAAGGATTAAAGGATAGGGAAATGAATCAAGACCGGACAGCAGAAGCAAACTAAGGAAAAGGAATTGGAGCGTGAATGATCATGCTGAAGTTTGCTGCAGCGGCCATCATGTTTTTTTCATTTTCCCCAATCTGGCCATTGGGACCCAACCCGCTGCCCGGAGATCCATTTTTAATTGTCAATAAACAGACAAATGAAGTCGCGTTTATTCATGATCATAAAGTACAAAGTGTAATCACAGCTGCAACCGGGAAAACCGATGATCTTACACCTGAAGGGATGTTCACTGTCACTGTTAAGGCAGCTAATCCTTATTACAGGAAAAAGGATATTAAGGGCGGTGACCCAAGTAATCCACTCGGGACTAGATGGATTGGATTTGACGCAGAGGATACAGATGGAAGGATTTATGGCATTCACGGTACGAACGACCCTGCATCCATCGGCAGGTACGTCTCAAATGGATGCATTAGATTGCAGAATGAAGCAGTCGAGTCGTTATATGAATCTGTACCGGTTGGTACGAAAATTTTAGTTGTCAGCTCCCCAAAAAATTTTGATGAACTTGGAAGAGAGTACGGGGCAATAAAAAAATGATCCTTTGAAATAATAATTAGCTGCATCTGAATGGATGCAGTTTTTTTATGCATTGCAGAGCGTTTAAGAAGTAAAATAAAATGGTATGCATGTTAGGTAAATTGAGAATATGCTGAATAAAAAATAGAACATAAGAAAAATTCATGCCAGAAAAAAAGCTGCCCGGAATTGCCCTCCGCAGCAGCTGAAAAAGTCTACATAATTTCTGTTATAAAAACATCGACATCCCCATAATGAGGGTAGATGCGAGCATTGCAAATATCATTAAATAAACAATCACTTTTGTCATTTTCTTATTTGACATTCTATTCCTCCTCGTCCCAATTCTTACTATTATTTTACTAAGAATCTTCAAATTGAACAACCGCTCAATTTTTAAAAGGATTTTCGACATTTTTAACGAATATTTAAATAATAGACCCAAAATATGCCCGCATTCTGCGGGAAATTGATAAATTCCGACATCCATGAGGAGGAAAACATATGATCAAGAAGGTGGACCATATAGGTATCGCTGTCAGGTCTCTTGATGAAGCGCTTCCATTTTATATTGAAGTGCTTCAGCTTGAATTTCTCGGAATTGAGGAAGTGGACAGCCAAGGAGTAAAGGTTGCTTTTATTAAAGCAGGGGAAACGAAACTTGAGCTGCTTGAGCCGACAAGTGAAGAAAGTCCAATTGCCAAGTTTATAGAGAAGCGAGGCGAAGGTCTTCATCATGTAGCATTAGGTGTTGACAGTATACAGGAACGCATTAATCAAATGAAGGAACAGGGCATCAGGATGCTGCAGGATGAACCGAAGATTGGTGCTGGCGGTGCCCAGGTAGCCTTTATGCACCCGAAATCAACAGGTGGCATATTATATGAATTTTGTGAAAAGAAAGGATTGAAATAAAGCATGGCAGACATCTATGAGAAAATAAATGAGTTATACGACCGCCGCAGGGAAGTCGAACTTGGCGGAGGGGATGAGCGTATACAAAAACAGCATGAAAAAGGGAAGCTGACTGCCCGTGAACGAATCGATTTATTAGTTGACCCGGGCACATTCGTTGAGCTGAATCCATTTATTGAGCACCGCAGCACGGATTTTGGATTGGAAAACCAAAAAGGCCCTGGCGATGGTGTTGTAACTGGCTATGGTAAAGTCAACGGACGTCCTATCTTCTTATTTTCCCAGGACTTTACTGTTTTTGGCGGCGCCCTGGGGGAAATGCATGCAAAAAAAATTGCTAATGTAATGGATTTGGCAGCTGAAAATGGGGCTCCATTTGTAGGCTTGAATGATTCCGGCGGTGCCAGAATTCAGGAAGGTGTTGTTTCCCTTGATGGGTACGGCCATATTTTCTACCGGAATTCCATTTATTCAGGAGTGATTCCGCAGATCTCTGTCATTATGGGGCCATGTGCAGGCGGAGCGGTTTATTCTCCAGCGATCACGGATTTTGTCTTCATGGTGGAAAAGACGAGCCAGATGTTCATAACTGGCCCAAAAGTAATCGAAACGGTTACTGGGGAAAAAATTTCACCGGAGGATTTGGGCGGTGCCCGTGTGCATAACACAATCAGCGGAAACGCACACTTTAGAGGCGAGTCCGAAGAGGAAGTTATTGAGCAGGTACGAAGTCTGTTAAGCTACCTTCCGCAGAATAATGAGGAAAAACCGCCAATGTCAGAACGGGATGAGGACGATGATTACCGTCCGGATCTCACAGACGCCATTCCTTTTGATGCCCTTCGTCCATATGACGTCCGAAAAGTCATTGAACAGGTAGTGGATAAAGATACTTTTATGGAGGTACAGCGTGACTTTGCTAAAAATATTGTAGTCGGGCTTGCCCGAATCAAGGGTGAGACGGTGGGACTTGTCTGCAATCAGCCGAAGGTAATGGCAGGAGGCCTTGATATTGATTCTTCCGATAAGGCTTCAAGGTTTATCCGGTTCTGTGATTCCTTTAATATTCCCCTTATTACATTTGAGGACGTTACAGGCTTTTTCCCAGGTGTTAAACAGGAGCATGGCGGGATCATACGGCATGGCGCAAAGATTCTTTATGCTTACTCAGAAGCAACAGTGCCAAAGCTTACTGTAATTTTAAGAAAAGCATTCGGAGGAGCCTACGTTGCCCTGAACAGTAAATCTATTGGCGCAGATCTTGTATTTGCATGGCCGAATGCGGAAGTAGCTGTAATGGGTCCTCAAGGTGCAGCCAACATTATTTTTGCAAGGGAAATCCAGAATAGTGAAGATCCTGAGGCTACCAGGGCACAAAAAATCGAGGAGTACAGAGAAAAGTTCGCCAATCCATATGTGGCAGCAAGCCGAGGCATGGTGGATGATGTCATCGATCCGCGAGAAACCAGAATCAAGATCATTCAGGCGCTTGAAATGCTGCGAAATAAAAAAGAAAGCAGGCCTCATAAAAAGCATGGAAATATCCCGCTATAATGGATTCCTGATTTGCTGTGCCAAAATATTGGAGTTATACTTGCTTAGTAAGCTTAAATTTGGAGGTTTGTACATAAATGATTAATGAGGAACGGTTATTAAACGAATTTCTGGAACTGGTGCAAATTGATTCTGAAACAAAGTATGAAGCTCAAATTGCAAAAGTGCTGAAGAAAAAATTCAGGGATCTTGGGGTTGAGGTATATGAAGACGATACAACTGCACAGACCGGACACGGTGCAGGCAACCTCATCTGCACTCTTCAGGGAACCAAAGAAGGAACAGATATAATCTATTTCACTTCCCACATGGATACGGTTGTTCCTGGAAAAGGTATTAAACCTTCCATCAAGGACGGCTATGTTGTAACCGATGGAACAACGATCCTGGGTGCCGACGACAAAGCAGGACTTGCCGTTATGCTTGAAGTTGTTAAAGTCCTGAAAGAGCAGAATATTGCTCATGGAACTATCCAGTTCATTATCACAGTTGGGGAAGAATCCGGACTGGTCGGAGCGAAGGTACTCGACCCTTCACTTGTTAAAGCGAAGTTTGGCTACGCACTGGACAGTGACGGCAAAGTCGGAAATATTATCGTTGCCGCCCCGACACAAGCGAAAGTTAAGGCTGCTATTCTAGGGAAAACAGCACATGCCGGTGTAGCCCCTGAGAAAGGCATTTCGGCTATCACTATGGCAGCGAAAGCGATCTCAAGAATGCCTCTGGGCCGCATTGATGAAGAAACAACGGCTAACATTGGCCGTTTTGAAGGCGGACAGCAGACGAATATCGTGTGTGACCATGTTGATATTTTAGCAGAAGCACGTTCATTAATTCCTGAAAAGATGGAACAGCAGGTTGCTAAAATGAAAGAAGCTTTTGAAAGTGCTGCTGAAGAAATGGGGGGCAAAGCTGAAGTGGATGTTCAGGTTATGTACCCTGGCTTTAAATTTGGCGAAGGCGACCATGTCGTTGAAGTGGCCCGAAAAGCGGCTGAAAAGATTGGCCGAAGCTCCGAGCTTCTTCACAGTGGCGGCGGAAGTGATGCGAACGTTATTGCCGGTTTAGGCATACCAACAGTCAACCTTGCTGTTGGCTACGAAGAAATTCATACAACCAATGAGCGCATGCCTATTGAAGAATTAAATAAACTGGCTGAAATGGTCATTGCCATTATCGAAGAAGTCTAAAGTCTAAGCTTAAAGAAAGGGAACCCGAAGCGGTTCTCTTTTTTATATCACTTAATTCTATTAGATCCTCTCTAGTTAGAAAATAATGCCTATGGTATATTAGTTCTATACATAAGAGTTTCCGGGGAGGAAATGGAATGACTGAAAATAATAAAGCTGTCGTTTTCCGGGCAGGAAATGAGGAATATGCCACACCCATTCCCTTTGTTATATCCATTGAGAAAATGGAAGGCATAACACCGATCCCTCATTTGCCCAGTTATGTAAGAGGAATTGTCAAAGTCAGAGGAGAGCTAATTCCTGTTGTTGATTTTGAAGAAATTCTTTACAGCCGGGCACTGTCCGATAGCGGTTCGGCAAGGATGATCGTGCTGCAGACAGAAGAGCTATCATTTGCAGTGCTGGTGACTGAAGCCAAGGAAATTTTAGATATTCCAGCAGACTGCCTGAAACAGCCAGGTTTGATTGCCTATCAAAAAACCAATTATTTTACAGGGGTAGCCAATATCGATCATAGGCTGATTACTATAATCGACCCTGCAAAGCTGGTGGAATCTCTGGAAGGAATAAGGGAAATAAAAGAGTATATGAAAACACAGAAAACAACAGCATAGCGGGCGAATTCAAAAACAGAGGAGCAAGATTCTCTGTTTTTGCTTTTATAATCCTCATAATAAAAGAAAAGAAGAATATCTGCTAAAATAGAAGTGAATGATTTTACAGGGAAGTGCCGGCATGAAGCAAATGTATCCGAAAAACGGGAGAGTTATCCTCCATGTTGATATGAATAGTTTTTATGCTTCGGTTGAGATGGCTTATGATCCCACATTAAAGGGCAAGCCTTTAGCGATCGCAGGCAATCCGGAGGAGAGGCGCGGAATAATCGTGACTTGCAGCTATGAGGCAAGGAGCTTCGGGGTAAAAACCACCATGCCTCTGTGGGAGGCTAAAAAGCTCTGTCCCCAGCTGATTATTATGAAGCCAAATTTTGAGAGATATCGTGCAGCTTCTATGGGAATGTTTGATATATTGCACGAATATTCCACTCTTGTTGAACCTGTATCCATTGATGAAGGATATGTGGACATTACAGACAGCTATGAGTTTGGGAGCCCAATAGAAATTGCTGAGACGATACAGAAGCAGATTTTCCAGCAGCTCGATTTGCCCTGCAGCATCGGTGTTGCTCCCAACAAATTTCTAGCCAAGATGGCTTCTGACATGAAAAAACCAATGGGGATTACAGTTCTTAGAAAAAGAGATGTACCCCATATTTTATGGCCGATGCAAGTGGAAGAAATGCACGGAGTCGGCAAGAAGACCGGGGAAAAGCTGAGAAATCTGAACATCGCCACAATCGGTGAATTGGCAAAAGCGGATGAAATTGTATTAAAAGCAGCCCTGGGGATCAATGGCCCGAGACTGAAACAAAAAGCCAATGGCCAAGATCTTAGGAAAGTTGATCCGGAATCGGCATCCGAATTTAAAAGTGTAGGAAATTCCACCACACTGCCAAGGGATGTTTCGAATCAAAGAGAGCTGCTTCAAGTATTTGAAAAATTGTCTTCACAGGTTTCTTCCAGACTGAAAAGAAAAAAGGTAATGGCGGTTTCTCTGGGGATTACCATTAGGTATAAGGATAGAAAGACCATTACCAGAAGCCGCAAACTGAAGAATCCTATTCAGCAGGATGAAGAAATTTATCGAATGGCAAAGGAGCTTTTTATAAAACATTGGAATGGAAACGCTGTACGGCTGCTGGGCATTACAGGAACAGACCTTGTCGAACCCGATCAGGCAGTTAAACAGCTGGATTTATTCAGTTTTGAAAAAGATGCTAAAAAAGAGCCGTTATTTCAGACAATGGACCTTTTGCGAAAGAAATATGGGGCTAAAATAATTGACAATGCAGGTGCACTTTCGGAAATGAAATTGCCCCGCCCCAAAATCGGCACTGATACCAGCTTTAATAAAGACTTTTTGCAGAGTAGGCCAGGGAAGGGCAGTAAAAAAGATGATATTTCATGAGTTTTTCAGGCGGCTATAAGCTAAACTAAGACAGGAAAGTTGAATAAGAATAGGAATCTTGCTAAAGTAAAGTGGATTCTTTTATTGGATGATGTTCAAATAATCTTAATAAAGATCTTCTTTTTGAACAAGCAATTACACGCTTAAAGGCTGGAAGGGAAGTAATAAAAGATGACGAAATCACAGTTTGGTGTTATCGGCTTAGCCGTAATGGGCAAAAATCTTGCCATGAATATTGAAAGCAGAGGCTACTCTGTATCCGTTTTTAACCGGTCACGCGAAAAAACGGATGAGATGCTTAAGGAAGTCGAAGGAAGAAATTTTAAAGGTACATATACAATTGAGGAGTTTGTTGATTCCCTGGAAAAACCGCGCAAAATCATGCTTATGGTTAAAGCAGGCGGCCCGACAGATGCGACCATTGAGCAGCTAAAGCCTTTATTGGATAAAGGGGATATTTTGATTGATGGCGGAAATACCTTCTTTGTGGACACGCAGCGCCGCAATAAGGAATTAAGCGAGCTGGGCATACACTTCATCGGTACTGGTGTATCCGGCGGTGAAGAAGGCGCATTAAAAGGGCCTTCCATTATGCCTGGCGGCCAAAAAGAAGCCTACGAGCTGGTTGCCCCTATTTTTCAAGATATCGCGGCAAAGGTTAATGGCGAAGCATGCACAACATACATCGGTCCGGATGGGGCAGGCCATTATGTGAAAATGGTCCACAACGGCATTGAATACGGCGATATGCAGCTGATTTCCGAATCTTATTTTCTGTTGAAAAATGTGCTTGGTTTGACTGCTGAAGAGCTTCATGAAGTATTTGCCGATTGGAATAAAGGTGAGCTTGACAGCTATCTTATTGAAATCACCGCTGATATCTTCACGAAAAAAGATGATGAAACCGGCAAGCCGCTGGTAGATGTCATCCTAGACACAGCCGGCCAAAAGGGAACCGGCAAATGGACAAGCCAAAGTGCGCTGGATCTTGGCGTACCGCTTCCAATCATTACTGAATCCGTTTTTGCCCGATTCATCTCTGCCATGAAAGAAGAGCGTGTCAACGCAAGCAAAGTTCTTCGCGGGCCAGCTGCATCGGAATTCACCGGTGATAAAAAAGCCTTTATCGAAAGTGTCCGCAAAGCCCTTTACATGAGCAAAATCTGCTCATACGCACAAGGCTTTGCTCAAATGAGAGCAGCATCCGAAGAATATGGATGGGATCTTAAATACGGCGATATTGCGATGATTTTCCGCGGAGGATGCATTATCCGTGCCCAATTCCTGCAAAAAATTAAGGAAGCATATGACCGTGAGCCTGGTTTAAAGAACCTGCTTCTTGATCCGTATTTCAAGGAAATCGTGGAAAGCTACCAGGATGCTACCCGTGAAATTATCAGTACGGCTGTGAAGAACGGCATCCCTGTACCATGCTTCTCTGCGGCACTGTCCTATTATGACAGCTACCGCACTGAAACTTTGCCTGCAAACCTTCTTCAGGCACAGCGTGATTACTTTGGCGCACACACCTATCAGCGTACAGATAAAGAAGGCATCTTCCATACAAATTGGATGGAGTAATTTAAAAAAACAGCGTTCAAAAGGCGCTGTTTTTTTTGTAATTGCAGGAAGCCGGATCATGGTATCCCCTAAACGAACCCCCCTGCCGTGGCAGGGGGGTTCGAAAATTATTTAACACTGTTCAACATCAAGGTCTGTTACAGGCCACCAGAAGAAACCGTCTTTTTCAAGCATCTGGTCTGCTTCTTTTGGACCCATTGAACCGGATTCATAGTTAGGGAAGCCTGCTTCTTTTGTGTTTTCCCATACGTCGGAAATTTTGTCGACAAAGCTCCAGGAAAGGGCCACTTCATCCCAATGGGTAAAGTTGGTTGCATCTCCGCGCATGCAATCATATAAAAGCCTTTCATAAGCTTCAGGCGTATTCATGTCATCGATGCCTTTGTTGGCAAAATTTAATTTTACCGGTGTGGCTTCCATGTTTTGTCCTGATTTTTGGGCATTCAAATATAGAGTAATGCCTTCTTCAGGCTGAATATGGATGACCAGCAGGTTCGGATTTAACGTTTGCTCAGTCTGATAGTATAAGTTCATCGGAATATCCTTGAACTGGATAACAATTTTCGTTGATTTTGCAGCCATTCTTTTTCCAGTACGAATGTAGATTGGTACACCTGCCCAGCGGAAATTGTCAATCATCAGCTTGCCAGCTACAAAAGTTTCGGTGTTTGATTGTTCATCCACCATCGGCTCTTCATTGTATGCAGGGACTTCCTGTCCGTTTAATTGGCCTTTTCCGTACTGGCCGCGGACAAAGTATTCTTTCACCTGGTCCCCTTCAAGCGGACGCATGGCTCTTAATACCTTCACTTTTTCGGATCTGATTTCATCTGTTGTCAGGCGGATTGGCGGCTCCATTGCCAGGAGGGCAACCATTTGCAGCATATGGTTTTGAACCATATCACGAAGGGCGCCGCTTTTTTCATAGTAACGGCCGCGTTCTTCTACACCCAGTACTTCGCTTGATGTAACCTGGATATTTGAGATGTAGCGATTGTTCCATAAAGGTTCGAAAATGGCATTGGCAAAACGGATAACTTCAATATTTTGTACCATATCTTTCCCTAAGTAGTGGTCAATCCGGTAAATTTCATTTTCTGAAAAAGCTTTTCGAATTTGCTTATTAAGCTGTTTCGCTGATTCCAAATCATGACCAAAAGGCTTTTCAATGACAAGGCGCTTAAAGCCATCCACATCCGTCAGTCCATCTGCTTTTAAATGCTCTGCAATGGTACCGAAAAATTCAGGGGCCATGGCAAGGTAAAAAATGCGGTTGCCTTCAAGGGAATAATGAGCATCCAATTTTTCAGCCACACTTTTTAATGCCAAATAGGAGCCTGAATCCGTCACATCGTGCGAATGATAGTAAAAATGAGAAATAAAATCTTCAAGTTCTCCGTTATCTTTAATAGCTGACTCAACAGAGGCTTTGACACTTGCCTGAAACTCTTCATTCGAGAGCGGCCTTCTGGCGATCCCGACTACCGCGAAACGTTCAGACAGCCTGCCTTTTTTGTACAAGCGGTAAAGTGAGGGAAACAATTTTCTTTTTGCCAAATCCCCCGTTGCCCCAAATATCATTATTAATGCGGTCGGTTTTTCGTTTGATTTCACGATTCTAGAACCTCTTTTCGAAAATATTTCTGTATGTAAGGCTGGACTGGCATTTGCCCGCCCGCAGCTTGAATAAAAGCTGTTATATTGCATTCGCAAAAAACGTCTGTACAAGTATAAAATTGTATCTGTTTAAAGCTATTTTCGCAAATATTAAGTTTGCCTTTTTAACATAGTTTCTTTCTAAAGGCCAGGAACTATCCTGTTAAATAAAACAAAAAACAATTGATTTAAATATTCCGCAGTTGCTGTGGTATATTGTTTATATTCGAACTGGCAAGCTCTGACAGATTTTTTTATCCTGACTGCTGGAAAGGAGGTTGTTTTTTCAATGGATGTTTTTTTCTTGGGAACGGGTGCAGGTATTCCAGCTAAACTGAGGAATGTATCTTCGATGGCTTTAAAGCTCCTGGATGAAAGAGGGAGCATTTGGCTTTTTGACTGTGGGGAGGCTACCCAGCATCAAATACTGCATACAAGCATTAAACCGAGGAGAATTGAAAAAATCTTTATTACACATCTGCATGGAGATCATATCTATGGTCTGCCCGGATTGCTCTCCAGCCGCTCTTTTCAGGGCGGTGATACGGAGGTGACTCTCTACGGGCCAAAAGGGCTGAAAGAATATATTGAAGTCTCGCTCTCTGTCAGCGGTACATACCTTAAATACCCTTTGAAAGTTGCTGAAATCAGTGATGGCACTATATTGGATGAAAAAGACTTTAAGGTGGAAGCGCGCTTGCTCGAGCACGGGATTCCTTCATATGGCTACCGGGTTACTGAAAAGGACCGTCCGGGAACATTGCTCGCGGATAAACTTGCAGAAGCGGGAATTAAGCCGGGTCCGATATATAAGAAAATAAAAAATGGCGAAAACATAGAGCTTGAGAATGGGAGTATTCTGGAAGCAAAAAACTTTCTGGGCCCGGCTCAAAAGGGCAGAATCATCACGGTGCTGGGAGATACCAGGATTTGCGATGCGGCAATAGAATTAGCGGCTCATGCAGACCTATTAATTCATGAGGCAACCTTCTCACAGGGAGAAGAAAAGCTTGCATACGATTATTTCCATTCGACAACCCGGCAGGCTGCCAAAGTCGCGCTTGAGGCGAATGCAAGGAAGCTTTGTCTGAATCATATCAGTTCACGATATGAACGCCAGGATTGGGAACAGCTTGTGAAGGAATCGCAGACAATTTTCCCCAATACGGTAATTGCTGAGGACTTTAAAGAAATTCATATACCGCTTGATAAAGGAGAGGTGAATTAATTGAAAACTTTCTATGTCGTGCGCCATGCAAAGGCTGAGGGCCAGCCTTTCTCTGCCAGATTGACAGAAAGCGGAAGGGAACAGGCATTAAAATTAATTGATTTCTTTAAAGACAAGGAAATTAATCGCATCTATTCAAGCCCTTTTGTGCGGGCGATGGAAACTATCCGGCCGCTTGCACAGTCGAGAAACCTTGAGATTGTGGAGGAAAGCCGTTTGGGGGAAAGGGTGCTATCCTCCATTCTTTTTGATGATTGGCAGGAGAAGCTTAAGCAAAGCTTTTCCGATTTTGAACTGGTTTTCGAAGGGGGAGAATCCCATTCGTCAGGCATGGAACGAGCTGCTTCCCTGCTGGATGAATTAATCGCTTCCAGTGAAAATCATATCGTTCTGGTCAGTCATGGCAATTTATCCACTTTGCTGCTGCGCTATTTTGATGAAAATGCAGGCTTTGAGCATCTTATGAAGATGAGCAACCCGGATGTTTTCGAGATTAAGGCAGATAGTGAGGGTGCGGCATGGAGGCGGATTTGGAACGAAAAGTAATGTCTGGAAAAATTGAATTTTCAAATTTGGCATTGACGGTTTCCTGCAGGCATAATATAATCACACTTATACTTTAAAACATTATATTAAAAAGCTATGAAGAGACTCTATTAAGTCTTATCTCCCTGTTTATAGAGAGCCAGTGGATGGTGAAAACTGGCACAAAGATAAGATGAATTTCATCTTGGAGCTTATCTTTTCTGCTCAATAGCAGGAAAGACGGTTAATCCGTTATATTTCGAGTGGAAAGTCACATGCTTTCAAAAAGGGTGGTACCGCGTGAATCTGATTCGCGTCCCTTTTGAAGTATGTGGCTTTTTTGTTTTTTTGGGAAAGTTCTAAAAAATGGAAACCCGGCCGGTTTCTATTAAGAAAAGCTCCAGGCGCCAGCTTATCGCCGCCTGGAACCAGGCAGTATCTATATTGTAAATTATGGAGGTACAGGCATGCAGCAAAATGAGCAATGGTCATCGAAGATAGGATTTATTTTAGCCTCGGCCGGTTCGGCAATCGGACTTGGAGCTATCTGGAAGCTTCCTTATGTTACCGGGACAAGCGGTGGTGGAGCATTTATATTATTATTTCTGCTATTTTCACTATTAATTGGTTTTCCGCTTTTGCTGGCTGAGTTTGTGATCGGCCGCAGCACGGGGAAAGAGGCAATCTCGGCATACAAGGATATTGCTCCGGGAACTAAATGGCACTGGATTGGCTACCTTGGCGTATTTACCTGTTTTCTGCTTTTATCGTTTTATAGTGTAATAGGCGGGTGGATTCTGAAGTACATTGTATACGGGGTTACCGGTTCTATGAATGGAGCCGGCAATTATGAAGAGTTATTTGGCACATCCGTGTCAGACTCTGTGTCTGTTGTAGCGGCACAAGGGCTCTTTTTATTAATAACTGTTTTAGTGGTTGCTAAAGGTATCCAGAAGGGTATCGAGCAGGTCAGCAAAATTATGATGCCGGCTTTGTTCCTTTTATTTATTATCTTGATTGCACGATCCCTAACACTGGAAAATGCCATGGAAGGCGTCGCATTCTTCTTAAAGCCTGATTTTTCAAATCTGACGTCTGAAACCGTCCTTTATGCGATGGGTCAATCGTTTTTCTCTCTAAGTGTCGGGGTATCGGTTATGGTAACATACAGCTCTTATCTATCTAAAAATGAAAATCTGATGCAGCCGGCCTTTTCCGTTGTCGGAATGAATTTATTTATTTCTATTCTAGCTGGATTGGCTATTTTCCCGGCCGTTTTCTCACTGGGATTTGAGCCGGCTGCAGGTCCTGGTTTATTGTTCATTGTTCTGCCATCTGTTTTTGATCAGATTCTGTTCGGACGAGTGTTCTTGCTCTTATTCCTTGCACTGTTTCTATTTGCAACCTTAACTTCCGCTTTTTCAATGCTTGAGATAGTGGTGGCTGCTCTGACGAATAAGAAGGGAAGAGGCAGAACCCGTGCAGCCTGGCTGACAGGATTGGCAATCTTTATCGTAGGAGTCCCATCTGCACTTTCCTTCAGCAGCCTATCTGGTATTTCAATTTTCGGCAAAACGATATTTGACAGTGCTGATTTTCTTGTCAGCAATGTATTAATGCCGGTAGGGGCGCTCTTCATTTCTATTTTTGTTTCATACAAAATGAAGAAGGATCTGCTGAGAAATGAATTGATTCAAGGTTCAAAATCGCTGAATGGAATCTTTTCCGCCTGGTATTTCCTTTTGCGTTATGTAGTGCCTTTGGTTATCATCATTGTATTCCTTGATTCACTGCAGATTATTTAATAGAAAAGGGATGGCGAACCGCCATCCCTTTTCTTTATTTTAATTTCAGAATTTATAACTTTGTATACCTTGAGAGCTGTCTAGCGCAAGCAGCCTGCCCCCTCGAGGTGAGGCCCCACGATGGGGGTCATGCAGACGTTGCCGCAGGTCAAGGAAAGCTGCGGCAGCGATCGCACATCCGAAAGCGGCAGCTTTTTGGGAGGATGTGGCGTTCTTAGTCTGCGTTCCTTCGTGGGTAAGGTGCTTCTGCTTTTCTTTAAATCCAGCCGCGTTCATATTGCTT
Source organism: Cytobacillus sp. Bac17 (assembly GCF_024519925.1). NCBI lineage: Bacteria > Bacillati > Bacillota > Bacilli > Caryophanales > Bacillaceae > Cytobacillus > Cytobacillus sp. Bac17. The sequence goes on along the minus strand of NZ_JALJRC010000002.1, from coordinate 108,211 downwards.
AGGCGGTTCAATTGCTGCTCCAAGTTCCTTTGCTGCTGTGCGAGGCCAATAAGGGTCCCTCAGCAATTCCCTCGCAATGAAGATTAAATCTGCCCGTCCGTTTTGCAGAATTTCTTCTGCCTGCAGGCCGGATGTAATTAGCCCGACTGCACCAGTCTGAATATTGGCACCTTCCTTAATGGTTTCAGAGAATTTGACCTGGTAGCCCGGGTAGCTATTTATTCTAGCCGGCACTACCGCTCCGGAACTTACGTCAATAAGATCCACTCCCTGCTCCTTCATCCATTTTCCCATTTCTGCATAATCCTCTGCAGTTAACCCCTCATCATGATAATCATGTGCTGATACTCTAACAAACAAAGGCCCATCCCAAACGGTTTTAACTGCTTCAATGACTTCACGGAGGAAACGGTAGCGGTTTTCGGCTGATCCCCCATACTCATCACTTCGTTTATTGCTTAGCGGTGAAAGAAACTCATTGATCAAGTAGCCGTGTGCCGCATGAATTTCAATTACTTCAAAGCCGGCTTTCTTCGCCCTTTCAGCCCCTTTTTTGAATGCCTCCACAGTTTCAGACACTTCTTCTTTTGTCATTTCTTTAGGTGTTTTCATTTTTTCATTAAAAGCAATAGCTGATGGGGCGAGAATTTCCCCTTCGACAGTCGCTTTTCTGCCGGCATGTGCAAGCTGTATCCCAGCTGATGCCCCGTGATCTTTCATTAGCCCGGTTAATTCTTTCAGGCCTGCGATATGGTCATCGTTCCATATTCCCAGATCCTGCGGAGAAATACGTCCCTGCGGAGTTACAGCAGTTGCCTCCAGGATGATTAATCCCACCTGGCCAACAGCCCGGCTCGTATAATGTGTCCGGTGCCAGTTTTCAACCATGCCGTCTTCATTATGGCTTGAGTACATGCACATCGGTGCCATAACAATTCTGTTCTTAAAGGTGATTCCTTTAATTGTTAAAGGGGAAAAAAGCTTTGTTTCCATAATCAATGCCTCCTTATTTCGCTATCCTAAATATTAAGTATATCAGGCGATTCCGCAAATGAAAAAGAACATGCACTTAGGAAGGTGTTTGCTTACTTCAGCGTTTATTCCTGAGTTCGCTTAATCTATATAATGTACCTCTCCAGACAATGCCGCCCCTTACAAAGGTTAGAATGCTGGCACGAAGTATGGAATAAATAAACAGGAGAGCTGTAATTGGAAATACAACAAACAGAAGCGGGGAAAATTTGGACATTCTTTTTGTAATAATTGTATAAACAACTGCTAAAAAAATGATGTTTACAAGGCTTAAACTGAAAATAACTTTTTCGGCTGAAAAAATTGTGATAAAGGGAAGCACCTGAGAAATGAATGTGCCGGCAATTGCAAACAGAACCATGCTAACCCGGTAATGAAGGCCTGCAAAAGTATTTTTCTCCAATCCTTTGAAGGCCTCTTTTAAGCTTTCATACCATTCAACTTCAATCAGGTCCATCGCCGTTGCAAATTTCTGTTTGAGGCCATTTTGTTTTATTTTCATTCCAAGCATTAAATCATCATCAGGCCGCATTCTTATTGCTTTATGTGTTCCGATTGCTTCATAGGATTGCCTGGATACCATGTTAAATGCCCCAATGCCAATGCCGGTTTTGGAACGTTGATTGTTCGCCAGCCAGGGGCGTTTATAATAGGAAAAACCGAAAAGAAAAAAAGCAATGAACGTGTTGAGCCAGAAACTCCTTCCCATCAAGCTCGGTGCCGCGGTTAAATGGTCAAGGTCATTCTTACTAAAATAATGAACCGCCCTGCTGAGGGCGTCCTTTTTAAATAATACATCAGCATCTGTGAACAAAATTAATTCCCCTGATGACTCCAAATATCCCATGTAAAGGGCATGGTTTTTTCCAAGCCATCCACTGGGAAGAGTCTTGATATCGATACACTTAACCCTTGAATCACTTTTCTGGAGGCGGTCCATGATGCTTCCTGTGCTGTCGGTTGAACGATCATTGACCAATATCCATTCAATGCGTTTATAGCTTTGCTGCAGCTGGGTTTTTAAGCTCTCCTCAAGCCTGGCTTCTTCATTCCTTGCCGCTGTTATGATAGAAAGAAGAGGGCCATCAGTCATCGTATTGCTATCTTCAAGGCGGTCCAGGCTTTTTAGTCCCAGAACGGCATCAATTAGTACTGCAATCCATACAAGGAGGCTTGCGCTTAATAGAATAGTGAGCATTTGCGTGTTTTTCATCCTTTTTTCATAGTTTGCAATAAGAAGACGTAATTACAGGGGAGATGCCCCTAGCTAAATTTTCACTGTGCTGCTGAAGCTTTGGCCAAGCCGTCTGGATTGGGCTGTCGCTTCCTTGATGCATTCAATAAAGGCTCGCTGCACCCCGTTTGCTTCAAGCACTTTTACACCTGCTTCTGTGGTGCCGCCGGGGCTTGTTACTTCCTTCCTAAGCTGCTGAGGATCCTTGGCCGACCTGGCCAGCATTTCGGCTGCCCCGATGAGGGTTTGGATGATGAATTCTTTCGCCATCTCCTTTTCGAGCCCGATTTCTTCCGCGCTTTTTTCCATGGCTTCTGCAAGATAATAAATATACGCTGGTCCGCTGCCTGACAGACCTGTCACGGCATCGAGCTGACGTTCCTCAACAAACGCTGACTTTCCCACTGTATCAAAAATGCCTCTTACTGCTTCCATCTGTTCTTTGGTCACTCTTTCATTAGCCGATAAGGCGCTCGCTGACTTTCCGACGGCTGCCGATGTATTCGGCATGGCTCTCACGACTGGCAGCTTTTTTTCCGCCAATAGTTCAATGCTTTCGATTGAAACGCCTGCCAGAACAGAAATGATCAGCATATCTTCCTGTAAATAAGGTTTTATTAGAGTAATGGCATCCGCTGCATCTTTTGGCTTCATCGCTAAAATAACCGTTTCAGCCCCCCTGAACAGTTCACTGTGATTATAAGTTGCCTGAACGCCATAGGCTTTTTGCATGGATTGCAGCTTTTCCCTGCTGCATTTGTTTGTGACCCAAATATTGCTGCCGGTTATGAGCCGGCTTTCAATCATTCCTGATATTAACGCTTCTGCCATTGATCCTGCTCCAACAATAACTAATTTTTTCATTTGCTGTTATTCCTCCTTTATTGATCCAAATGCCGGCTGACTAAAATAAAAAAAGCCTTTCCATCCAGTAAAGGACGAAAAGACTATGCTTCCGCGGTACCACCTTCATTGCCTTTCCTTCTGAGTGCAGCATGCCTGCTGCATCCGCTGTCTTTGAAAAGGGCATCTCGATCCCGATAACGCCGGGGGTGCGTTTAGGTTTTCCTAACAGCTCATAAGGCAGGTTCAATGGTCAAGTGGACTGTGAAGCCTTTCAGCCGCTGAGCTTCACTCTCTTTCGCCGTTTTCCATTTACTAATCTTATTCATCGCTATTTTCCTGCTGTCCAATAGTGCAGCTTGGTTTGTGAAATCAAATTTTAATTGTGATTATGCAAGAAGACACGCTTATTTGTCAAGCAGTATTTTCCTAAAAAATATTAATAATGTGCAAAAGTTATGTGAAAATAATGACAATTGATAAAAAGAACGGTACACTTATTTTTATATATGAAGATTTCTAAATTATGTTATGGAATTTCGGTAATTTGTACGCATGGCAAATGCTGATATTTTAAGGGTAAAACAAGTTGGTTTATCTAAAGGGCATATGGACTGTATGACTTGGATGGCCTGCGGAAGTATATAAAAAAACAGCTTTATTTTATTTAAATATAGTGATTTAGGGGGATTGTTAAAATGGCAAATTGGAAGAATGGAATTGCAAAGCTTGTTATCCCGACACCTTTTCCTGTCGGTGACGTTAATGTATATGCAGTGAAAGGGGAAAAGCTGACTCTTGTTGATGCCGGCCCTAAAACGGATGAAGCATGGGAAGCCTTAAAATCCCAGCTTAAAGAGCTGAATTTAACTCCCGGTGATTTTGAACAGGTTGTCCTCACACATCATCATCCCGATCATGCCGGGCTGCTTGACTTTTTCCCTGATAATCTCGATGTGTTCGGGCACCGGGTTAACCAAAGGTGGCTGTCCCGGACGGACCAATTTCTAAAATTTCATGATGAATTTTACATAAAACTGTTCAATGAATTTGGGATTCCTGAAAGTTATTTTTCCTTTATAAATAAGATGAAAAAGACTCTGCGCTATTCCTGCAATCGTACTCTGACGGGCGAACTGGAGGAAGGCAGGCAGCCTGAAGGGCTGGACGATTGGACGGTAATGGAGACACCCGGGCATGCACAGAGCCATATAGGTTTGTTCAGGGAGAAAGATGGTGTATTTCTTGGAGGAGACCATTTGCTTGCACACATTTCTCCTAATCCCATCCTGGAGCCGCCGCTTCCCGGCAATACGGAACGGCCAAAGCCGCAGATTCAGTATAATGAGTCGCTGAAAAAGCTGCAGCAGCTTCCAATATCCCTTTTTTACTCTGGACATGGTGAGGATATTACAAATGTGAATGAGTTAATAAACGAAAGGCTTGGCCGGCAGCATGAGCGGGCAATGAAAGTAAAGGCATGGCTCGAGTCCGAATCGCTCACTGTTTTTGAAGTGTGCCGCCGCCTTTTTCCGAAAGTTTATGAGAAGGAGCTTTCCCTGACGATTTCCGAAACGGTCGCTCAGCTTGACTATTTACATTCAATAGGAGAGATTTATATAAATAAAGAGGAGGAAGCATTCTTGTATTCCGCATCAAAAGAGGTGGTTTGATTTGTCAGACAGATTAAAGAATAAAAATGTGATTATTACAGGTGCATCCGGAGGGATCGGGGCCCAGATGGCTGTCCTTTGTGCCGAGAGGGGAGCGAACCTTGTCCTTCTTGCCCGCAGTTTTGACAAATTGCAGGAACTGCAGGCAGATTTGCTGAGGCGTTTTTCAGTGGATGTTTACATACATAAACTTGATGTTTCGGACACTGACGAGGTCTCGGCTGTTTTTTCCGAGGTACTTGCCCGGTTTGATCATATAGATGTTCTTGTGAATAATGCCGGGTTCGGCGTTTTCCGGGAAGCGCATGAAGCAAACGTTGAAGAAATAAAGGGAATGTTTGATGTAAATGTAGTTGGTTTAATGGCTTGCACCAGCATGGTGCTACCGGTGATGAGGAAGCAGAGGAGCGGCCATATTATCAACATCGCCTCACAGGCGGGCAAAATTGCCACACCGAAATCCAGTGTCTATTCCGCAACCAAGCATGCTGTTCTTGGCTATACGAACAGCCTTCGGATGGAGCTGGCTGACAGCAATGTCTTTGTGACTGCTGTTAATCCCGGACCGATTGAGACAAACTTCTTCAATATTGCCGATGAAAAAGGCACATATGTGAAAAATGTCAGCAAATTTATGCTTAAGCCCGAATATGTTGCGCTCAAGGTAGTTAATGCAATGCTCCGGCCGGTCAGGGAAATTAATCTTCCTCGGTGGATGAATGCGGGAAGCATCGTCTATACACTTTTTCCAGGGCTTTTCGAAAAAATTGGAAAACGTGCATTCAATCAGAAATGAAAAGAAGCCGGAGCAATCGCTTTGGCTTCTTTTTCATTCAAAAATATGGTGAACCAGTAATATACCCGTATACCACATCATTTACTATTTCATGCAGCTCGCTGTCTGCTTCTTTATTTTTCTCCTCTATTACTTTATTGAATATCTCTGCAAATTCCCTGCTCTCAAACGAAATGGAATGGCTGTCCTCGTTATATTGCTTTAAACAGTTTTGAACCATTTTATATATCAGTTTTTTGTTCATTATTTTTGCACCTCAAGCTGATTATACTGGCTTCTGGTAATATCGGCACCTGGCAAAAGAACCTGTTTTAAGAAAAAACGCGTAAAATTTCCATTGAAACCGAACGCATATTCGCTTAATATAATGGGTATACATATATAGAACGGATGTTCTTGTTTGTTTTTATTGGATTCAGGAGCTGCCGGCCAGCATAAGCAGGTACGGCGCCTTGCGCTTTTCTGAAGGAGGATGTCGATGTCATGGTTGATTACAGCGCAATGCCGAATAATCAAATTTTGTGTGTTGATATGAAGAGCTTTTATGCAAGCTGTTCTGCTGTCATGCTTGGTCTGGATCCTCTTGATTGCTATCTTGTAATTGCCGGGAATGTGGAACGGAAGGGCAGCGTTGTTCTGGCTGCCTCTCCGCGAATGAAAAAAGAGTTTGGGATAAAGACAGGGGCCCGGCTTTTTGAGGTTCCAAATGATCCGCGCATTAGAATTGAGGAGCCGAAAATGGCGACTTATTTAAGAATCTCCACTGAAATCACCAGGGTGTTTAACCGTTATGTCCCCAAGGAAGCCATCCATACCTACAGTGTCGATGAAAGTTTTATAAAGGTAGACGGTGCAGTGCATCTCTGGGGTGATGCCCAGACAATTGCCTGGAAAATAAAAGATGATATTGAACGGGAATTTCAGCTCCCCTGTGCCATAGGAATAGGGCCTAATTTGCTTATGTCAAAGCTCTGCCTGGATCTTGAGGCGAAAAAAAAGGGGGTTGCTGAATGGACGTACGAAGATGTGAAAGCAAAGCTGTGGAATGTATCCCCTTTAAGGGAAATGTGGGGCATCGGCCGCCGTGTTGAAAAGACATTGAATGGAATGGGGATTTTTACAGTTGGACAGCTTGCCCGCTATGATCTGGCTAAGCTTGAAAAAAAGTTTGGGATTATGGGCAATCAGCTCTATCACCATGCATGGGGTATTGATCTGTCGGAAATAGGGGCACCGATCATGGAAGGGCAGATCAGCTTTGGGAAAAGCCAGATTTTACTGAGGGATTATAAAGAGGAAAAGGAAATTAAGCATGTGGTCCTTGAGATGTGTGAGGAAGTGGCAAGAAGGGCCCGCAGCCACCGCAAAGCCGGAAGGACCATCAGTTTTGGCCTTGGCTACAGCCAGGATGAATTTGGAGGAGGCTTTTACCGCTCAAGGACAGTTGACCAGCCAACCAATATTACGATGGATCTTTATCGCGTTTGCCTCGAGCTTTTTGACGAGAATTATGAGGGCAAAACAGTGCGTCAGATTTCCATTTCCCTCGGCAATATTACGGATGACAGCGAAATGCAGCTGAATCTGTTCGATTTGGATGGCTGGAAAAAAAGGGAGCTCGGCTACACAGTGGACCGGATCCGCTCCAAGTTTGGAGGAGGAGCTTTGCTAAGAGCCGTCTCTTATACAAGCGCAGGAACCGCCAAGCACCGTGCGACATTGGTTGGCGGCCATAAGATGTAAAAGGGGGTCAGCTCATGATTCGCGATCGGGGCAGAATAAAATGGACTTCTATGATGCTGCCGGAACATGTAAAGCTCTTGAGAGACTGGGCAGAGGAAGATACGTACGAGCAAAAGCGGGAATTGGATGAGCAGAAATTTGAATATATGAATGAAATTCTTTCGGAGGCAATGGAATTTCAAAAAAGCGTTACACTTACTCATTACAGGGGCAGAAATTATGAACTGGTCATCGGGAGCATCCATTACTGGGATGAACTTGGCCAAAAGCTTCATATTGTTGATCGATTTGGGGAGATTCACCGTATTTCCATTAACGCTATAGCGGATGCGCGGTTCACGGAAGAATAGAGCTGTCTGAACTGGATGAATTTAAAACGGGTAGTTTTTGGGCGCGGGAAGCACCTTAACAGCAGGGGGGTGTAAGAAATATGCCTAGAGGAAAAGAACTGGAACAGCTGCCGATGGCTAATATCGCACCAGGGGCAGGAGAAGACAGTACGGACAGGGACCGGGAAATGCTACAGGGGATTGTACAGGATGAAAGAGCAACACCCGCAGGAATAAAAAATGAAAAAAAACGGGGATGACTGTCCCCGTTTTCCACCCTTATTGCTTGTCGTCGAGAGCTTTCTCCGCACGGACACAGGATTGGAAAGTTCCTTTATGAGTGCCGTCACAAAATGGGATTTTTTGGGACCTCCCGCAGCGGCAAAGGGAGAAGGTTTGTTTTGTTTCAAATTTATTGCCATCCATATCAATTAACTCTACATCACCTGTTACACGCAGCGATCCATTATCCATTACTTTAATCTGCGCCTTTGACATATCCAATCATCCTTTCACATTTTGGTGGCTGAATAAGCAACTGTCTCTTTCAGAAGCATGTTATTCCTATCTGTGTTAAAATACAGCATATGCAAAGGGGAGGTAGTTTTAAACATGGAAATTGCATTAACTGAATTGGCGGCTGAAAAATTGTCCGAACGGATTGCCGGCAAAGATGGATTCATAAAACTAAAGTATGATATAGATGGCTGCGGCTGTGTAGTAAGCGGGGTAACGGCTCTCTGGCTTGTTAATGACCTGGATGAAGATGACAGGGAAATTAAAACGAACGCTGGCAGCATATATGCGGAAAAATCAAAGGAAGTATTTTTGGATGACGATTTAACAATAGACTTTTCAGTGAAAGCAAATTGCTTTCAGTTAAAAAGCCCAAATCAGTATTTAAACCCTAGGATGAGCTTTATTGATAAAACAAAATAATGATGTAGCAGGCGGCCGCTGAGGGAAGGCGGTCTTTTTTAATAGGTTACATAGGTAAAAATACCCTTCCAAAATTCTGGAAAATAAGGTTTTAATATATTAGTAAAAGGTTACAGGCTAAATAGAATAACAATAACAAAGATGTTTTGTCATTATTGGTGAAGAGAGAGTGCTGATGGGGGGAGATTCGAATGAAGCAGAAGTTATTTTTGCTGGCAGCAGCTTTCCTGATGCTGTCAGGGTGCAGTACAGCAACAATGGGCCAGGCGATTGATGATGGAATTCCATTCAACGTAAAAGAAGTCTTACATAAAGAAAAAGTAAAAGATGGAGTCATACTGCTGTATTTAACGCAGCAGAATGATGGACAAAACGAGGTCGAGGCCATGGCGGCTGCCTATTTGAAGGGCAGTGACAAAAAAGGCTGGAAAAATGAAGGCCATAACCATTGGGAATATTATGAGAATGAACATATGACCGTTTATAAAGATACTTTTTATGATTACGATAAGGAAGGTAAATTAGAAAACAGATTACCGATTATTTTTGGCGAGATTCAGAGCGGAGATATAAAAAAAGTAGAGGTGGCCGGCAAGGAAGAGAAATTTGAAGAAGCGGCTATTATTAAAAAAGAAAACAAACGCTATTATTTTAAAATGGGAGATTTTCATACTGCAAGAGGGCTGTCGGCAGAGGGCAAGGAAATCATAAAGAAAAAGAAAAATTAGAGGATCCTATATGAAGCAGCTGGCTCACATTGAAGCCAGCTGTTTCTATTGTGATAAAGTATCTTTGCTGCTGACATACTGATCCAAAAACTCGTCGATGACTTTTTCATAATCTTCTCTGTTTTCATTGAAGGATTGGGCATGGATTCCATTGACAGCAAGGTAAAGTTGTTTAGGGCCTTTTTTCTTCTCGTATAAAGCCTCGGACATGGTCGGCAAAATAAAATCATCTTTTTCACTGTGTATGAACAGGATGGGTTTCTTTATATTTTCAATTACAGAAATAGGCGATACATCTGCGATGGAGTATTTCTCACGCATCCGCAGAAATAGATCGGCAACAGGCAAAAAGAGCTTTGGAGACAGCCTCATTTCTGCTTTCAGACGGTAAGCCAGCTGCTCTTTAAAGTCTGAAAAAGGGCAATCGGCGATGTAAAAGTCGGCACCGTCTTCGAGCATTCCCGCATAGAGGATCATTGTAGCAGCTCCCATGCTTTCGCCATGAATGCCAATCTGAATAGTTGGCCCTTTTTCCGCTTTAAGCCAATCAATAATTGCTTTTAAATCAAACTTTTCATAATGTCCGTAACTTGTCGTTCTTCCTCCGGATTCTCCGTGGCGGCGATGATCATAGATAACCGCATTAAATCCCCGGTCCAAAAAAAGGTTCATATATTTAATCGAGTTCATTTTATTTTCCGTAACCCCGTGGGAAATAACAATATAGCGACTATTTTTATGCGGTTCGACAGCCACAGCTTTTAAGTTATAGCCAAATGGGGAGGGAATAAGCACTTCTCTTTTTGGCAGGCTTTCATACTTGATAAGATCAAGTCTGCCGGACTCCTTCTCCCTTTCTAAAATAAAGTCATCTTCCTTCTTTCTCATAAACATAAGCCTATTGGTAAAATAGACGCCGAGTGATGAAAGAAAGAGTACGATGGAAAATAAATAACGTAAAAACCTTCTCAAACCCATCCCTCCATCTTTTTTCTTTATTTTACCATTCCGGATAAAATTAAAACAGAGATGTGAGCCGGGACATGCAGAAATTTCAGAAGGAATCTCGGCATGAAAAAAGCCGCTTTTCGGCGGCTTATTGCTTTGCGTTTTGTCTTTTAGTTGGATGAATTGCCTTTTCTAAATCCTCGGCAGCAATCGTCTGGTTTACTGTATCGGAATTCGGCTTTCCCTTCTGGCTATATCCTTTATCGCGTTTTTGGCTCATCGGATAATCCCCCTTCTAATAGGCTTCAGCTGATTTGAGTTCGTCAGCTGCTTTAGCAGTTGCTTTCATCTAATAAGATGCTATAAGAAAGGGCGTATTATTCATCTTAAGAAGCTGCTATTGAACAGTTTGAGCGTTCAGCCTGAAATAGGTGCTTTCAATCGGCCTGGAAAGATGAGGCTGAACAATTTTTACCGCTTCAAGTAATTGATTAAGATTAACATTGGTTTCAATTCCCATACGCTCTAGCATATACACAACATCTTCAGTTGCCGCATTGCCTGCAGCGCCCGGGGCAAATGGGCATCCGCCAAGTCCTCCGGCGGAAGTATCAAAGCGGTCGACACCTGCCTGTAAGGCTGCAAAAATATTAGTGAGAGCCATTTTTCTTGTGTCATGGAAATGTGCAGTCAGCAGGGTAGTTGGAAACTCTTCTTTTAAACGGGAAAAAAGCCCGTGCGATTCATGGGGAGCAGCCATCCCGATTGTATCTGCCACGCTTAATTCATCAGCCCCTGCGTCAACAAATTGACGGCATAGCCCAACTGTATCTTCAGGGTCGATTGCTCCTTCATACGGACAATGAAATGCCGTAGAGATGCAGGCGCGGACAAAGTAACCTTTCTCCTTCAGTTCTCCGATAATCGGCTTTAGTTCATCCATGCTTTCCTGAGTGGATTTATTAATATTTTTCTTATTAAATGTATTACTTACACCGACGAAAACGGCAACGGCCCGGCATTCAGTCATATATACCCTTTCAATGCCCTTGCGGTTTGGGGCCAGCACGATATCCCTTGTATTTGCATCAAGGCAATCTGCCGTAATTTCAGCTGCATCCCCCATCTGCGGAACCCACTTAGGAGACACAAATGAAGTAAGCTCCAATTCTGTTAATCCTGCATTTTTTAAACTTCTAATAAAGTCTTTCTTGACTTCGGTGGGTACAAAGGACTTTTCATTTTGCAGTCCATCCCGAGGGCCCACTTCAATGATGGTTACTTTATTTGGAATTGCAAGCGTCATGTTTTCCTCTCCCGTTACATATTTTAGATTGTGCCTGGTAAGCGTTTTCTTAAAAATGTTAAATCCCTTGAATTTATTGTAGTAGGAAAGCATTTTTGATTGCAAGAATAATAAAAATTTTGACAAAATAAAAGGAATTTTGAGATCTTGGCACGAATACAAGCAGAGAGATGTTTTGAAAGGATGAGAGAGATGGCACAAACAGAAGTCGTAATAGTCAGCGCTGTCCGGACAGCAATCGGCAGTTTTAATGGAAGCCTTAAAGACGTATCAGCACCAGAGCTTGGGGCGATTGCGATAAAAGGCGCACTTGAAAAAGCAGGTGTAACCCCAGATCAGATAGATGAAGTAATCCTGGGGAATGTCCTGCAGGCAGGTCTGGGACAGAATCCGGCAAGGCAGGCAGCTCTTAAAGCGGGCCTTCCTGAAAGCGTTTCCGCGATGACGATTAATAAGGTCTGCGGTTCCGGGCTGAAAGCAGTTCATTTAGCTGCACAGGCCATTTTAGCCGGTGATGCAGAAGCGGTGATTGCTGGCGGCATGGAGAATATGAGTCAGGCTCCTTACATACTGAAAAATGCAAGAAATGGCTTTAAAATGGGAGATCAAAAGCTTATAGATTCGATGATATCAGACGGGCTCTGGTGTGCATTTAATGATTACCATATGGGAGTTACTGCTGAGAATCTCTGCTCTAAATACGAGCTGAGCCGGGAAGAACAGGACGAATTCGCAGCAGCCAGCCAGGAAAAGGCGGCAAAGGCAATTGAAGAAGGAAAATTCAATGATGAAATCGTTCCTGTGGAAATTCCTCAGCGAAAAGGGGATCCGATTGTTTTTAATACAGACGAGTATCCAAAAAAAGGGACGAATGCTGAAAAGCTCGCAGGCCTGCGCCCGGCGTTTAAGAAAGACGGCAGCGTAACAGCCGGTAATGCTTCCGGGATTAATGACGGTGCTGCGGTATTGCTTGTTATGAGCAAAAAGAAAGCAGATGCACTTGGACTTAAGCCATTAGTAACGATTAAAGGAAATGCAAGTGCAGGTGTGGATCCAAGCATCATGGGCATTGGCCCTGTTGCTGCGGTAAAAAAAGCTCTTGAAAAGGCTTCTGTTTCCATGGATGAATTGGAGCTTATTGAAGCAAACGAAGCATTTGCAGCCCAGTCGCTCGCAGTTGACAGGGAGCTTCGTTTTAACAAGGAGATTCTGAATGTAAATGGCGGGGCAATTGCGCTCGGACATCCAATCGGCGCAAGCGGTGCAAGAATTCTTGTAACTCTTATTCATGAGATGCAAAAAAGACAGGCGAAAAAAGGCCTTGCAACTCTATGCATCGGCGGTGGCCAGGGGGTAGCCACGGTGGTGGAGCTTGCATAGGAATATCGAAAATAAATGAAAAGCAAAAAAATTGAGTATTTCAATGAAAGGAGTGATTGAAGTGAAGAAAATTTGTACTTCCTTCAGTGAAGCAGTTCAGGAAATTCATGATGGCGCTGTCCTTATGGTTGGCGGCTTCGGTCTGTGCGGAATCCCTGAAAACCTTATTCTTGCTTTAGTTGATAAAGGGGTCAAGGACCTTACTGTCATTTCAAATAACTGCGGTGTTGATGATTGGGGGCTTGGGCTGCTATTAAAAAATAAACAGATTAAGAAAATGGTCGGTTCTTATGTCGGCGAAAACAAAGAGTTTGAGAGACAGGTTCTTTCAGGCGAAATTGAAGTAGAGCTGCTGCCTCAAGGAACGCTGGCGGAAAAAATTCGTGCAGGCGGTGCCGGCATTCCTGCTTTTTATACGCCGGCAGGAGTAGGCACACCGATTGCAGAGGGGAAAGAAACCAAGGTTTTTGACGGCAAGGAATATCTCCTTGAAGAGGCACTGAAAGCAGACTTCAGCCTTGTAAGAGCATGGAAGGGCGATAAAATGGGCAATCTTGTATATCACAAAACTGCCCGGAACTTCAATCCGATGATTGCAGCAGCAGGCAAAGTGACAATTGCAGAAGTGGAGACACTTTATGAAATTGGTGAATTGGATCCTAACTATATTCATACGCCGAGCATCTATGTCCAGTCGCTGATTGAGGGAAAACAGGAAAAGCGCATTGAAAGACTGACTGTGAAGAAATAGATACGGACGGAAGGAGAGGGACTCATGAGTAACGATAAAGCAGCAGTCCGCGAGAAAATTGCCAGACGTGCTGAGAAAGAAATTGAAAATGGCTTTTACGTTAATTTGGGAATCGGCATGCCGACATTGGTTGCAAACTATATTTCTGATAATAAAGAAGTAGTCCTTCAATCTGAAAATGGATTACTGGGAATTGGACCATACCCTGCCGAAAGCGAAGTTGATCCGGATTTAATTAATGCAGGAAAAGAAACAGTTACCGCAATTTCGGGGGCCTCCTATTTTGATAGTGCTGAATCTTTTGCGATGATCAGGGGAGGCCATGTGAATATTGCCATTCTCGGCGGCATGGAGGTTTCTGAAAAAGGGGATCTGGCAAACTGGATGATTCCCGGGAAAATGATCAAGGGAATGGGCGGTGCAATGGATCTGGTTCATGGCGCCAATAAAATCATCGTCATCATGGACCACACCAATAAAAATGGAGATTCGAAAATCCTTAAAGAATGCAGCCTGCCTTTAACAGGAAAAAACGTTGTTGACCGCATTATAACTGAGCGGGCAGTCATCGATGTCACTGATTCTGGTTTGAAGCTTGTTGAAGTCGCTAAAGGCTTCACAATCGAGGACATAATCAATTCAACAGAACCTGAATTGCAAATTGATGAAAACGTTGTAACAGAAGCTTATTAATTTCTTTTGAAAAGTACAGCTGCATGCTGTGCTTTTCATTATTTTTGAATTGTTTTTAATAAATTTCAGTGTTTATATTTGCACATAACTCAATGTCCTGCGGGAGGAGGCTCTCGTTCCTCTCCGCGGGAAAGCTTGAGTGCCTGCAGCGGAAATCAACGGGCAGCATTCAAAAGTGCAAACAACTAATGAGAAATAGAAATAGGCCTCTTAATAAGAGGTTGAAAGAAAAGAGGAGAAAAAATGAGTTTTTCATTTAAAGGAATCGATCATATCCAGCTGGCAGCTCCAAAAGGCTGCGAGGATGCAGCGAGGAAATTTTACGGTGAGCAGCTTGGACTGAAGGAAATTCCCAAGCCTGAAAATCTTCAGAAGCGCGGCGGCTGCTGGTTTATATGCGGAGATCAGGAAATCCATATCGGGGTGCAGGAAGGCTTCCTGCCGGCCAAAAAAGCCCACCCTGGATTTATTGTAGAAAACCTCGAAGACTTGAGAAGCAGTCTCCAAGAGCAGAAGATAGCTATAAAGGAAGAACCGCCAATAGAAGGAAGGAAGCGATTCTTTGTTGATGATCCATTCGGAAACAGAATTGAGTTCCTGGAGTATTTGTCGTAATAGCCATGCAGCCTGTTCCTTCATGAATAGAAAAATATGATATAATAAATGGCAAAATTAGTTGATGAGGGGATTATATGAAAAAGAAAAAACACCATTCCCAGCCTAAAAAAGACGATAAGCCAGTCACGCTTGGCGATATGCTAAACCAGGACTTAATGGAGCAATTAAAAGGGAAAAAGCAGGAATTAAAAGCTGCCGAAGATAAACAGAAGGAAGAAGATGAGCGCAAAAAAAGAGAGGAAAGAAGACTGCGCGAAAAAAATAAAAGTTTTGAAGAACTGCTTGGAGAAAGCGATCTTAACTGGAAAGAGTTCAAATAATAAGAAAAGCGGAAGGCGCACGCTTAGCAGCTTAGGCCCGAGAGCCGATGGTGCCTGAGCTGGACAGGTATCTAACTTCAGAAATTACATATTCTTATCTTTCAAAAAAAGAAGGGGCTGACTTTCCATCAGCCCCTTCTTTTCTCATTATTACAAGCTATTATTATCGATGCTGCTCATATTTGTTTAGCTTGGCAATGGATTGAATAATAGTCAATTCGTCTTTATTCAGGGGATTAGCTCTTACTGCTCTTGCATTTGCTCTTACTTGCTCTGCCTTGCTGGCACCTGCCGTCACGGAAGCGACAGCGGGATCCGCAAGATTATACTGAAATGCTATCTCAGTCATGGAGCGCTCATCTGGAATTTTTCCCCTGATGCTGGTAAGTGTTTCTTCCAATTCAGCATAGCTGTAATCCAAATAGCCTTTCTTTTTAACTGACTCCGTTGCCTTATCCAGCATTTTGTCGCTGAGCAGACCTTTAGCGAGCGGACCTCTTGTAACCGCGCTGATGCCTTTTTGATTTAGAAGCGGTAAAGCTTCTTCTTCCGGTCGCCGATCTAGAATGCTGTATTGCATCATGACTGAAATGATGGAGGACTTTGAAGCATATTCACGGATCACATTTGGACGGATGGAGGATATGCCATATTGCCGGATGTATCCTTCTTCCTTCAGTTCCTCAAATGCTTCAATGGTTTCATCAATAGGATCTTCAATTGTGCCTCCATGAAGCTGATATAAATCAATATAGTCTGTGCCCAGCCTTTTTAAACTGTCCTTTACAGCTTCTTTGATGTGGCTTTTTGAGGGATCCCAGCTCCAGCCATCTTTATTATTATTCCAGCGGTTGCCGGCTTTGGTAGCAATGATAACCTGTTCCCGGACACTCTTTAAGGATTGTCCGACAAGCTTTTCATTTTCGCCAAAGTCATATAAGTCAGCTGTATCAAAATAATTGATTCCTTCCTCAAGGGCAGCTTCAATAATCTCCTGAGCCTGGGAAGGGTTGGTGCCAATTGACATGCAGCCCAGCCCAAGCTCGCTTACGTACAAGTCTGAGTTTCCAAGTCTTCTCTTTTTCAATTACCCACCTCATTTGAGTGTTTTCTATAATTGTACATAAACAAATGAGGCATACTCAAATTTAGAGGCTTATCATTATTTTATATTGTTCTGAGATTCAACCCAGTCTTTTACAAGAACGTACTGCCTGCTGTATTGTTTTAATTTCTCACGGACTTCCCAGGCTTTTCCGGTCAGAATAATTCCCCTTTTGTGGACATACACCTTCATGCCATACTCCCCCTCATCAAGTATGATAAAATGTATGAGCAATCATTATCGGAATAGAACAGGAGTGACTTAAAAACAATGAGCCGCCTAGAAGAAAGAACGATTAATACGGAAAAAATCTTCACTGGTAAAGTCATTACTCTGCAGGTGGAAGATGTTGAATTGCCGAATGGCAAAACATCGAAGCGGGAAATTATCAAACATCCCGGGGCAGTAGCTGTATTGGCTGTAACAGAAGATAATAAAATAGTGATGGTCGAACAATATAGAAAAGCGCTGGATAAGATTATTGCTGAAATCCCTGCCGGAAAGCTTGAAGCAGGAGAAGAGCCCAGAGTTTGTGCAGAAAGGGAACTTGAAGAAGAAACGGGGTACGGCTGCACGGAAATGGAATGGCTGATCTCATTCTACACTTCTCCTGGATTTGCCGATGAGCTGGTACATTTATATATAGCAAAGGGTCTTATGAAAAAAGAAAATGCCGCTTCGCCTGATGAGGATGAATTTGTGAATCTTATGGAAGTAACGCTTGATGAAGCAATTTCCCTGCTGAAGCAGCAAAGGATTTATGATGCGAAAACCGCCTATGCTATCCAATATCTGCAGCTGCAAGAGGCGCAGAAAAAATAGCATGAAGCGCTTTTTTACTGATCTCCATATCCATATTGGACGTACGTTTACGGGAAAGCCGGTTAAAATAACAGGCGCTAAATCCTTAACCTTCACAAATATCATCAGGCATGCCCGAAATGAAAAAGGGCTTGATATCATCGGCATTATTGATTGTCATTCTCCTGAAGTCATTCTTGAAATCGAGGATTTGGCTCAAAAAGGACTGGTAACTGAACATAGCGACGGGGGACTTCAGTATGGAGATTTAACGATTATACCTGGCTCAGAGCTTGAAATATATGATGAATTCTGTAAAGGCCCCATTCATGTTCTTTGCTTCTTTCCGACCCTTTCAGCTATGAAGGTTTTCTCAGCCTGGCTATCGGGACATTTAAAGAATATAACATTAAGCTCACAGAGAATTTATGCCTCAGGCAGAATTCTTCAGAAAAAAGTGAAGGAACTGGATGGGCTTTTTATACCTGCCCATGTTTTTACCCCATTTAAAAGTTTATTCGGGAAAGGGGTGGAGCGGTCGCTGTCAGAAGTGTTTGATCCTGGCTTAATTGATGCAATAGAGCTGGGGCTCAGTGCAGATACTATGATGGCTGACCAAATAGCTGAACTACACAGATATACCTTTTTAACCAACTCAGATGCCCATTCACTAAAAAAAATTGCAAGAGAATATCAAATCCTTGAAATGGAGTCACCAACATTTGCTGGCCTGAAAAAGGCTTTGGCTGAAAAAGAAAAATGCAAGGTGAAAGCCAATTTCGGGCTCGATCCGCTGCTTGGAAAATACCATCAGACTGTTTGCTCTGAATGTTTTGCCCCATTTGATGGAGCAAAGGGCATATGCAGAAATTGCGGTAACCACAAATTTATCAAAGGCGTGGCTGACCGGATCTCTGAACTAAAATCATCTGGAGAATTGCTCGTTGAACGGCCTCCCTATATTCATCAAGTACCGCTTGAGTTCATTCCAGGGTTAGGCCCGAAAATGCTGGAGAAGCTGCTGAATCATTTCGGCACTGAAATGGCCATTCTTCACGATGTTCCTTTATCAGAAATAAGCAAAGTAATCCCTGAGAAAACAGCCAGGCTTATTGAGAAAGCCCGAGGAGGAACATTAAACCTCAAGGCAGGGGGCGGGGGCAAGTACGGCAAAATTATGGATATCTAAAAAACATAGAGCCCATCAGGCTCTATGTTTTTTAGATACTTTAGCATAAATGCATGTATCCCTAAGCTCTTTTCCATCTGCGCTCAGACTGTCATTGATTAGTACCCCTTCAAGCGTGTATCCCAGCCTTTCGGGAATCCTTCGGCTGTTTATGTTTTTCGGATCACATCTAATTTCCACTCTGTTCGCTTGAAAATGCTCAAAGGCAAATTTCGTCAAACCTTCGGCAGCTTCAGTAATATATCCTTTTTTCTGAAACCTCGAATCTCCCCAATAACCTATTTCGAATTTGCGGACATCCCAATCAATACGATGCAGGCCAGTGGAGCCAATAAAGACATCGTCTTCTTTCCTATAAATATGGATACGGAAATCTTCCCTAAGGATAAACTTGGCATAAGATTTGCGGATGCCAGCTTCAGTTTCTTCCACTGATTGTTCATTCTGTGCAAAAGGAAGCCATTTTCTTAGCTCAGCAGCTGAAACTAATATAGCTTCATGCACTGTTTTCCCATCTCCGGGCAAGGCAGGTCTCATATATAGCCTTTCGGTTTCAATCCTCTCTGGAAACTCATTTAAAATCGAATCCATTTTCTCATTCCCCTCTATGACAATTTAAATAATTTTGAAAATTATAGCGGAAATAACTGAAGTATTCAAGACTTTTTTTCCATTGGGGAGTAACCAATTCTTTGTCATACAAATCTGGGACAGGCATAGAATTTAATATCCAATCTGTTTTGTTTTAGGAGGAAGAGCAATGAAGAAAAAAATGTACCAGAACGCTGCAGCAGCCCACTTTCGCGAACATTCCTCAATCTATTTATTTGTTGTTGTATTATTCCTGATGGGTGTCATTTTTGGGGCTATCGTTGTGAATAGCTTAAGCTTTACACAAAAGGAAGATTTATTTTATTATCTGTCGCAGTTTTTTGGCCAGGTATCAGATGGACATGTTGCAGCAGCAGATGAATTATTCAAACAGAGCTTTTTTCATAATACAAAATTTATAGGAATGATGTGGATTTTGGGAATCTCCATAATTGGACTGCCTGTCATTCTGATTCTTCTATTTATGAAAGGGATGGTGGTTGGCTTTACAGTTGGTTTTCTCGTTAACCAAATGGGATGGGAAGGGTTTTTGCTTTCCTTTGTATCGGTCCTTCCCCAGAATCTGATCATTATACCTATATTTATTCTCGCTGCAGCACTGGCTGTTTCTTTCTCTTTAAAAATGATAAGAAGACAATTTATGAAAAAAGTCGGTCAGCCCATGATGCCTCTTTTTGGAAGGTATATGGTTGCTTTTGCAGTAGCCATTCTGTTTCTAATTGCTGCAGCCGGAGTGGAGGCGTTTATCTCGCCTGTCTTAATGAAGTCTGTTGTCAACTCAATCCAATCCTAACATATGAATGAATGTAATGGCAGAGCTACCAGCTCTGTCTTTTGTTTGTGCAGGAAAAGGGATAGAAACAAAGAAGATAGGGTACATATAAAGAGGTTTAAATATGTTTTGAATCATATTATAATAATTATTATATGAAAGTAATTTTTATCTGTTATTTATAATTATTTTATTTTGAATGTGATCTCATTTCTGTTATAATGAGAATGTTAGTGGCGAGGGAGGGACTTTCGGTATGGAAAGCAGAATTGAAAGAATAAAAAAACAGTTGCATTCATCCAGCTATAAACTAACACCACAGCGAGAGGCAACAGTTCGCGTCCTGTTAGAACACGAAGAGGATCATTTAAGTGCGGAAGATGTCTACCTCCTAGTAAAAGAGAAATCGCCTGAGATAGGCTTGGCAACTGTATATAGAACACTTGAATTGCTGACTGAACTAAAAATTGTCGATAAAATTAACTTTGGTGATGGAGTTTCCCGTTATGACCTGCGTCAGGAAGGGGCAGCCCATTTTCACCACCATTTAGTCTGTATTGAGTGCGGAGCTGTTGATGAAATTCAGGAAGATTTGCTTGAAGACGTAGAGGAAGTGGTTGAACGCCGCTGGAACTTTAAAATAAAGGATCACCGCCTTACGTTTCATGGCATCTGCTACCGCTGCCAGGATAAACAGACAGACAACGAAACCGAAACAGAAGAAAACTAATATTTATTGACAAAGCTTATTCTTACATTAGAATGGGCTTTTTATTTTGATCTATTTTCACAAAGTTTGCTGTTTTCGAATGGATAAAAATATTTTTTACCGCAAAGTTGATTGGAGCGGAGGGCACTTGATCCTCGAAAATGCTATCGCATTTCCTTCGTGCGGTGTTCATTCAAGGAGGTTTATTCAATGTTCTGCGGGAGGAGAGGGAAGGGAGAGACGCGAAGCCGAGGAGGCTCTCATTCCTCCCCGCGGGAAAGCTGGAGTGCCCCGTGCTGAAATCAACGGGCTTCTTTCAGAAAAACAACAATCCATAAGAGCCTGGTTATAAAAGTAAATCCCCAATAACAAACAAAAAGGAAGAGTGCCCTGAAGAAACGCCAATTATGCAGATTCAGGTATAATTCTTGTCCAAAATGGCATACCTTTTAATAATAGAAAGCATTTGAATCTTTGCTTATTAAAAGTGATGGAGGACCAAACAATGAAATCCTGGCTGAGTATGGCTTTTCAGACCATTAAAGTGTTTGTCATTTTTACTGGATGCACAATCCTTTTTTATTATGGTATTATGTGGTTAAACGAAGAATACCAGGATTATCACCGCTATGACGAACCACAGGGAGCGGCTGTTAAGGTGTCGGCGAGCGGTACAGATGAAGATAGGAGCTTGCTGGACCGGTTAATTCTTTTCTATTTAAATGGGGAGTAATGCAATCATATGGATGATCAGTTAAGGGACTTTATTCATTATTTACTTGTAGAAAAAGGCTTGGCCAAAAATACAATTGTATCTTATGAAAGAGATTTGAAAAGTTATCTGAAATATCTCAAGTCTGAAGAGAAGATTCCAAGCCTTGAGAGTGTGCAGCGGACACAGATTGTCCAATTTCTCGGCTTTTTAAAAAAACAGGGCAAATCCTCAAAAACCTTGGCCCGGCATATAGCCTCCATAAGGGCCTTTCACCAATTTCTGCTCCGCGAAAAAGCAGTTGGCCATGACCCTTCGGTCCATATAGAAACACCGCAAATGGAACGTTCGCTTCCAAAAGTATTAAATATGCTGGAAGTGGAAACTTTATTGGATTTTCCAGAGATAAAGGATCACTTTGGTTTGCGCGATAAAGCCATGCTTGAACTTTTATATGCTACAGGCATTCGCGTAAGTGAGCTGATTGGCCTGAACATAGGTGATGTCCATTTAACGATGGGCTTTGTAAGATGTATAGGCAAAGGAAACAAGGAGCGGATTGTGCCTATTGGCAAAACAGCCTCAGAAGCGCTGGAAAAATATTTAAATGAAGGAAGAGGAAAGTTTGCTCCAAAAAAGCATAAAGATGAAGCGTTATTTTTAAATCATCACGGCAAACGTCTTTCAAGACAGGGATTTTGGAAAATATTGAAGCGGCTGGCTCAGGAGGCAGGGATCGAGAAGGAACTTACTCCGCATACGCTGAGGCATTCATTTGCTACTCATCTGCTTGAAAATGGTGCGGATTTGCGGGCAGTCCAGGAAATGCTTGGACATGCCGATATTTCCACCACGCAAATTTATACGCATGTAACCAAAACTCGCCTTAAAGATGTGTACAGCCAATATCATCCCCGTGCTTAAACCATTAATTAACTAAGTAAATATAAATGTCATAAAGCTGCCATGAAAAATAGGCAGCTTTTTCTTGTCTTTTTACCTGTTTATTATGTAAAATATAGATGTCAGACTTCTGACGAATGAAAGGGCTATCTATATATTTATTTAACTGAAAGAATTACCTTTTTTACTGTCCAGGTCCATCGCCTGCCTCCTTGAGGTGTGTGGGCAGACAAGGCGTTCCGCTTTTCTTTCAGCAAGAGAATCAGTGTTAAATAAACCTAAAAAGGGTACTATACGAATATGATTTTTGTAACCGTATTCAAATAATTAGGAGGTTTACATATGTCTGCATATACATATAAGCGCGTTTTTTTAATCGTAATGGACTCAGTAGGAATTGGAGAAGCGCCTGATGCCGATAAGTTCGGTGATAAAGGCGCTGATACGATTGGCCACATTGCAGAAAAAATGAATGGCCTGAAGATGCCGAATATGGGCAAACTCGGGCTTAGTAATATCAGTGAAATCAAAGGAATCGAAAAAGCAGAGAAGCCAATGGCATTTTACACTAAAATGCAGGAAGCATCTAACGGAAAAGACACAATGACTGGACATTGGGAGATCATGGGCTTGAATATCCAAACCCCCTTTCGGGTATTTCCAGACGGGTTCCCGCAGGAATTGATTTCTGAACTTGAAGCCCGTACCGGGAGAAAAATAATCGGCAATAAACCGGCGAGCGGAACGGAAATTCTAGTTGAACTCGGGGAAGAGCATATGAAAACCGGCGCTTTGATTGTTTATACATCAGCCGATTCAGTACTGCAGATCGCGGCACATGAAGATATAATACCAATCGAAGAACAGTATGAAATCTGTAAGATTGCACGCGAACTGACGCTGGATGAAAAATATATGGTCGGCAGAGTGATTGCCAGACCATTCATTGGCGAGCCGGGAAATTTCCAAAGAACATCCAATAGACATGATTATGCGTTAAAGCCTTTTGACCGCACGGTAATGAACGAAATGGCAGACATTGGCCTCGATGTATTGGCAATCGGCAAAATTTCCGACATTTTTGATGGCGAAGGGGTAACGGAAGCCATTCGTACAACTTCAAATATGGACGGAATGGATAAGCTGATTGAAACATTTGAAAAAGAGTTTACGGGCCTGAGCTTTTTGAATCTTGTTGACTTTGATGCATTATTTGGGCATAGACGTGATCCGGTAGGCTATGGAAAAGCACTTGAAGAATTTGATGAGCGCCTGCCTGAAGTATTTGAAAAAATGCAGGACGGCGACCTATTAATGATCACTGCGGACCATGGTAATGACCCGGTCCACCATGGCACAGATCATACACGTGAATATGTTCCTCTTCTTGTTTACTCAAAAGACATGGAGGAAGGGCAAGAGCTTCCAATTAGCGAAACCTTTGCAGATATTGGAGCAACAATTGCTGATAACTTTAATGTAAAGATGCCGGCTTTTGGCAAAAGCTTTTTAAATCAATTGAAATAACGAATAAAAAAAGCAGATGAGGAGAATGACGATGAATTATAGCAAAATTCAAAATGCGGCTGAATTTCTTAAAAATAAGTATACTGGACAGCCAAAGATTGGGCTGATATTAGGGTCAGGACTTGGAGTGCTGGCAGACGAAATTGAAGAACCGGTTAAAATCCCTTATAACGAAATCCCTGATTTTCCTGTATCAACAGTAGAGGGCCATGCAGGACAACTGGTATTCGGACGTTTGAACGGCATTGAAGTGGTTGCTATGCAAGGCCGTTTCCATTATTACGAAGGATACTCATTTGATAAAGTAACCTTTCCGGTAAGAGTTATGAACGAAATGGGTGTTGAGAAGCTTATTGTTACGAATGCAGCAGGCGGAGTGAATGAAGCCTATTCACCTGGTGATCTCATGCTTATTTCAGACCATATCAACAATATGGGCAGCAATCCGCTTATTGGTCCCAATGATTCCCGCATGGGTCCGCGTTTTCCGGATATGTCAGAAGCATATTCCAAAGAATTGAGAAAGCTTGCCAGAGATATAGCCGATAAGCTAGACCTGAAGATTCAGGAAGGAGTTTATGTCGGCAATACAGGGCCAACTTATGAAACACCTGCAGAAATTCGCATGCTGAGAACAATGGGCGGAGATGCAGTCGGCATGTCAACTGTTCCAGAAGTCATTGTGGCACAGCATTCAGGAATGAATGTTCTTGGAATCTCCTGTATCTCAAATATGGCTGCAGGTATCCTGGATCAGCCGCTGAACCACGAAGAAGTAATCGAAACAACTGAGAAAGTCAAAGCCGATTTCCTTCGTTATGTGAAAGCAATTGTTAAGGAACTTGGTGTATAAGATTTTTTAAGGCATGTTGATTCTGAGGCTATGCGGCTAACTTAGTTTAATTACTAAGTTGGTTGGAGCGGAGGGCACTTGACTCCTGCTCAGAGGAGGCTCTCGTTCCTCCCTGCGGGAAGCAAGTGTCCCGTGCTGAAATCAACGGGCTGCTTATTGAACAAAAACAACAATCCGATTAGATTAGAGCCATAAGAAAAGAATAAATGAAAGCAGTGGTGTTTGATGATGAGAATGGTGGATCTTATTGAAAAGAAAAGGGATGGACTTGAGTTAACAACAGAAGAAATTCAGTTTGTCATTAAAGGATATACAGACGGATCAATCCCGGATTATCAGGTAAGTGCTTTAACAATGGCTATCTTTTTCCAGGGAATGACAGAGAGCGAAAGAGCCGACTTGACTATGGCGATGGTAGAATCCGGTGATCAAATCGACTTATCGAAAATAGAAGGCATTAAAGTAGATAAACATTCAACTGGCGGTGTTGGCGATACAACAACACTGGTCCTGGGGCCGCTTGTAGCGGCAGTGGGTGTTCCGGTTGCGAAGATGTCAGGCAGGGGACTCGGACATACAGGCGGAACAATCGACAAACTTGAGTCTGTAGTAGGTTTCCATGTGGAAATTGAAAATGATGAATTTATAAAGCTTGTTAATCAAAATAAAATTGCAGTAATTGGACAGAGCGGAAACTTAACACCAGCTGACAAAAAGTTGTATGCACTGCGCGATGTTACAGCTACAGTCGACAGCATTCCTCTAATTGCAAGTTCGATTATGAGCAAAAAAATCGCTGCAGGTGCTGACGCCATTGTCCTTGATGTTAAAACAGGCGCTGGCGCATTTATGAAGACACTTGATGATTCACGTGAATTAGCGAAAGCGATGGTTCGAATCGGAAATAATGTTGGCAGAAACACAATGGCAGTTATCTCCGATATGAGCCAGCCGCTGGGCTATGCAATTGGAAATGCCCTTGAAGTAAAAGAAGCGATCGATACATTAAAAGGCGAAGGTCCTGAAGATTTGACAGAACTTTGCCTGACCTTGGGCAGCCATATGGTTTTCTTGGCGAAAAAAGCGAATTCATTGAAGGAAGCGCGTGAGAAGCTTGAAAATGTTATTAAAGACGGTTCCGCTTTAGACACATTCAAAGTATTCTTAAGCTCTCAGGGCGGAGATGCTTCCGTTGTTGATGATCCGCAAAAATTGCCTCAGGCAAAATATACATTTGAATTAGAAGCAAAGCAGGATGGCTATGTTTCTGAGATTGCAGCAGATGAAATCGGAACAGCAGCCATGCTTTTAGGAGCAGGAAGAGCAACCAAGGAATCCGAAATCGACCTTGCTGTCGGCCTTATGTTAAGAAAGAAAATCGGCGACCAGGTACAGAAGGGCGAATCTCTCGTAACCATCTACAGCAACTTCGAAAATGTAGAAGAAGTAAGAAATATGCTTTATGAAAACATTGCTATGTCGACTGAAAAAGTACCGGCTCCAGTATTGATTCATGAAGAAATAACTGAATAATATAGCAGCAAAAAGCCGCCAGGACTTCATGTCTGGCGGCTTTTTGCTGTGGTGCTGTTTCTCTTATTTTCTTTTTAGTCAGCCAGAACTGTATAAATTTTCTTTGAATGGAAAAAATGGAGGCTATAAAGAATGGAGGTATTGTGTGATGAAACGACTCGTCTCATTGATGTTAATAACATTATTAATGGCAACAATCTTTGTTCCTTCAGGATTTGCAAGAGAAAGCAGTGCAGATTTAGCGGATAATGTGAAATCCGCAATTCTTATCGAACGTGATACCGGATCGATATTGTATGAAAAAAATAGCGGTGAACAGCTGCCGCCTGCGAGTATGACTAAAGTAATGACAATGCTTCTAATCATGGAAGCTATAGATGAAGGAAAGCTGTCATGGGATGAGAAAATCCGGACAAGCGAGTATGCGGCATCAATGGGCGGCTCGCAAATTTTCCTTGAGCCAGGTGAAGAAATGACCACAAAGCAAATGCTGCAGGGAATCGCTATTGGTTCAGGAAATGATGCGTCCGTTGCAATGGCTGAGAGAATTGCTGGTTCAGAAGAAGCTTTCGTTGAAATGATGAATAATAAGGCAAAGGAATTAGGCCTTAAGAACACTAATTTCCAAAACCCTACAGGCCTGTCAGCTAAAGAACATTACAGTACTGCACATGATATGGCAATAATGGCAAAAGAGCTCCTTAAATATGAAAAGATAACAGATTTTACTGGAACCTATGAAGCCTATCTTCGTGAAGACACAGATAAAAAATTCTGGCTTGTCAATACAAATCGCCTTGTGCGATTTTATCCAGGAGTTGATGGGCTTAAAACAGGTTTCACATCTGAAGCAAAATACTGCTTGACAGCAACTGCCGAGAAAGATGGCATGCGGGTAATAGCAGTTGTATTTGGCGCACCGACTTCCAAAGAACGCAATGCCCAAGTGACTAAAATGCTCGACTATGCATTTAGCCAATATAAGACACATCCAATGTATGAAAGAAATCATGTCCTTGGCAAAGTTGCAGTAAGCAAAGGGGAGAAGAAAATGGTTGAAGCCCTGACAAGCGAACCGATTTCCCTATTAACTAAAAAAGGTGAAAGCATTGAGGAAATTGAACAAAAAGTTACATTAAATAAAAATATTAAAGCACCTGTCCAAAAGGGCGATCAAATCGGGACACTAACCTTGAAAAAGAATGGAAAAGTCTTAGTTGAAAGCCCTCTGGTTGCTAAAGAAGATAGTATGGAAGCATCATGGTGGACCTTGTTTAAGAGATCTATGGGATTATTTTCAAAAGCTGAGTAAATAACCATTCATTTTTGTCGAAAAGAATCTTTATGTTAATTATTTTTAGCGAAAATGCACTAGTTTTGTCTCCAGGAAGGAAATGAAACATCATGCATCGAAATTGACTCACTATAAGGGCGGATACCGGAATTTTTTGAGATTCCGGCTTATCCTATCCGGAGAAAGAGCATGGAGTATTAGCGGCTTTTTCAGTTACGGGTACCAGATAAGGAGGCTAAGATAGTGAGTCTTAACATTAATTTGGAAGTGAAGCATGATGTCTTATGTATTCGTTTAAGCGGGGAGCTGGACCACCATTCGGCAGATGAGCTGCGTGAACAGGCAACAAGGGCGATTGAAGAGCATGACATCCATCACATTATTTTAAACCTTGAGCAGCTTTCTTTTATGGATAGTTCAGGGTTGGGAGTTATTTTGGGCAGATACAAACAAATCAAACAAAAGCATGGTGAAATGGTTGTTTGTGCGATTTCTCCAGCGGTGCAGAGACTATTTGATATGTCGGGTTTATTTAAGATTATCCGTTTAGAACCGACAGAAGAAAACGCACTGCAAAGATTGGGGGTTGCCTGAAATATGAAAAATGTGATGAACCTCGAATTCAGCGCACTTAGCCAAAATGAATCATTCGCTCGTGTCACTGTTGCTGCTTTTATTGCTCAGCTTGACCCGACAATGGATGAACTGACAGAAATTAAAACTGTCGTTTCCGAAGCTGTAACCAACTCCATTATTCACGGCTATGAAAATGATCCTAATGGGATTGTCTATATTTCTGTCCTGATTGAAGATGGATTCATTGATTTGACCATTAAGGATAAAGGCCTTGGAATTATGGATGTGGAGGAGGCACGTCAGCCGTTATTTACAACCAAACCTGAACTGGAAAGATCAGGTATGGGCTTTACCATCATGGAAAATTTCATGGACGAAATCGAAATCAAATCGCAGCCGGGGATAGGCACAGAGATCCGTTTAAGGAAGCATTTATCAAATAGTAAAATGCTATGCAATTAAGGGAGTCTTGCTATGGATGTGGAGGTTAAAGCAGAGAAGGGCCAAACCTATTTAAAGGACAATGAAGTCAAGGAGCTTATAAAGCAAAGCCAAAGCGGAGATCAGGGTGCGAGAGACAAAATTGTTCAAAAAAATATGCGTCTTGTCTGGTCTGTCGTCCAGAGATTCTTGAATAGAGGATATGAACCGGATGACCTTTTCCAAATTGGCTGTATTGGCTTGTTGAAATCGGTTGATAAATTTGATCTCAGTTATGATGTGAAGTTTTCAACCTATGCGGTTCCAATGATTATCGGAGAAATCCAAAGATTCATCCGCGATGATGGAACGGTGAAGGTAAGCCGTTCATTGAAGGAAATGGGCAATAAAATCAGGAAGGCCAAAGATGAGCTATCAAAAACGCTTGGCCGCATCCCAACAGTTACAGAGCTTTCCGAGTTTCTGGAAATCTCTCCGGAAGATATTATCCTAGCCCAGGAAGCAAGCCGGATACCTTCATCAATACATGAAACAGTTTATGAAAATGATGGAGATCCCATAACGCTGCTCGATCAGATAGATGATGGCAATGAAGGGAAATGGTTTGATAAAATAGCTCTAAAAGAAGCGATCCGCGAATTGGATGAGCGGGAAAGACTGATAGTTTATTTGCGCTATTATAAAGATCAGACTCAATCTGAAGTGGCAGCAAGGCTTGGTATTTCCCAGGTTCAGGTATCGCGTCTTGAAAAAAAGATACTCCAGCAAATGAAAGATCGAATGGATATATAAATCCATCCGGTCTTTTTTTTTATTTTCAAAATACCAAAGCATAAAGCTTTGGACATCGATAACTGTCTAGATCCCCCACTTCTGCTGCTTTTCTAAACAGCCAATTATTGGAGTTCATGAAGCTAATATATGTAACTCATACTAAATATAGACACAAAAGCGGAAACGCTCTAAATAGTCGTACCAAGTTTATAAAAAGGAAATCACTTTGTGGGAAGTGAGCGTTTTGGAGAAAACAGTTTATATTCGCTTGCGGCACCGTCTGCAAATACGGCCCAATCAGATAATACTGCTTAAAGATATTGCACAGGTCATTGCCGATGATGATATTTATGTAAAGCTTTGTGCACTTCCGCTATATAAAGTAAATGAGCATGACCAAAATATTGTGATAATTGACGTTATGAAGGTAATTCGTGCCATTACCCAATTATTTTCAAACCTGGAGGTCCAGTCGATTGGGCCGGCTCAATCGATAGTTGAGGTTGTTACAAAAAAGCAAAAAGTATCATTCCCTCTTTTCCTGCTGGTTTGGCTGCTTCTGTTTATTGGTGCCGCCCTGGCAATTATGAATTTTCATGAAGATGTGAGCATGCAGGCTGTACAGCTTAGAATTTACACTCTCATAACTGGGGAAGTGGACAGAAAGCCCCTCATTTTTCAAATTCCCTATTCCATAGGCCTGGGGCTCGGCATGATCATATTCTTTAATCATGTTTTTAAGAAGCGGCTTAATGAAGAGCCTAGCCCATTGGAAGTGGAAATGTTCAATTATCAGCTGGATCTTGATAATTATGTTGCATTGAAAGAAAACAAGGAGAGTATGAAGTATCTTGATGACCATTAATGTTGTCCTGGTAATGATCATTGGATTTGCGGGGGGGCTCGCTGTTGGTTCAGGGTTCGTTGCCTTTCTGGCTGTTTTAGGCATTATCCCGAGGCTGACCCAGCTGACCAAAACGATGAAAATGATCCATCATTATGAAGCTGCAGTTGTTATGGGTGCTTTGGCAGGTGCCCTGGCAACTTTATGGGATCCGGTGCTCCAGTTAACACCGCTGCTTTTAATCCCCCTGGGGCTCGCGTCGGGAATATTTATTGGAATGCTGGCAGCAGCTTTAACCGAAGTTTTGAATGTATTTCCAATCCTTGCGAAAAGAATCGGAGTGGATGGGAAAATTGCGATTTTATTAATGGCATTTGTATTTGGAAAGGTGTTCGGATCACTGTTTCAATGGATTTATTTTGTAAATAAATAAGCAATCGGCTGGGCATATTTAAAGAAAAAATGAGGATTCGGAAAGGAAAAGCCGCTATGGATGAACGGAGGCACGTCATTCTTATAACAGATGGAGACGATTTTGCAAGGAAGACAGTTGAACTTGTTGCTAAGGAAATCGGAGGAAGATGTTTGTCCTTGTCGCATGGAAACCCTTCAATCTTAACCGGTCAGCAAATCGTCAAGCTAATAAAAAAGGTTTCCCATGATCCTGTCCTGGTTATGTTTGATGACAGCGGGTTTATCGGGGAGGGAACTGGAGAGAATGCGCTGAAATATGTTGCGTGCCATAAGGATATCGATGTTCTGGGAATCATAGCAGTTGCCTCAAAAACAAGACAGGCCGAATGGACAAAAGTAGATGTGTGTATTGATAATAATGGCGAATTAACCCCCTACGGAGTTGATAAGTTTGGAGTTCCCGAGATGGAAATAGGCAGAATCAATGGTGATACCGTTTATTGTCTGGATCAGCTGGATGTGCCGATAATCGTGGGAATTGGCGATATCGGGAAGATGTCCAAAAAAGATCATTATGATGCAGGATCACCGATTACTAAAAAGGCAGTAGAACTTGTATTGGAAAGGAGCGGCTATTATGGCACAAAGGAAGACGAAAGAAGATAAGACACCCATATTTGAATCCGTACATGAAATTGAAAAATATATGAAAAATAGAGTCGGCCTGGGAGAAAGCTTCGATCTGGGTGTCAGAAAGCTAACGATCTTAAGGAAGGATGTACATTTCTATTATATTAACGGATTAACGGATACGAATTATATCATTGCTATCATTGAGGGATTGGTTGGAATCAATGACAGTGAAAAACTTTCCGCTAACCTTTTTAAAATCATTGAAAACAGGCTGAGGCATCAATCAATTGAACACATTAAAACAATGGATGAGCTGGTCGATCAGGTGCTCTCAGGTCTAATTGTGGTTGTAGGCGAGGGAGAGGGAGAAGGGCTTGTCATCGATGTCAGAAGCTATCCCGGGAGAACCCCTCAGGAGCCGGATACTGAAAAAGTTGTCCGCGGATCAAGAGATGGCTATGTAGAAAATATTATAGTAAACACGGCCTTAACCCGCAGAAGAATTAGGGATGAGAGACTGCGATTTGAGATAATGCGCGTAGGTGAAAGGTCTAAAACGGATGTTGCTATTGGTTTCATTAAAGATGTGGCCAATCAGGATTTAGTTGATTTAATTAGAAAAGAAATAAAAGCCATTGAAATAGATGGCATTACCATGGCTGATAAAACAGTTGAAGAATTTATATTGAAACAGGGTTACAATCCCTTCCCGCTGGTACGGTATACGGAAAGGGCGGATGTGGCAGCAGCCCATTTGCTTGAAGGGCATGTTATTGTTTTTGTTGATACTTCACCAAGTGTGATTATAACACCTACTACTTATTTCCATCATTTACAGCATGCGGAAGAATACAGGCAATCGCCAGCTGTCGGCACATTTGTCCGCTGGATTCGCTTTTTAGGTCTCTTGGCTTCTGTTGTGCTTTTGCCGCTATGGTTCTTGTTTGTTTTGGAGCCTTCGCTTCTGCCTGAAAGGATCGCGTTTATCGGACCAAACGAAGAAACGAATGTGCCTGTCATAGCCCAGCTGTTTCTTGCAGACATCGGAATTGAGTTTCTAAGGATTGCAGCCATCCATACACCTACACCGCTTTCAACAGCTATGGGCTTAATAGCCGCTGTACTTATAGGCCAAATTGCCATAGATGTTGGCCTGTTTGTTCCTGAAGTCATTTTATATGTATCACTTTCGGCAATTGGAACATATACGACACCAAGCTATGAACTGAGCATTGCCAATAAAATTCTGCGATTGTGTTTGCTTGTGGCAGTTGCCATTTTCCATACACCCGGCCTAGTCGTGGGACTCACACTAATCATTCTCCTGCTGGCAAGCATTAAATCTTTAAATACACCATATCTATGGCCATTTATTCCATTCAGCCCGGTGGCTTTAACCCAAATCCTGATTCGCCGTTCCATGCCCGGTTCAAAGATCAGGCCGAGTATTGTCCAGACTAAAAATCGTTATAAGCAGCCTGTTAAATAAGAAATACGCGTAATGCCGATTGCGGAAATACACGAAATATGGTAAAGTTTTTTTAATTAAATAAAGGATTAAAGGAAACAGAATAGACAGTCTCTTACGCAGCTGTCTTTTTCTTTCATAAACTGATTAATCACGGGGGCAGGGGAACCTGGCCTGGCTCCTGCGGAAAAGGAAGAGGGGGAACAATGTTTTTTCACGGCACCATGAAGGTAAATGAAAAAGGGCATCTTGAAATTGGCGGTATGGACACAGTCGATCTTGCCGGTCAATTTGGAACACCTTTATACGTATATGATGTGGCATTAATAAGAGAACGGGCAAGGGGATTTAAGCAGACTTTCGATAAGCTTGGAATAAAAGCACAAGTGGCATATGCAAGCAAAGCTTTTTCTACAGTGGCTATGGTTCAGCTTGTTGATGAAGAAGGTCTTTCTTTGGATGTAGTTTCAGGAGGAGAGTTATACACGGCTCTTGCTGCAGATTTTCCACCTGAAAGAATTCATTTTCACGGGAATAATAAAAGCAGAGAAGAATTGGAAATGGCTCTTAAGAATCAGGTCGGCTGTATTGTTGTCGATAATTTTTATGAGCTGGAATTATTAGAGGAGATTTGCGAATCTCTTGCAGCCAGGACAAAAATCTTACTGAGGGTTACACCTGGAATTGAAGCCCATACCCATGATTATATCTTAACTGGCCAGGAAGATTCAAAATTTGGGTTTGACCTTCAGAATGGACAGGCGGAAACGGCTTTACAAAAAGCGCTGAATTCAAGCTGGATCGAAACACTTGGACTGCATTGTCATATCGGTTCTCAGATTTTCGATACAACAGGATTCATTTTGGCTGCCAAGAAAATTTTTGAAAAGATGGCAGAATGGAAAGAAAAGCATGCTTATGAACCTATAGTGCTTAACTTAGGCGGAGGTTTTGGAATCCGCTATACAGAAGATGATGATCCGATTCATGCATCTCAATATGTTGAAGAAATCATTGGGGAAGTTAAGAAACAGGCTGAACATTACTCAATGAAGATGCCGGAAATTTGGATTGAGCCGGGGCGCTCCCTTGTGGGAGATGCAGGGACAACTTTATACCAGACGGGATCACGCAAAGAGGTTCCGAATGTCAGAAATTATCTGGCTGTAGACGGAGGCATGAGTGACAATATCAGGCCGGCTCTTTATCAGGCTAAATATGAAGCGGTATTGGCAAACCGGGTATTGGATAAACCCGAAGAGACAGTATCAATTGCCGGTAAATGCTGTGAATCAGGCGATATGCTTATTTGGGATTTGCCTCTTCCAAAAGCAGGGGATCAAGACCTCTTGGCGGTTTTCTGCACCGGCGCATACGGCTATTCCATGGCAAACAACTATAACCGAATTCCAAGGCCGCCTGTCGTTTTTATTGAAAATGGAGAGGCTAAGCTAGTTGTTAAAAGAGAAACATACGAGGACATTCTAAGATTGGATCTGCCAATCAATGAAAAAATAAAAAATTAAGCTGCCCGGCAAGGCAGCTTAATTTTTTAAGAAAAGAAGGCTTTAACAGCGTCTATGACACTCACAAAAAAACGCTTTAAACTTTCTAAAAACCCTTGGCCTTCTTCACTTTCAAGGTATTTGGATATTTTGTCTTTTGCCTGGTTAAGCTGCTCGCCGACCTGATTCCAGTCGATATCAAGCTCTTTCAGCTTGTTGAACAAATCTATTAAACTTAAAATCTCCTGTTCAGTCAGAGTGATGCCGAGTTCCTTGGCGGCATTTTCGATAATAGTTCTTAGTTCTGCATCGGTTTCAGGTGAGTTTTTTGCAATTTCCTCTTTAATTTTGGCAATTAAAGCAGCAGCATTCTCGTTTCCGACCGAATCGCCAAGCTTAGCTGTTTCGACCATTTCTTCATTAGCCGCCTGTTTTACTTCTTCAGGGATTGTTTTTTCGGCCGAAATTTCATATGCCTTGATGATGCCTGTTAAGGCAGCTGTTCCGGAAACATTCGCAGGAGCTGTTATATAGATTTTCGCATCTTTTACACCTGCAGTAATCAAGGCATTAATATACATTTCATCAGTAACCCAGTTGATATTCTTTGTCTCAACTTCAAGTCCGGAGCCTTGTTTTGCTATTGTGACAGCTGAAGAAGATATCGCTCTCGTGCCTATTAAAGCTTTAGAGATATAATTGCCAAGATATTTATGTTCTTCTTCATTTGAAACAGTAATGATGGCCGCATCTTTCGGAGCTTTCATTTCAGCCAGAAGCATATTTTTTTGTTCTTCTGATAGATTCTCTCCTAGGGTGACAATTACGTCACCTTCTGCCATATCGGCAAATGCCTGTATCGGCATAATAAATAATAGCGAAATCATGAATAGCGCAAGCATTTTATTCCATTTCATGCGGTTTCCTCCCGAAGCAAAAATAGGTAAGCCATGTATGACAAGTCTGCCTTAATTATAATGGCTTCCTGTAAATAGACGATTCTTATGCGGAAAAGTTTCAATTCTTCTTTACCTGAAACATTAGCTCAAAATGCCTATTTCAGCAAGCAGAATGGAATTATCAAAAAGAATAGTGTAAAATGAATGATAGTTTGTGAGTCATAGGATTTATATAAATGGGGGCAGTAAGGAATCATGAAAAAAAGCAATTGGCTTCTTTTTATTTTATTGCTTGTCTTAAGTATCGGATGGGGACTGGTTTACTGGTTTTTTATAGTTTAGAGCCGTCTTGTATCAAAAAAGGCGCTAAGGCAATGAATTATACGGTTTTTATTCGAAAATAGCAACATTCAGCATGAATACATATACTGTTATGGTAAGTTTATAAATATTAAAAAGTGGGAAAAATAGTTATGATGTTTTTATTCAAATAATGAGGGATTAATATGCTAATTCGATATAAAAAATCATTTGAAAAAATTGCAATGGGTCTTTTATCTTTCATGCCTAATGAAAAAGACCTGAAAAGGCTGCAGCAGACGATGAAGCAATATGAATCAGAAGAAAATTGGCAGCTGTTTTTGTGGAAGGAAGACGAAGATATAATTGGGCTGGTTGGGGTTACATCAAGTGATCAGACCATGGAGATTCAGCATATCTCTGTTAACCCGTCACACCGGCATCAAGGGATAGGCAAAACAATGATAAAAGCATTGGATGAACTATACCCTGGCAAAACGTTAACTGCAACTGATGAAACGGAAGCTTTTTTGAACAAGTGTGATATCAATAATGAAAATAAAGAAAAAGGCAGCGAATAATTATTATTCCTGCCTTTTTTTCTGATTCAGGGCATCCAGTCTCTCTTTAATGACCATTGTTCTATCTCTTCTTTTATGGCGGTGAACAATTTCTTTATCCAGTAGAATGCTGTCAGAGCACCAGGCAAATCCCTTGGAGGAGCAAACATCCATGCATTTTTCCTTAAGCAAGTGGTCTGTTATTGGCAAATTAACGCTCGTGTACTTACCGCCTTTTTGTATCAGCTCGAGCCTGTCCTTAAGGTCTTTCATCAATTGATCTGCATTAAGTCCCAGTGCCGTCAAATCTGCAGGACTGCACTCCAATATGCCGATTCCTTTGCGGAGAGTACGTTCGGCACCATTATTATTTTCTCTGCGATGATGATAAAAAGAAACTGCCATGAGAATTAGCCCAACCCATGTAGAACTTTTATTGTTTCGATCTGTATTCTTCCAGTATTCCTCCAGTATTTCGTGACATTCAAAATAATCACGGTCACCATGAAAATGGACCATGAACTCGATATATGCATCAGGATACATACTTTCACTCCTTGACAATTCTTTCTTTATTTTAACATAGGAGAAGCGGTTATCAGAAAAATAAAAACCCGGCGATTTAACCGGGCTTTTGAACACGTATATTTTGGCGCTTCTGGCTGGTCTCTGAAAGGCAATCCTTTTTCAGGTCCAGCCAGCAAAGTGCTGAATTTGTTATTTACTGTATTTAACGCAACAATTTAGAAGCACCAGGAAGCTCCTACAATAATTAAAAGGATGAACAACACTACAATTAAAGCAAACCCGGTTCCGCAATCTCCAAATCCAGAATTAGACATTCAAAATACCTCCTGTATCTTTATTTCCATACATCGTATGTAGGCAATTGCCTGAATGATTGGGCGCATCAAAAAAATTTGAAAATGAAATTGGGGGCATTCCGGACATCAGGGTTATTTTTCTATTGGATAACATTAATGAATAATCTATACTAGATATAGTCTTTTGGCGTTTAACGGAATCAATATTAGGAAAATTTGGTGGGTATTTATGCAATATGATCATTATAACGTAAAAATAGATGCGTTCGAGGGGCCGCTGGATCTCCTTCTTCATCTTATCAATCGGCTGGAAATCGATATCTATGACATTCCTGTATCAGAAATAACCGAGCAATACCTCATTTATATACATACAATGAAAGAGCTCCAGCTTGACGTAGCAAGCGAATATCTTGTGATGGCAGCTACACTGCTGGCTATTAAAAGCAAAATGCTCCTGCCAAAGCATGAAGAGGAAGAGCTGGAGGATGAATTTGGAATGGAAATGGAGGAAGATCCAAGAGATGAACTTGTAGAACGGCTGATTGAATACCGTAAATATAAGGAAGCTGCAGAAGAGCTTAAGGAGCGCGAACAGGATAGAAGTTTAATGTATACAAAGCCGCCTGCAGACCTTTCAGAATATGTGAATGATTCTCAGCAGGAAAAAGCTGATTTGAATGTAAGTCTTTATGATATGCTTGGTGC
This sequence comes from Cytobacillus sp. Bac17, assembly GCF_024519925.1. Lineage (NCBI taxonomy): Bacteria > Bacillati > Bacillota > Bacilli > Caryophanales > Bacillaceae > Cytobacillus > Cytobacillus sp. Bac17. Next base: position 70,922 of record NZ_JALJRC010000002.1, on the reverse strand, counting down.
TCTGCAAAAGTTATTAAGAAGAAAGAAACTGCAAAGGCCGCTTTCTGCGAAAGTTGCCCGTCAGGAGATTCCCATAGAGAAGCGGATGTCTGAAATTGTGGACCAATTAAGGAATTTTAAGGGGAGGAAAAAATTCACCGACCTTTTTCCAATATCAGACAGAGAACATATAGTGGTTACTTTCTTGGCGGTGCTGGAGTTAATCAAGCGCAAAGAAATACAGGTCGAGCAGGACAGAAACTTCTCGGATATCTTTGTAGCGTCCAAGGAAGGAGACAAATAGTATGGAGATTATTAATTGGAAAGGAATTGCTGAAAGCCTTCTGTTTGCAGCCGGTGATGAAGGCTTATCCCTAAAGCAAATTGCCCATGTTCTGGAGGTGGAAGAACTTCAGGCCCGTGAAATCATGGACAGCCTTATTGAAGACTACAGCAATAGCAGCCGCGGAATTATGGTGGTTGAACTGGCAGGGACTTTTCAGCTGGTTACGAAAAAAGAGTTTTCTGCGTATTTAAAAAAGCTGGTAGAATCTCCATCGTCCGCTTCCTTATCCCAGGCGGCACTCGAGACATTGGCAATCATTGCTTACAGACAGCCTATTACAAGGACAGAGATTGAAGAGATAAGGGGAGTCAAGACAGAGAGGCCTCTTCAGACATTATCGGCAAAAGTACTGATTAAAGAAGTTGGACGGGCAGAAGGAACAGGGCGGGCCTACCTGTATGGAACGACTAAAGAATTCCTTGATTATTTTGGCCTTAAAAGCATAGAAGAGCTTCCGCCGCTCCACGATAAGGTTAGTGAAGAAGAGGATTCCTTCCAGGAAGAGGCAGATTTATTCTTTGAGAAGTTCCAGGAGCTAGATTCTTGAGTTTTCTGACACATTACATAGGAAGTGTGGTAAAATAGATTTATATTTTTCCCTTTCCTTTTAAAACAGCTGTCATACATATCATCTTAAAACCGTCGGGGGAAATAGGAGGGTTTTGCTTGCTGATTAAACATTGCATTGGATACGAGCTTGAAAAAGAAAAGCCGAACACTTCGGAAGACTTTTTTAACAGAAGCGAGATTGTGTTCGAAGAAGATGGGCAGGAGAAAACTTTTCATGTTTTATATGTCCGTTTCTTTGATGAATCCATGAATGAGTTCACACCCTATGAACAGGACCCGGTCTTCATTGCTGGTTCGAGAGAGGTGCAGTTCAAGGATCTTGTTGCTCTTTCATGTTTATTAAAGAACCCGGGTTTTAGGCATCGCAAACGAATTTATCTTAACTCAAAGGCTGATTTTGCATCCTATTTTCAGGATCTGGACTTTTCCAAGCTTCCATCCATTTTTGAAGCGCTGGAGAATAAAAAATCCTTTGACCTGCGATCACCTTTAGATTTTATTGTTCAACCGCAGTAATAGCCAGTGTATAAATACGGGGGTGTAATGGATGGGGAATTCAATCGTTAAATCACAAATGGAAGATGTGAAAAATTTCCTCGGTAATAGCGTTGCCGCTTTTGAAGATTTCTTAAATAATACAACGATTAAAGATCTTGAAACAGAAAAGCAGGGAAATGTGAATTATTATAAAAGCATTCTTTCACATGTCAGAAAACTCCTGGTTTATTGTGAAGAAGGGCTTGATACCTGCACGATCATTTTAAAAAGTGAACCCTTCCAAAAGGGGGCTGCCGAAAAGACATTATATCGGATTTACCATCAGTGCATTGAAGAGTTTTTCTCTCCGAAAAATGATGCCTGGTTTGAGAATAGCCGTTCAGCATATACTGGAAAAAACTCAATCCAATTCCACGAGGAAGTTCCTGACAGCCTAAAAACAATGTTCAGGCAGCTGGAAGGAGAGTTCCAGCGGATTCGGGAGGAACTTGAATATTACGAAACCGACTACCGGACAAAAATGATTCAATCAAAATAGGAATGTTGAAGAACAGCAGGCGGCTGTTCTTTTTTTTGTGGGCGGGTTTACTGCAGTCTAGCGGGCAGTAAAAGATTGAAGTTTCACTTTATATGCAGGTTTCCAATTTTCTTTGGAAAACGTACAAACTGCCACTCATACAAATAGAAAGTGAGCTATAAAAAGAAGTGAGTGAGGGATTGTATGAGTAAAATGGAAGATTACATCAAGGAAGTTACAAAATGGAACAAAGAGCTAAGAGATTTCTTAGACTCGGAGGATGTTGAACAAAACAATGAACTGTGGCAAAGGCTGGATCATTTTACCGAAATTATGGATGGAATAAACGGTCCCCTCGATATTGAAGCCCTGGAAAAGCTGCAGGAACACGTAGATACTCTTCATTCCGATATGGAGAATTATTTTACTAATAGACAGCAGCTTGGAAATATCTATATCAATGAACCGTACATTTCTGCGGGTAAGCACTTTTTGCCTCCGCTCCCTTATGATTACAGTGCACTTGAACCGCATATCTCAGGTGAAATTATGAGACTGCATCATGATAAGCATCATCAATCTTATGTGGATGGATTGAATAAAGCAGAAGTGATGCTTCAAAATGCGAGAGACAATAATGACTACAGTCTCGTAAAACACTGGTCCCGTGAACTAGCCTTTCATGGATCGGGCCATTATTTGCATACGATATTCTGGAATAATATGAGCCCTGAGGGCGGAGGAAAACCTTCTGGGGCACTCCTCAAAGAAATTAACAAATACTTTGGGAGCTTTGAGAGGTTCAAAAACCATTTCACTGAAGCAGCCAAACAGGTAGAAGGCGTAGGCTGGGCAATCCTGGTCTGGTCGCCAAGAGCGCGCAGACTCGAAATACTTCAGTCGGAAAGACATATGCTCTTAACCCAGTGGGATACGATCCCATTGCTGGTTTTAGATGTATGGGAACATGCATATTATCTGCAATATAAAAATAATCGTGGAGATTATGTGAAAAGTTGGTGGAATGTTGTCAACTGGAAGGATGTAGAAGACAGGTATTTAAAAGCATCTGAGTTAAAATGGAAGCCGTTCTAAATAGGAGCAGAAATAAGAAAAAGGGGAGTACCAAGAGTATTCCCCTCATTTTTGATGGACAAGCCTTTTCCAAAGCCGCCTGACAAGTCAAACTTAATAGTCATATCACTACTTGTCCTGCATAAACTTGTACAAATAAATGAAAAACATGGAGCTCCTCTCTGCGGGGGGATCCTGTATTTCGCTCAATTTGACATTCCACAAAGGAGACGGGGTTTTGTGCAATGAAATGGTTTAGAAGGCTGATGGCCATGGTTTTGGCCACCGCGTTGATGATGATGAATATTCCTCAGAAGGCAGAAGCGTCTGTTTCAGTAAGTGCCCGGAGTGCCATATTAATGGAGCAGGATTCTGGCCGTATCCTTTACCAGAAAGATGCAAATGAAGTGAGGAGAATAGCAAGTATTACAAAAATAATGACAGCAATTCTGGCTATAGAATCCGGAAAAATGGACGACATGGTTAAAGTAAGTGATCGTGCTGTCAGAGCGGAAGGCTCCTCGATTTATTTAAAGGCAGGCGAAAAAATTAAGCTTGAAGATCTGGTCTATGGACTCATGCTTCGTTCAGGCAATGACTCTGCTGTTGCAATCGCAGAGCATGTTGGCGGAAGTCTTGAAGGATTCGGCTTTTTAATGAATAAGAAAGCTGAAGAGATTGGCATGAAGAACACACATTTCGCAAATCCCCATGGTCTGGATGATCATGAAGACCATTATTCGACAGCGTATGATATGGCTTTGCTGACCAGGTATGCAATGAATAATGAGACCTACCAAAAGATTGCTGGTACAAAGGTGCACAGAGCACCAAATCCGAATGAAAGCTGGGACAGGGTGTGGAAAAATAAAAATAGGCTCCTGACTGAATTATATGAGTATTGCACCGGGGGAAAAACAGGATATACAAAAAGGGCAAAAAGAACTCTTGTTACAACAGCATCCAAAGGCAGCCTTAATCTGATTGCCGTAACCTTAAACGGACCCGATGACTGGAATGACCATATTAATATGTATGAGACAGCTTTTAAAACCTATGATATTGTGGAAGTCCTGCCCGAGGGAATTATAGATGATATTGATGAAGAATATTATAAAGGCAAAGTTTATTTAAAGCATCCCTACCACTACCCTGTTTTAAAAGGGGAAAAAGACAAGTTTAAGATTAATATAGAGCTGCAGAAACCTGAAACAGAGTGGAAAGACAGCCGGACAATGCCTGAAGTCATAGGACAGGCAACAGTGTATTTTGAAGATCAGCCTGTTAAAAAACTTCCTTTATATTACAAGCATGATAAAGCAAAAGAAGATAAATCGCTTTTAGAATACTTTAAGGGTCTTTTTACCTCCATTGCGGGAGTGAAGATCAATGGTTAATATCATTTGGGTAATGCTTACCGCTATAGGCATTGTCTTTGCCATGATAAATGGCACCATAAACGAAGTGAACGAAGCCATTTTCAATGGTGCAAAAGAAGCGGTCACGTTATGTATCGGTCTAATCAGCATACTCGTTTTTTGGCTGGGAATGATGAGAATTGCAGAGGATGCCGGATTGCTGAAGAAGCTTGCTTCCTTATTCCGGCCTGTTGTGAGAAGGCTTTTTCCAGAGGTGCCCGGTGATCACCCGGCGATGGGATATATGCTGTCAAACATGATGGCAAATATGTTCGGTCTTGGTAACGCAGCTACCCCGCTCGGCATAAAAGCTATGGAAGAGCTGAAGCAATTGAATGGGGGCAAAAATGAAGCGAGCCGCTCTATGATTACCTTTCTGGCCATCAATACTTCAAGTCTTACTTTAATTCCTACAACCGTGATTGCAATACGGATGAATTATAATTCCGCCTCGCCGACTGATATTGTAGGTCCCACTTTAGTGGCTACATTCTGTTCAACATTGGCCGCAATAATGATTGACCGTTATTTCTATTATCGAAGAACGCGTAAAGGATGAGGTTAGGATGGAGATTGTGTCAGCTGTTTCCCTTTGGTTAATTCCTATTTTAATAGGATTTATATTAATATATGGAACATTTAAAAAAGTTCCTACCTATGAAAGCTTTACTGAAGGCGGAAAAGAAGGCATAAAAATTGCTGTATCCATCATTCCGTTTCTTGTCGGCATGCTTGTAGCCATATCGGTCTTCAGGGCTTCCGGCGCTCTGGAGTATTTTATGGATCTGATCAGGCCCGGACTAGATGCCCTTGGAGTACCTCCTGATATCGTGCCCCTGGCTATCATCCGTCCGATCTCTGGTACTGCAGCTCTGGGAATGACCAGTGATTTAATCGCTGTCCATGGTCCCGACTCGTTCATAGGCAGACTTGCCTCAGTGCTTCAGGGCAGTACAGATACAACTTTTTATGTACTGACGGTCTACTTTGGGGCGGTAGGAATCAAAAAAATGGGAGATGCCCTCAAAGTCGGACTCTTAGCCGATTTGGCAGGCATCATTGCCTCCATAGTGATTGTAACACTTGTTTTTGGAAATATGTAAAACAGAATGGAAAATAAAAGGCGTTTAATATAGGGTCTTAACGATGAGTCAGGTTGTTGCTATTTAACTGCAAACGAAGTTTAACCACCGGGCTGATTGGACTGGAGAGCACTTGATCCTCGAAAATGCATTCGTATTTTCTTCGTGCGGTGTAAATTCACAGAAGAAAATCCAATGTCCGGCGTGAGGAGGCTATCGTTCCTCTCTGCGGGTTCACTAGCCGCAGCGGAAATCAGCGGATATCAGTTTATAAACAAAACATCCTATTAATAAAAAGATACCTAATTAGGTGTCTTTTTTTATTTTTATCCAAATTCCAACATTCAGTAATTACAGACTATTTCTGATGCAAGCTGTTTTAACTATGGTTTGCTTTGAAAACTTGACGAATTATGTCATAATTCAGTAGGAGTGAAAAAGTATGAAATACTGTTAATAAAACTTTGAGGTGACATATATGGAAAGATTGCAGAAGGTTATTGCCCATGCTGGGTTTGCTTCGCGAAGAAAAGCGGAAGAGCTAATGGCTGAAGGCCGTGTAAAGGTTAATGGAAAAACAGTGAAGGAGCTGGGAGTTAAGGTCTCTCCTTCAGATCGGATTGAAGTGGATGGAATTCCAGTTGAGAGAGAGGAGCCCGTTTATTTCCTTCTCTATAAGCCAAGAGGAGTAATTTCTGCCGTTTCCGATGATAAAGGCAGAAAAGTCGTCACGGATTTCTTTGAAGGAATCAAACAAAGAATTTACCCTGTTGGCCGATTGGATTACGATACATCCGGAATTCTCATTCTTACCAATGACGGGGAATTTGCAAATCTTTTAATGCACCCAAGCAATGAGATTGAAAAAGTCTACGTTGCCAAGATAAAAGGCATCCCTTCAAAAGAAAGCATGAGAAGCCTTCAAAGAGGAGTGGTCCTCGAAGATGGAAAAACAGCGCCTGCTAAAACCAAACTTTTATCAATGGATAAGAAAAAACAGACAGCCATTGTGGAAATCAGCATCCATGAAGGACGCAATCGCCAGGTTAGAAGAATGTTTGAAGCCATTGGCCATCCCGTTCTGAAACTGAAGAGGGAGAGATACGGCTATCTTACTTTGCAGGGTTTATCAGCGGGAGATGCGAGAGAACTTACGGCCCATGAAGTTAAACAGCTGCGGGCACTTGCTATGAAGAAGAAATAGTGAGCACAATAAAAATTCATAGAAGTGTCACAGTTACGATAATTTGTTAACAATATAGGTATGATGAAAAATGCTATAATAGTAAACAGCTATGAGGCTAAATTCTTTTTCCATATGTTACATATTAACGTGTTAAAGGTACGATTTTTGATCTGAAAAGGATGCCTTAGGAGGGAAGTTTTTTATGAAGAAGCAGCGTCTGGTAATGAGAACAGTCATATTGCTTGTCCTTGGTGCTGCCGTGGCATATACGCTATACGCTAATTTTACGAAAGACAAGATTCAAAAGGTTGCTGTAGGAGAAAAGGCACCTGATTTCGTTTTGACAGACATGGATGGAAATAAACACCGGTTATCAGATTATGAAGGCCAGGGTGTTTTCCTGAACTTTTGGGGAACATGGTGCAAGCCCTGTGAGAAAGAAATGCCATATATGAACAACCAATACAAGCAATTTAAAGATGAGGGTGTTCAGGTTTTGGCTGTCAATGTAGGAGAAACAGATTTGGCAGTTAATAAATTTTCTGAGCGTTACGATTTATCTTTCCCGATTGTCATTGATAAGAATACCCAGGTTCAATCAGCTTACGGGATTAATCCTCTTCCTGCAACTTTCCTTATCGATAAAGACGGAAAGGTAGTCAAGTATATTACAGGAGAGATGACTGAAGATACAATCAAGAACTATATGGAACAGATTAAACCATAAGTTACGGGGAGTTTTATATATGAAAGAAGTAAAATGCGACTGCGGCCATGTAAATCCCATAGGTACGATACTATGTGAGTCATGCGGCAAGGTATTGGAAGAAAAAGAAAAAGATAAGAAACTTCTGGATATGCGGTATGAAGGTAGTGCACGCCGTTCGCAAACCTATAACAAAACCATAATTGATAAAATATGGAATTTCTTCTCGTCTGTAAAGGTTGGAGTCTGGCTGATTGTCATAACGCTGATTGCTTCAGCCCTAGGAACGATTCTGCCTCAGGAAATGTATATTCCGCCGATCATGCCTGCTGAAGAATATTACGAAGATCAATATGGATGGATAGGCAAATTATACTATGATTTAGGATTCCATAACCTTTACAGCTCATGGTGGTATTTGATTTTGATTGCCTCAATCGGCATATCGCTTGTAATATGCAGTCTGGATAGGGTAATCCCTTTGTACAGGGCTCTAAAAAAACAGAGGGTAAGCCGTCATGAAAGCTATCTCCAGCGCCAGCGGGTTTTTGGGGTTTCACAGGCAGAAGACACTGATCAGGCATTTACTATGGCAAAAGAAAAATTAAAATCAAAGAAATACAGCATCAGAGAAGAGAATGGAAACATCCTTGCCGAGAAGGGACGTTTTTCAAGATGGGGCCCATACGTTAACCATGTAGGGCTTATCATATTTTTAATCGGCGGAATGCTGCGTTTTGTACCAGGCATGTACGTTGACAAAATACTCTGGATCCGGGAAGGCGAGACAAAGGTCATTCCTGAAACCAATGGAGAATACTACCTTAAAAATGATGGCTTCATCCTTGAAATGTACGATAAAGAGAAAGATAAAGAAGTGTTTGAAGAAGCGATCGATAAAGCAGGAATGGTAGCAAAAAATTATCAGTCCAATGTGACTCTTTATAAAAAACAGGGAGATACAGTTGCAGGGGAAGAGGCTGATCTCGAGAAAGTTAAGGATTTTGAAATTAAGGTAAATAAACCTCTGAAGTTTGAAAAATTTGCATTATACCAAGTAGATTACAAGCTTAATGAGCTTAACAAAATGTCCTTTGCCCTGACCAATAAAAAAACGGGTGAAGAATATGGTGATTTAACAGTCGACCTGAACGATCCTCAGGATGTATATGATCTTGGAAATGGCTATAAAGCTGAAGTTGTCAGCTATTTTCCTGATTTTGAATTTGATGAAAATGGGGAACCGATAACAAAGTCCAGAGTTCCTAATAATCCTGCCTTTGTTTTTAAAATGTTTACTCCGGATAAGCCAGATGGCGAAATTAGCTTCGTTGCAATCAGACAGACAATTGAACCTTTTGGTGATAATGAATATAAGATGGCATTTAAAGGCATAGATACTAAAAATGTATCGGCTCTGACTGTCCGAAAAGATTTAACCCTATGGATTATTGCATTGGGCGGTGTTATTTTCATGATAGGTGTTGCACAGGGGTCTTATTGGAACCATCGAAGAATCTGGCTGCGCCGTGTCAATGGAGAAGTATGGGTAGCCGGACACACGAACAAAAACTGGCATGGACTTAAAAGGGAAATAGAGGCAGCATTGGACGGAACCGGAATTAAGGTGCCGGAAGACCAGCTGCAAAATCAAAGTGAAAAGAAAGGCTAAGGAGGAATCTGAGTGGTTACAATAAGCAGCAATTTACTATACACAGCTTTTATCCTCTATTTAATTGCTACTGTCTTTTTTGCTGGCTCCATAAAGGATAAGAAAAATACAAACAAAGGGCCAAACAAATGGGCGGCAATCGGATTATGGATTACCATTATCGGGTTTGCTGCACAGTTGGGCTACTTTATTACGAGATGGATTGCAGCCGGGCATGCGCCTGTCAGTAATTTATTTGAATTTACAACATTCTTTGGAATGTCGCTTGTAGGTGCTTTTATAGTGATTTATTTAATTTATAAAACACCTATTTTAGGAGTCTTTACGCTTCCTGTTGCTTTGCTTATGATCGCTTATGCAAGTATGTTTCCGCGGGAAGTTTCACCCCTGATCCCGGCTCTGCAGAGTGATTGGCTTCATATTCACGTTACAACTGCAGCAGTTGGACAGGCTATTTTAGCTGTAAGCTTTGCTGCAGGAATTATCTATTTGGTTAAATCAGTCGATCAATCAAAGCAAAGCAAACAGAGATTCTGGCTAGAAGCCGTTATGTTTGGCTTGGTTTGTACACTTGGCTTTATTATTATAAGCTCAAGCTTTTCAGCTTCCGGCTACAAGGCTGAATTTAACTGGGTTGATAAGAACGGACAGGAAGATGTTCTTGAGTATCATATGCCCGCTTTAACAGGTCCTAACGAAGGAAAGCTAATTACGGAAGGGAAATTTGAACCGCTGGCAGAAATGCCTGCAATTATTAATGCAAAAAAATTAAATACAGTTATATGGTCATTGGCTTCAGGTATCATTTTATATCTTGCATTAAGATTGATTCTCCGAAAAAGAGTTGGAGCTGCGCTTCAGCCGCTTGCTAAAAATATTAATCTGGATTTGGTTGATGAGATCGGCTACCGTTCAGTATTAATCGGATTTCCGGTATTTACGCTCGGAGCGTTGATATTTGCCATGATATGGGCACAAATCGCCTGGACTCGTTTCTGGGGATGGGATCCAAAGGAAGTATGGGCACTTATTACCTTCCTATTTTATGCTGCCTATCTTCACCTTCGCCTTTCAAAGGGCTGGCATGGTGAAAAGTCTGCGTGGCTTGCAGTAATCGGATTTATCATTATCATGTTTAACCTGGTTGCGGTAAACCTGGTCATTGCAGGATTGCACTCCTACGCCGGATCATAACAAGAAAAGCGGAAGCCGCCTTGCTCACCCCCGACAAGCACAAGACGGGCCTCCCGGAAAGGCGTCCTTTGCCTTTTTTGGAGGATTACTCGAAATGTGGAGGCGCGACTGCCCTATCAACGTACGCAGACTAAGATCGCCACGTCCTGTGGAAACGCCTTATGACCCCGAGTCCCTAGGAGCCGAAACAAGACAAGCTTGTGACCTCGAGGGGGTAGGCGCTGGAGTTAGACAGTTCTCAAAATTCAAAGATAATAATTCTGATATTAATCATACAAGCCTTCACTTCACAACAGTGAAGGCTTTAATTAAAGCTATAATTCTTCTGTGATTTTCTGCTCTATATTTACTATGTGTCACCGGGATTTGATTGGAGCGGAAGGTGAGAGATCCTCGAATATGCATCCGCATTTTCTTCGTGCGGTGTTCTTTCGAGGAAGCTCATTCAACGTCCTACGGGAGTAGCGTACCAGGGGAGACCCCGCAGACGCTAAGCGTCGGAGAATCCAGGCAGCCCCGTGTGTCGCTAAGTGCCTGCAGCGGAAATCAACGGGCAGAATTCTTTAGCTAAAATAGATTTTTGAGAAGAGCCATTTCTATTGAACGTTAGGGGGATTTGAAAAATGGAAAACCAAGTGAAAATTCTACTAGTGGATGATGAAGAAAGAATCCGCCGTTTATTAAAGATGTACCTTGAGCGTGAAAATTATTCGATTGATGAAGCGGAAAATGGAAACCAGGCTTTGTCAAAAGCTCTCGCAAATGATTACGATGTCATCCTTTTGGATTTAATGATGCCCGGCAAAGACGGCATTGAAGTCTGCAGAGAGCTGAGAGAGAAAAAAGCTACTCCTGTGATCATGCTGACAGCCAAAGGGGAAGAAGTTAACCGCGTACAGGGGTTTGAAGTGGGCACAGATGATTATATTGTAAAGCCTTTCAGCCCGAGGGAAGTTGTGCTGCGAGTGAAGGCATTATTGCGCAGGTCTTCTAAAACTACCTACCTTCAAACAGAAACAACAGCAAAGGATGTAATCGTTTTTCCTCATCTAACGATTGATAATGATGCTCACAAAGTGTTGGCTGATGGAAAAGAAGTCAGTTTAACGCCAAAGGAATATGAACTTCTCTATTTCCTGGCAAAGGCACCGGATAAGGTTTTTGACAGGGAGCAGCTGCTTAAGGAAGTTTGGCACTATGAATTTTTCGGAGATTTAAGAACTGTCGATACACATGTGAAGCGCTTGCGTGAAAAATTAAATAAAGTTTCTGAGCAGGCTGCAAGAATGATTGTCACTGTTTGGGGAGTGGGCTACAAGTTCGAGGTTATTAATGAATGATGCTCTTTAGGAGTGTTGCAGGCAAGCTTTGGGGCACAATTCTTTTGTTAGTTTCATTTGTACTGCTGATTTTAACAGTCATGCTGCTTGAGTTTTTTGAAAATTACCATATAAATGAAACAGAGAAAGGATTATCGAATACGGCCCATAAAATAACCAGAATTTTAAAAGAGCATAATCGTGAAGTCGGTTTGGAGATCTCCTGGGAACTTGTCGACGATGTTACAAAAGTAGTCATTATTATCTCGCCGAAAGAGTACTACTATTCTCCAAATCATACAGGTTCATTAAAACTCCCTATCTCCTACCTCACCGAGGAAGATGATTTAAAAGAAGTCCTCACGGAAGATAAGACTGTAAAAAAAGTAACATCCGTTAATCCTGAGTACACAGATGTAGACGCAGATGATGACAGCAAGATTCTTATAATTGGGGTCCCTCTTGAAGGGGACAGCAGCAATGGGGCCGTCTTTATTTATCAATCCATTGAAGTCATGCATGAAACACTGCGTTCAACGACTAAATTTATTTTGCTGGCTGCAGGAGTTGCCATTATCCTAACAACTATCTTTGCATTTTTCTTATCGACAAGAATTAATGCTCCGCTCAGAAAAATGAAAGAAGCTGCCTTTGAGGTAGCAAGAGGTAAATTCGACACAAAGGTTCCGATCCTGACTAATGATGAGGTTGGCGAATTAGCCATGGCTTTTAATCAAATGGGCAGACAGCTGAAATTCAATATGAATGCTCTAAGCCAGGAAAAAGAACAGCTGGCAAGCATTCTAAGCGGGATGGCTGATGGGGTAATCACCTTCAACCGGGATGGCACGATCCTCATCACAAATCCTCCTGCAGAGCGGTTTTTGCAAAGTTGGTTTTATGAACTGGATGACATTGAGAATAATACAGAGGAAGTGCCATCCAAAGTCATGGAGCTTTTCCAGCTTGCTGTTAATACCGAGAAGGAGCAGATCGGAGAAATCTCTATACAAGGACGTTCCTGGGTGATAATCGTAAGCCCTCTTTATAATAATAAATATATAAGAGGAGCGGTTGCGGTTATCAGGGACATGACGGAAGAGCGTAAGCTTGATAAGCTCCGGAACGATTTTATAGCGAATGTTTCTCATGAATTAAGGACGCCGATTTCTATGATGCAGGGGTATAGTGAAGCGATTGTCGATGATATTGCCGGAACGGACGAAGAGAAAAAAGAGATGGCAAGTGTCATTTATGATGAATCCCTGAGAATGGGCCGGCTTGTGAATGAATTGCTGGATCTTGCCAGAATGGAAGCCGGACATATTCAGCTGACAATGGAAGAAACTGAAGTGAATTCCTATCTGCAAAGAATTATCAGGAAGTTCCAGGGGCTGGCAAAAGAGAAGGAAATTAGTCTGGAACATGATCTGCAAAGCAAGGGTGTCCCAATTCAAATTGATCCGGACAGAATTGAACAGGTTATGACTAATCTGATTGATAATGCTATCCGGCATACCCCTCAGAATGGAGAGGTAAAAGTGCTCGAGAGAAGTGATGAACGGGGACTGTTTATCGAAGTGAGAGATTCTGGCTCAGGGATTCCTGAAGAAGACCTGCCGTTTGTATTTGAACGCTTTTATAAAGCGGACAAAGCAAGAACGAGAGGCCGATCTGGAACTGGCCTTGGCCTTGCAATTGCAAAAAATATAATTGAAGCTCATAAAGGCCATATTACCGTTCAAAGCAAGACCGGACACGGTACGACATTTTCAATCTTTATCCCTCGAAATGAAGGATAAAGGCGAGAAATGTGGCGATTGTTCTTGATACACGGGAAACAATTTATCATAGGCTTAGGGAAGGAGATGCATAAAATTTCCTTCCCTTTTTTTTGAAATATAGTTCTAATCAACAGGCCGGGCGTTTTTGAAGGCAAGGGAGTAATCCTGCACCCAAACAGGCTCTTGCGCTTTTCTGCAAAATAATAATATAGTTAAACTGTAACTTTTTTTAGAGAGAGAACGACTATTTTATTGAACGGGGAGGGGAATCCATGGACTCCGTTTTTGATGATCTTTATAAAAAATACCATCATGACGTTTTTCAATTTCTTTTTTATATGGTCAAAAACAAGGAACTGGCTGAGGATTTAGTCCAGGAAGTCTATATAAGAGTATTAAAATCATATGAAAAGTTTGAAGGGAAAAGCAGCGAAAAAACATGGCTCTTTTCCATTGCGCGGAATGTTGCCATAGATTCCTTTCGCAAGCAAAAGGGCTGGAAGCAAAGGATTATGGAGAAATTTGACTGGTCAACTCAGGAGGTAAAGGATGAACTTCCCTTGCCGGAAGAAATTGCCGTGCAAAGAGAAGAAATTCAGCTGATCTACCGCTGTCTGGATTTATGCACCATTGACCAGAGGCTTGTCATAATTATGAGATATATACATGAACTCAGCATTAATGAAACAGCTGATTCACTTGGCTGGTCCGAAAGCAAGGTTAAAACAACCCAGCATCGTGCCTTAAAGGTGCTTAAGAAACATATGGAAGATTTTAAGGTAAAGGAGGGAATGGATAATGAAGGAATCGAAGTGGAGCGATGAGCAGCTTCAGGAATTGCTGAGACAGTTGCCTAAAATTAAAGATGATCGTAATCCGAGAGACATTTATCAAGCCATCGAAATTAAGATGGGAAAGCAAAAAAACAAAACATGGATCCTGCCATCTATCGCAGCGGCTGCTGCATTGCTCCTGCTTTCTATCCTCGTCCCAAACCTTATGAGCTGGCAGGAGTCTGCCGATAAGCAGGTCGAATCGAAAGCGGACCAATCAACAACCTCATCTGAACAAATAACAAGTGAAAATAACACTTTTCTGGAAGCAAAAGAGGAAGACTCTGAATTAATTGCTCAAGAGAAAGGCTCAGAAGAACAGGACCAGGCAGAGCTGTCCACTGAGCCGGAAGCGGAAGTAAATGATGAGGAGATAAGCCAGAAGACGGTTGCATCAGAATCTAGCCCTACTGCCGTTTATGAAGAAGATTTGGCAGGGAAAGAGGTACTGACTTATGCGATTCCAGATAAGGCGGCACAAAATATTGTACCCGTCAGTGTTTTAGTTGATGAAAATCCTGCCAGAACGAAATTTGAATTATTTGAAGACACGATGGGCAGGCTGACCGAGGATGAATGGGGTTTAGATGATTACTATCCTCTGAAAGCAAATTTTGCCTATGATCAGGGAAATAAAATGTTAACTGTTGATGTGCCAGCGGATCATCCATATAGTGTGTCTTCCACGACAGAATTACTTTTAGAGAAGGTCTTGTCCAATATAATGAATAATCTTGATATAGAAAAGATTAACCTCATGACTGAAGGGGAAATCGGCATTGAATTTAGCCATTACGGATATACAGAGGAATTTATCCCGGAAAATAGCAATGGTAACTTAATTTATTATTTCTTATATCCAAATGGCGCAGATTCAACACCATTCCTGGTCCCGCTAAGAGAACAGCTCAACTCTATAAAAGATGCTCTAACAGCCATGAAGCAAAACCGGACTGAAAATAATTTACAGGCATCCATACCAGAAGACTTTGATTTTGAAACAGAAGAAATACAGGATGGCAAACTCTTAATCCGTTTTAATAATGAATCAGAAATAATTGATGATGAATCAACACTTCATGCGATTGAAGCAATACTTCTGACGGCAAAAGACTTTGATTTTGACACGGTTAAATTGGAAAATGCAGATGTTGATAAAATAGGCAATTTTGACCTTACTGAAGAATTAAAGGTACCAATAGCAGCGAATAAACGAGATTTGCCAAATTAGAGAGGCGGCCCATGCGGCTGCCTTTTCTTTTTTCAGAGATAAAAATCCCTCAGGTCTGCATAAAAACTATGCTGCTGGAAGTATACTAATAACTGTGCTTTTAAGAGCTTTATTATTAATTGTTCTAAAAGAGTACAAGCTGTCATAGGGTGAAAGAGAGTGCGGTCACTGAAAGGCACTCGTACGGATATTTCAGCTGACAACATAGGAGGAAAAGAATGAAGGATTACATAAGACGTTTCTTTATCGCAGGAATAATGGCTCTTTGTGTGAGTCTGTTATTTCTGGGAGGGAAGCATTCTAAAGCTGCCGAGCCAAAAATTCCGGAACTGACAGAGCATTGGGTATGGCCTGCAGATGGTGTAATTACAGACACGTTTGGGACAAGAGAAGGACAGCATAAAGGCATTGATATAGCTGGAGATTCCGGGTCTCCAGTTTATGCTGTTGACGCAGGAATTGTGTCCAGGTCTTATTATTCCCAAACATATGGAAATGTGATATTCATTAAACATAACAATCAATCTGAAACAGTATACGCCCATCTGGATAAACGCTTTTCTGCTGAAGGAGAAAGTGTTGGGCTGGGACAGAAAATCGGACTGATGGGAAGCACGGGTGACTCCTCAGGGGTGCATCTCCATTTTGAAATACATACGCAGGCATGGACAGCTGATAAAATAAATGCAGTTGACCCTTCTGTTGCATTTGGGATGGGAGAAGTTGGACAAGCTGTAAATGCAGTGATGAAAGATGAAAATGCGCGTGAAGTTTCAGCACGGCCATCTAATTTTGAGTCAGGGAAAATAAAAAATGGTTTCGAGGAAACTTACCATATAGTTAAAACAGGGGAAACATTATGGTCCATTGCTGCACACTATAATTTGCGGGCCGGGGAAATTGCGGATTTAAATAATATTAATCCTGATCACATTTTTTCAGGTCAAAAACTATTGATAAAACCCGTGAAATCTTTAGAATACACTGTTAAACAGGGAGATACTCTATCTTCTATAGCAAAAATGCATGATACAACGGCAGAAACAATCAAAAAATTAAATAATGCTGATTCAGATACAATAAAAATTGGACAAATTCTAATCATTCGCAAAAAATAGAATAGAAATGATTGCACCGCTTTACTCCCTTAAAGTATAATGGGTAAAAAAACTGGGGGAGTTTGAGAAATGCTTACAGACTATCATAATCATCTCGAAAATGGCACGTTGAGCCTCGATTATTTAATAAAATTCACAGATGCTGCAGCCCGGAAAGGCATTGAATCTTTTGGAATCTCAGAGCATGCATATCATTTCTATCAGACAGCAGACATCCTGCAGAATTCATGGGTAAACGAAAGGCGCTTTTATGATATGAAAGACTATGTGAATGTTTTTCATGAAGCGTGGAGCAATGACATAGATGTGAAGATGTCAATTGAAATGGACTACACGCCAGGCAAACACCGTGAAATGGCGAAGTTTATCAATAGTTATTCTTTTGACTATGTTATTGGATCCATTCATTGGGTTGGAGATTTCGGCATAGACCTGGCTGAATTTAGGAAAGAATGGGATAAAAGGGATTTATATGATGTATATCGTAAGTACTTTGATCAGGTGGTCACTCTGGCTCAGTCAAATTTATTTGATATTGTTGGCCATTTAGACCTCGTGAAAATTTTTAAATATGTTCCCCAGGACGAAGAATTCCTGCTGGAGCAATATGATCGTGCAGCCAATGCGCTGGCAGAATCCAAGACATGTGTTGAAATCAGCACGGCTGGTCTGCGAAAACCAGTGGGGGAACTATACCCGGACAAACGGCTTCTTCAGAAATGCTATGATAAAAATATCCCGATTGTTCTTTCGTCTGATGCACACTTTCCTGAACATGTAGGTGCAGATTTTGAAAAAGCAATTGATCTTGCAAGAGAAGTGGGGTATCAGTCCATCATGACATTCTCAAAAGGAGAAAGAAAGGAAATTCCGCTTGGATAATATAAAGGATGGCATATTGCCGTCTTTTTTTGTTATATCGATAAAAATCTGTAAGGCTCTAGGTTAGAGAGATTCTCTATATCTGTCAGGTAAACATATCCCTTCACAGAATAACTTTTTTTCAGTATAATTAATTTGTATAAATAAATACGGTCTATCTTCGGGGCAGGGTGAAATTCCCGACCGGCGGTGATGGGTCATTCTTGACTCTAAGCCCGCGAGCCTGAAAGCAGAGTTTTTGAAGAGAAACCTTTGCGGTTAATTTGGGCAGGATTTGGTGCGATTCCAAAGCCGACAGTACAGTCTGGATGGGAGAAGATGGAGGTTCTGCAGACGTTCAAAAAATGCAGGTTTTGAACGTTATTAAGCGTGCCTTTGCAACTCTCCCTCAAGTTATATTAGCTTGAGGGTTATTTATTGCGAAGACATTTGCTTAGCTGAACCTTTCTTCTTTAGGAGAGATAGTCCTTAAAAGGAGAGAGGAACATGAAAAAACTTAATATCAAAACCATGGTTGCCATCGGAATGCTGAGCAGCATTTCTTACGTATTAATGCTTCTCAATTTTCCAATCCCGCCGTTTCCGCAATTTCTGATGATTGACTTCAGTGATATTCCTGCATTAATCGCTGCGTTAATTTTTGGGCCGGCAGCAGGGATTTTGGTGGAACTTATTAAGAATATTCTTGACTACTTCATGACAGGGAGTGCAACAGGAGTACCTGTTGGGCATATTGCAAACTTTGCCGCAGGCATTTTGTTCGTCCTGCCGACTTACTATATGTACAGCAAGCTGAAAACAAAAAAGGGCATGACGTTTGGACTTGTTATCGGCACAATGGTTATGGCTGTCATAATGAGTGTGCTTAATTACCTTGTAATACTGCCGGCATATACTTTCTTCCTTAACTTCCCTGCAATGTCAGCACCTGAAATGAGAACTATGATTGTGACAGGGATTTTGCCATTCAATATTATAAAAGGTTTAATCATTTCATTTGTTTTCATGCTTATTTTTACACGCATGAGAACTTGGGTGGAGAAGCAGGCTGTTATAAAAAGCGCAGCTTAATAATATATAAGTTTAAAGCAGCGGCAAATGTGCCGCTGCTTTTTCTATTCACTCCATTTAATCTTGTTAAATGTTAACATAAAAAACTCCCTTTCATGATGAAAGGGAGCAGCAGCTTAACAAAGGGTAAAGTATGGTTGAAGGATTATTCGTATTTAAGCGGATCGCCATCAAAAGCATCATCAGCTACTTTAATTGAATCGGTTGGGCAGCCTTCAAATGCATCCATCATATCATCAACTAATACATCAGGAATTTCAACGATACCCTGGTTATCATCAAGGGTAACGAAAGCGATGCCTTCATCATCATAATCATAAATGTCCGGTGCAGCTGCGCCGCAAGCTCCACATGCAATGCATGTTTCTTTGTCAACAATTGTATACTTTGCCATGAAAAAAACCTCCCAAGATTTAAACAATTAATCGTCCATCAAGATGATGGTAACACATTCCTCACATCTATTGTAAAACTGAATGTTCAACTTTTCAATAGAAAATGTATTGAGAATGCTTATCACACAAGGGTTTAGGCATAATTTACCCTGTGAATAAATAATTAAAACGGCCTGCCGATTTCTTTCATGATAAAATGGAAGAAGGGCAACAAGCTTCTTAAAACAAGAAAAAAATCTTTGGCCGTAAGGTGAAAAAAATGGAAAGATCTTATTTAAAAACTATAATAATGTACTGTATTAAAGAATTACAGGGACAAAGAACTATATATTCTATTTTACATTTGCTCAATGGAAAAAAATCTTCCCAAACCATTCAGGATGCTCATTTATTTCAGCTAACCCCGCTTTTTAGAACATTTGGAAGTTTAAGCCGGGATGTTCTGGATCAACTTGCACAAGAAATTGTAAGCAAAAGCTGGATGACTCCAACTGATGAAAAGCATTACATTTTGACTTCAGATGGTAAGGAAGAGCTGGAAAGGTCTCTTTTAGAATGTCCAATACCGTCTTCATTAAACGGATGGCTGTATCATAGTGCAGGTGACCTGTTTTGGGAGAGGATTACTCTTTTAATCCAGGTTATATC
Source organism: Cytobacillus sp. Bac17 (assembly GCF_024519925.1). NCBI lineage: Bacteria > Bacillati > Bacillota > Bacilli > Caryophanales > Bacillaceae > Cytobacillus > Cytobacillus sp. Bac17. The sequence goes on along the minus strand of NZ_JALJRC010000002.1, from coordinate 51,399 downwards.
ACATTTAAATAATAACAATGTAAAATACCTTCCTATTCAAAGAAAAAGAGATGTTCACGAATGGCTGAAATACTTTTTGAGAACATCTGGATTCGCCCGCAATGAAGTAGGAAGTGTGCTAAACAGGGAACTTTGCCAGTGCCTTGAAAGACTAAGTGATATTAATCCTGCTGTACTGACATTGAGGCTGACAGGCTATAACCGTATTGGCCTCACTGCTGTTCAGACTTCAGAACAGCTGGGAATCAGTCATGATTATTATCACCATCAGTTCCTTGGAGCCATTCATCATATCCTTGCAAGCGTAAGAGAAAATCCTGACGAATATCCGCTTATCGATAAATTAGTGAGCGGGACAGGAAATGAAGTTCAGCTAACGTTGTCTGCTCAAAAAACATATACACTGCTAAAACAGGGACTGGATTTGGATGTGATCGCAAAAACAAGAAACTTGAAAAAAAGCACAATTGAGGATCATGTTGTGGAGGTAGCGTTAAATGACAGCGGTTTTAATATCACAAGTTATGTTTCAGAAAAGAAGCAGAAATTGATTCTTCAAGCAGCGAACAGTGCTGATTCATTGCAATTAAAGCAAATACGTCAAATGGTGCCGGAATCCGATTATTTTGAAATCAGATTAGTCATGGCAAAGCTTGGAGAGGGACAATGAGATTAGAAGCGCTATTACAGAGCAAATTTGGATTTTCTGCCTTTAGACCTGGACAAAAGGAGATCATTGAATCTGTGCTTTCAGGGAGAAATACTGTTGCCATGCTGCCTACAGGTACAGGTAAATCCCTATGTTATCAGCTGCCGGGATATATGATTGAAGGTCAGGTGATTATTATATCTCCTTTGCTGTCCCTTATGCAGGATCAGGCTGAACACCTTATGATGAATGGGGAAAAAAAGGTGATTGCATTCAATTCCTTTTTAACCCGCGGAGAAAAAAAACAGGCATTGATTCATCTGAATCAATATAAGTTTATCTTTATTTCACCCGAAATGCTTTATTATGAGTCAGTACTATCACAGTTGAAGAAATTGCGCATTGCTTTATTTGTTGTGGATGAAGCTCATTGTATTTCCCAATGGGGGTATGATTTCAGACCCGATTATTTAAAGCTGGGGGAAGTCAGGAAAATTATAGGGAACCCGGTTACTCTGGCATTAACAGCTACAGCTACCGCTGAAGTTAAAGCAGATATAAAAAAGTCACTTGGCATACTGGACTGCAGCGAATTTATATACTCCGTTGACCGTCCTAATATTGCATTATCTGTAGAAAGGTTAGAGAATTTCCGTGAAAAAACAGAGAGACTTGTGGAGCTTGCTGAAATCCTTCAGGGCCCTGGAATTATTTATTTTTCCAGCAAAAAAATGGCGGAACAGTCAGCTGAGCTGCTTAGGGACAAAGGAGCCAAAAGAGTGATGGCTTACCATGGGGGAATGGACCAGGAAAGCCGTATCCTTGTGCAGCAGCAGTTTATTCATGGGCAGCTCGATCTTATTTGTGCTACAAGCGCCTTTGGCATGGGGATTAATAAAGATAATATCAGGTATGTAATACACTTTCATATGCCTCTTCAGATTGAATCCTATTTGCAGGAAATTGGCCGGGCAGGGAGAGATGGAAATCAAAGTATAGCCATTATGCTCTATGCACCGGGTGATGAGCAGCTTCCCATACAGCTTGCAGAAAGTGAATTGCCTGACAAAGCACAAATTGATTGGATTAAGGAATGGATAGAAGAAAACCCAAATGCGATCCAGAATATTGGTCCTTTTGAAGAGCAAATTAAGCAGCGTTCCGGTTTGACCGATGTTCAGTGGCGAATTTTTAATGATTTTTTTGAAAAGAAAAGCAAATCTGGACTCGATTACAGAAGGATTCTGCAGGAGATGAAGGAGTATTATGAAGGCAGAATCAAACTGAAAAGGGATAGCATTGAGGAAGTATATAAGTGGATCTACAAGAAGACATGCCGGAGAGAGAGTATACTTTCCTGCTTTGATGAGGAAAAAAATGCCTCAGTCCCATCCTGCTGCGATATTTGCGGTTTGCAATTGGAAAATTTCTTAAGGAATACAAATTCAGATAATCAGGAAAGCCCGCTGTATGATTGGAAAAATCATCTGGAATACCTCCTGATTCCAAGTGAGTGAACCAAAATGAGGAAAAGATACGCGGACATTATTAAGGAATTGACTGACAAGGAACTATTATTCCATCTTTATCTTACTCAGGTGCTTATTTTATCCATTTCTTTGATACTAAGTATTATATTGTTTAATAGTTTTGGGGAGTTCCAAGCTCTTTTTGAATTCAATGATATAAACATTTTTGTAATTGGAGCGGCGGCAGGAGCTGCAGTTGTCCTGATTGATATCGTGTTGATGAAGGTTCTCCCTGAAGTGCTGTATGATGATGGAGGATTAAATGAGAAAATCTTTCAGAATCGCAGTTTTATCCATATTGCTTTTATTGCGGCTGTGGTGGCGTTTAGTGAAGAACTTCTATTCAGGGGAGTCATTCAGACCCATTTCGGCCTTGCTATTTCCAGTCTTATTTTTGCGCTTGTTCATTATCGATATCTTTTTAATTGGTTTTTGTTTGTAAATATTATTACATTAAGCTTTTTAATAGGTTATATTTATCATATAACCAATAATTTGCTTGTTACGATTGTTATGCATTTTCTGATTGACTTTCTTCTTGGTATTCTTATTCGAAAACGTTACCTGAAAAAAACTATAAGGAAAGCTGAAGAGGACAATTCAATTAACGATCATTAACAGCAGCACACAAAATATACTTCTTATGATTTTTATTACAGGAAGGGATGAAACATGAATAAAGAAGACCCTTATAGAGATCAAGCTGAAAGACTCCGTAAGAAGATTGACCGAAAACAGGAAGCGGAATATAGCGGGCAAAAATCCGCTTTGCCGCCACGGAGCCGTGTTCACCAGGAAAAAAGGAAAAAGAGTAAATGGAAGGTTAAATACCCAGTTATTCGCCTGCTTGCTTTATTTTTTATCCTTTTGCCCATCACCATTTTCAGTATATATCAATATGTAAGTAGTGATAAAAGCATTAATGCCGGGTTAAATGCAGAAAATGAAGAAACCGGTTCTGAAACGGTCGTTTTTGCCACAAATGATGAAGGGGAAGGGACAACCATAGAAGTAAGAGAAGAGCCGGAATCCCAGGAACCTGAGAAACCTGAAAAAGCTGAGGGCGTTCAAGTAAAAGAAGATGCCAAAGTCCAGCAGGAAAAAGAGGCCTCTCAAACGACTGATAAAGAAGATAAAGGATCTGAATCCAATTCCAAAAAGCAAGCCCAGCAAACAGCACCTGAAAGTACAGACTCTTCCAAAACTGCCGGGAAACAGGAACAGGAAGAATTAAAAACGGAAGGCAAAGTTGTTTACCATACGGTCAAACCAAAGGAAACAATTTTTAGAATTGCCATGACCTATTATAAATCCCAGTCGGGAATTGAAAAAATAAAGCAAGCCAACAATTTGCCGTCGAATGAAATACAAACGGGCCAGGTATTAAAGATTCCGCTTGAGCAATAGAAGGAGCGGAAACAGGTAAGGCAGCGGCCTCTCTTTCTTAGTCATATAATAATGGACAGGCTCATACATTATTGAGAAAGGGAGGGAGAGTATTGGAATCGCCAATTAGAATGCTTGACGAACGTACAGATCAGGCTACCAGAAAAATGCTTGAGAAAGTGGTAGAGAGAAAGCAAAAATTTGATCGATTCAAGTCCTGGCATTTACTTGCCATGTGGGCAACTGTTTTTATTTCTTTTTTATTCTTTTTATATATTTATAAAAGTGTTATGCAGCCTTACTCTTACTCGTTTGCTTCCATGTTTTCGGCTTTTGTCAATCAGTCAGCTAATTTCTATTTGCTCGTTTTTTCTGTTGGCCTATATGGGCTTATGAACCTTCTGAGGGAAAAAAGAGAAAAAGCAGAAAAAGAATATCATGCTCTAAGGTGTGAAATAATAGATAAGAGCAAAGACCTTTGGAAAAAAGAAGATAAATGAAAAAACCGCCATACTGTTTTCGAAATGATGAAAAAAAATTATGATATAAATCTTTATCATGAGAATAAATGACAGTGCAGTTAATGGAAAAAGAAGCAGCTTGCCTGCTTCTTTTTTGTTAAGTATCTTTTAAAAGAATTTCTTCTTATCCCGTTCTTCCTTAAGAATTTCCACGGCTTCTCTAAAGCGCTGTGAATGAACAATCTCTCGTTCTCTTAAAAACCGGAGTCCGTCATTTAAATCCGTGTCATCACTCATATTAATGATCCACTGATAGGTTGCTCTGGCTTTCTCTTCTGCTGCGATATCTTCGTATAAATCTGCAATTGGGTCTCCCTTTGCCTGGATATAAGTAGCTGTCCAAGGAACACCTGCAGCATTATGGTAAAACAGTGCGTTATCATGGTCAGCATAATGATCACCGAGACCAGCGGCTTTCATTTGATCAGGCGTAGCGTCCTTCGTTAATTTGTATACCATTGTTGCGATCATTTCCAGGTGGGCAAACTCCTCTGTTCCAATATCTGTAAGTAGCCCGATGACCTTATCAGGTATAGAATAACGCTGGTTCAAATATCTTAGGGCAGCAGCAAGTTCTCCGTCAGCCCCCCCATATTGTTCAATTAGAAACTTTGCCAGTTTGGGGTTGCATGTGCTTACCCTTACCGGATATTGCAGCTTCTTTTCATAAACCCACATTCTTTCTCAGCTCCTTTCAAATATCCAGATATATTCCTATTTAGCGCCTTCATATAAGAAGGCGCCGGGAAAAAATTTATACTTGCCAAGGCCACGGTGCATCATCCCAATTCCAAGGCTGGCCGGAATAGCTGTGTCCAAATTGCATTAATGGACCATACTTGCTCTCAATGGCATTTCTCAGTTTTTTTCGTTCCTTTGCATAGTGATTGAATTGCTTAATGGCTTCAGAATCATTGTTATGAGTGTCAAGGTATAGAGTCAGTTCAACAAGGACAAAATCCACAGCCTGGAGCTGTTCAAGAAGCTGATAGTAATCTGCCGGCAATTGTTTCATGGCTATTGTCCCTCCCTGGCTTTTTCATAGGGACTGTACCATGGATCATAGAAAGCCTTCCAAAGCGTTCCTGCTCTTAAAGCCTCCATTGGCGTAAATTGTTCAAGCCCTGGCGGCTGAAATCCCATATATAGATTTGGAGGAGTGGAATAAGTTTTGACCTTTATAGGAGTGCAAGGGTCAAATGGGCTTACATAAGGGTGCCAGGTTTTACGGAGTGTATTCATCATAATCCCTCCTTTTTATGCGTCATTGAAACTTATGAAAAGTGCAGTGTTTTTATGATTGTTTACTCTAATAAAAAGAAGGGAAAGTTGAGGTGATGGCGAAATTAAATGTTAGGTCTAATTAATATTACTCTGAGGTGATGGCAATGTTTGTGAAAAGTATCATGATCCCCAAACATACCTGTTATACAATCGGACAGGATGCACCATTGAAAGAAGCTCTGGCTCTGCTGGAGGACCATCAGATTGACGGGCTTCCTGTATTGGATGGCGAACAATATGCCGGCATAATTACGAGATATGGAATATATGAGAACTTCTTTTTGTCAGGTAATTCAAAGGAGGGTTTCCTGGAAGGAACACTGGTCAAGGATATTGCCACACATCAGGAGCAATATTTAAAAGGAAATGAGATTTTTGAAAAAACGCTTCTGGATTTAAAGGATTTCCCTTTACTTGCAGTTTTGGGCGATAATCGAAAATTTCTGGGCATTGTTACACGCTTTGATGTTCTCGCTCAATTCCAATCGGCCTTCGGAACCAATAAATCCGGTGTCAGGATTGCGTTTACTTCGGTAGAAGCGGAAGGGCGAATTGCACGTTTAGCCGAAATCGCCCATTATTTCCATGAACACATCATTTCCCTTGTTACCTTTGATGAAACAGACAAGCTGGTCCGCCGCATCGTGATGAAGGTTGAAAAAAATAATAATATGGATAAGTTCATCAGCCGGCTTGAAAAATCCGGTTTCCGTGTTTTGGACATAACTGAGGACTAGAGTAAATATAGTCAACAAAATAAATCCTTCTCATACACTTTGTATGGGAGGGATTTATTTTGTTTTTTATTTTGCTGAAGCTATTTACAGGCTTTATTAGCGGCATATTATTTATTAAATTTTTTCCGGTGTCTATTCCAATGGGCATCTCGGATATGATTGTCATTTTTGTACTGGAGCCGGCGGGCTTCGTCATGGGAATGATTTTTTTCCTTATCGCTTTTATAGCCAACGCAGAGATCATCAGAAGTATTATCGAGTGGACTGCCAGGCTTTTAAAAAATATGAGGTCATTAAAACATATGGATGCTTTATTTGGGCCTGTGCTGAGTTTATTGCTAATTGGAGGCTTTTTTGTTTTGTCAGTCCTTTCGCCATGGGAAGCATTTGCCCTTTTCTGTTTTTCAGTAATTTATGGTATTATTTCTTTAGATTTCAAGAAAATCAATCTTGCCGAAGACTGATCGAAGGCGATTGATGGCAGGAGGATTTATGATATACCTAATAGCTTTGGCCATAATTGGCGGTGCGTGTTTACTAATGTATATGTTTAGTGAGGCATTTGCAGATAGAATTATATATAAAGAGCTTTCTTTTCCTGAGTTTCCGGAAAGCTTCGGTGAAGTAAAGCTTTTTTTTATTTCGGATATTCATAAGAGGACGGTGTCAGAATCGATAATCGGGGAGGTTAAAGAAAAGAAGCCTGATCTGGTCATCATCGGCGGCGATCTCTTGGAAAAAGGAGTCCCTTTTGAAAGAGTAAAGAAGAACCTTTTGGGATTAAAGGAATGCGGGCCCGTCTATTTCGTTTGGGGGAATAATGACTATGAAGCGGATTACCACGAGCTAGATGCTCTGCTTCTCGAATGCGGAGTAAAAATTCTAGATAATACTGCCCTTTCCTTTGAATCAAATGAAGGAGAACGTTTTATTTTGATGGGAACAGATGATCTAAGCAAGGATAGGGATCGGCTCGACCTTGCACTTAAGGATGCAGGCTCAGGGGGGTTTCAGGTGCTGGTCAGCCATGATCCAAGAATCATTAACAGTATAACAAAAGAACAAAATATTCACCTGGTGTTAAGTGGACACACACATGGCGGGCAAATTCGCATTTTCGGGTTTGGTCCTTATGAGAAGGGCCGGATAAAAGTGCTGCCGCAAACAACTATTCTGATCAGCAACGGCTATGGTACGACCGGTGTGCCATTGAGGCTGGGGGCAAAGCCGGAAACTCATTTCATTACAATTAATAAGGGCTGAAAATAAAACACACCCAGATTTTACAGTTCCACCGGCGGTTTTTATAATTAGTAATGAATGGAGGGCTGGGTATGGCAACTGAAGAAGGAAAGTATAATATTAAGGCTGTATCTAAGATGCTCGGCATTCAGCCAGGAACGTTAAGAGCATGGGAGAGACGGTATCAAATTGTTGCTCCAAAGAGAAATGAATCTGGCCATAGGCTTTATACAGAGGAACATATCAAAGTGTTAAAATGGCTGATCAGGAAAGTGGATCAGGGTTTTTCCATAAGTCAGGCTGTTTCCCTTCTGGAAAATAAGGAACTGAATGCCGAGCCGCTTCAGATGGATAAGGAAGGTGATCGGTCTGGTGCCCTCGCCAATGAGCTGCTTGAAGCTCTCCTTCAGTTTAATGAAACAAAAGCACATGATTTAATTAATCAGGCTTTCAGTTTTTATACAATAGATAAAGTTCTTATTGATATATTAGGTTCACTTCTTGTAAAAATCGGGCATCAATGGGAAGAGGGGAAAATAACAAGTGCACATGAGCATTTTGCCTCATCTATATTAAGATCCAGAATTGGGATGATTCTGCATTCTTTTCCGCATAACGGAGTTCTGCCAAAGGTGATAGCAGTCTGCGGACCAGGTGAAGCTCACGAATTAGGGCTATTAATTTTTACTTTATTTTTGCGCAGAAGAGGATTTGAAGTCGTTTACCTTGGGACAAGCATCGCTGAAGAAGATATCGAAACTGTGATTGAGATAGTTAAACCAAAGTTTATATTCTTATCCTGTACGATGAAGTCCAACGTACCAGAAACCCTAAAACTGTCAGAGAGCCTTGCAGAGACTTATGGGAATTTGCATGTAGGCATTGGGGGATTCGGGATTGATACCCTCAGTAATGAAGAAAAAACGAAGTATGAACAGTTAATTCCCGGCAGTTCCACAAATGAATGGGAAGAATGGATTAGAAAACGGCTCCAATAAGATAAGATCTGGCGGTAAATTGCCGGGTCTTTTCTTTTTAGCCATACAAAATAAGACGACTCACAAACTGCGCAATGTTTCATACACTAAATCAAAGAGTTGGTTCAGGTCAGGGGGCTTATTATGCGCTTAGAACGTTTGAATTATAATAAAATCAAAATCTTTCTCACATTAGATGATTTAAATGATAGAGGACTGACTAAGGAAGATGTCTGGAAGGATTCACTTAAATGGCATCAGCTTTTTCATGAGATGCTGGAAGAGGCAAGTGAAGAATTTGGTGTAGATATTCAAGGTTCAGTTGCTGTGGAGATATTCTCCATGCAGTCTCAGGGAATGGTTATGATCGTTACAATGGAGGAGCAGATGGATGATGAAGAGCTCCTTGAGGATGGTTTTATTGAAATGCAAGTAACTGTTGAGGGCAGTGAAGATATATTATTCGAGTTCCAGGATTTTGAAGATGTAATTCAAATGGCTGCAGAGCTGAATCGTGTACAGATTGAGGAAGGAAGCCTTTATTCTTATAAAGAGAAGTATTATTATCATGTTACTGATATAGCGGCAGAAAACGTTCATAGAGTAATTGCCATACTAGCTGAGTACGGTGATTCAGCCTTTACCAGCATACATGTTATTCAGGAATATGGGAAAGTACTTATCGAGTCCCAAGCAGTAAAAGAGCTGGTAAAATACTTTTCATAAGGCTGAAAAGAGGGAAATCCTCTTTCTTTTTTTTGAACATAGGCAATCTTCCCCGCACAGATTATCAGGGAGGATGATTACAGCGAAATACAGTGATTTTGGATTAAATGGTCATGAACTATATAAAAATTGGGTAAAACAAGTATAGTCAATCAAATGCAATAATAGCATAAAAATGGAAAAGTTTTTAACTAAACAGTAAAGAGGGAAATGGATGTTTCCTTTAGGTTAAAACGGGAAAACGGGTACTAGGAGTAAACAGAAAATTCCCTTTAATACCAGGGCTGAGAGCGGTTTCATGAAAATATTAAAAAATGAGGAAAAGTACATTATTCTTCTTGCATAAATTAGGCAAAGGTGTATACTAATCCATGGAAGCGGACAACTAATGAAAGTGATTTTTCTAGGAGGTTTACAAATGGTAGCCGAGAAAGGTACTGATTCAAATAAAGCTGAAAAATTGGACGTCTTAAGGTCGACTCAAACTGTCATACATAAGGCTTTAGGGAAGCTGGGATATTCTGATGAGGTCTATGAGCTTCTAAAAGAGCCAATTCGCATGATGACAGTGAAAATCCCTGTACGGATGGATGACGGAACAGTAAAAGTCTTTACTGGCTACCGGGCCCAGCATAATGATGCTGTTGGTCCTACTAAAGGCGGTATTCGTTTTCACCCGAATGTAACTGAAAAGGAAGTAAAGGCACTGTCAATCTGGATGAGCTTAAAATGCGGAATTGTGGATCTTCCATATGGCGGAGGTAAAGGCGGAATCGTTTGCGACCCTCGCGATATGTCCTTCGGTGAGTTAGAGCGGCTAAGCCGCGGTTATGTACGGGCAATCAGTCAAATTGTGGGACCGACTAAGGATATTCCTGCACCTGATGTATTTACCAATTCGCAGATCATGGCATGGATGATGGATGAATACAGCCGGATTGATGAATTTAACTCTCCAGGCTTCATTACAGGTAAACCACTTGTACTAGGCGGTTCACATGGACGGGAATCAGCAACAGCTAAAGGGGTTACAATTTGCATACGCGAAGCTGCAAAGAAAAAAGGCATTAATCTGGAAGGTGCAAGAGTAGTTGTTCAGGGATTCGGTAATGCTGGAAGTTTCCTCTCAAAGTTTATGCATGATGCTGGTGCAAAGGTTGTTGGCATTTCAGATGCTTATGGCGGTTTATATGATCCAGACGGTCTTGATATCGATTACCTCTTGGATCGCCGTGATAGCTTTGGCACTGTGACAAAGTTGTTTAATGATACAATTACAAATAAAGAGCTGCTTGAACTTGATTGCGATATTCTGGTTCCTGCGGCCATCGAAAATCAGATAACAGAAGAAAATGCACATAATATAAGAGCGAGCATTGTAGTGGAGGCGGCTAACGGCCCAACTACTTTGGAAGCAACACGAATTCTTTCCGAGCGCGGAATTCTGCTTGTGCCTGACGTGCTGGCCTCGGCTGGAGGAGTAACGGTTTCATACTTCGAATGGGTGCAAAATAACCAGGGATATTACTGGACCGAAGAAGAAGTAGAAGAAAAGCTTGAGAAGGTAATGGTTAAGTCATTTGATAATATTTATCAGACGTCCCAAACCCGCCGTGTGGATATGCGCCTGGCTGCTTATATGGTTGGTGTGAGAAAAATGGCGGAAGCTTCAAGATTCCGCGGATGGATTTAATTATAAATCCCATTGGTGAAAGTAAGACATTTGAATAATCATAAAAAATCTCCTATCATAAACTGATGGGAGATTTTTCAGTTGTTTTCAGTAAAGGTTGTTGCTTTTTATCTTCAAACTAAGTTTACCTGTTGAGTTGATCTTCGCTGTGGGCACTTTATCCACGGAATTCATCCGCATTTCCTTCGTGGGGGGTTATTTCTAGGACGCTTATTCAGTATCCTGCAGGAGGTTAGGGAAGTGAGAGACCCCGCAGGCGGAAGCGAGGAGGCTCTCATCTCTCCGCGCGGAAAGCAAGTGCCCCATGCTGATTTGAACGCGCATATTATAGGCTAAAACAATTATTTGTAAGAAAAACAGCAACATGAAACTTTTTTCATGGGTATTGATTAAGGAGTGAGAATCTTGAATATAGACGCTATTATTGTTGGCGGAGGACCATGCGGATTGGCAGCTGCCATAGCCCTTCAGGAAGCTGGGAGAAACCCGCTTGTTATCGAAAAAGGCAATATTGTAAACGCAATTTACCACTATCCAACACACCAAACCTTCTTCAGCACGAGCGAAAAGCTCGAAATCGGCGGGGTACCCTTTATAACAGAAAATTATAAGCCTAAGAGAAACCAGGCACTAACTTATTACCGGGAAGTTGTAAAAAGAAAAGGGATCAAGGTAAATGCCTTTGAAAAAGTTCTCAAAGTAATTAAAAATCCATCTGATGTATTTGAAGTACAAACAGATAAGGGCATTTATACCGCCAATTACGTAGTAATTGCTACAGGCTATTACGACCATCCAAATTACATGGGAGTTCCAGGGGAGGATCTGCCAAAGGTGTTTCACTATTTCAAAGAAGCCCATCCTTATTTTGATAAAGACGTAACGGTAATTGGCGGGAAAAACTCAAGCGTCGATGCTGCGATCGAACTGGTTAAAGCAGGAGCCAGAGTTACGGTGATCTATCGCGGAACAGAATATTCACCCAGCATAAAGCCATGGATTCTCCCTGAGTTTGAGTCCTTAGTCAGAAACGGCGTCATCAAAATGGAATTTAATGCACATGTGAAAGAAATCAGTGAAAATAAGCTGACCTACATGGCAGGTGGCCAGCATTTTGACATTGAGAACGACTTTGTATTTGCCATGACCGGCTACCATCCTGACCATGAATTTTTAAGGGGTATGGGAATTCAAATAAATGAAGAAACGGGCCGCCCTCAATTTAATCCTGAAACGATGGAAACGAATGTCCCTGGAATATTTATTGCGGGTGTAATAGCTGCCGGGAATAATGCCAACGAAATTTTTATTGAAAATGGCAGATTCCATGGCGGACAAATAGCAAAAGCTATAATTGAAAAAGGCAATAACAAAGGCTGATCACAAGTGATTAGCCTTTGTTATTGCCAATTTATATTTGGAAAATCTCTTCGATATTTTGCTGGGTTTCCAGTCCGATAAGCAGTTTAATTCTTGCTTTTTGCCCGTTTAGTCCATTTGAGAAAATAACACCCATGTCCTTTAGATGCTTTCCGCCTCCGTCATAGCCATACACATCTTGTGCAATTCCATTGAAACATCGGGAAACCAATACAATCGGAATGTTCTTTTCTGTAAGAGCCTTAATGCCTTCAATTGTGGCTGGAGGCAAATTACCTTGTCCAAGTGCTTCAATCACAACTCCGTCAAAATCTAAATCACCTATCGCATAAAGCAAAGAAGAATCCATTCCGGCAAATGCTTTAATAAGTGTGACTTTTTTAACAATAGCATTAAAAGGATAATATTCTCTATTTGTGGGCGTGTTGTGGAATAATACACCTCTCTTTGTGACTATTCCGATTGGTCCATACTGCGGGCTTTGGAAAGTAGATACATTGCTTGTGTGTGTCTTTGTCACATTTTCCGCAGTATGAATTTCATCATTTAGAACAACCAGAACCCCTTTGTTTTTTGCTTCTTCACATGAAGCCACGCGAATGGAGGAAATTAGGTTGTAAAGTCCGTCAGAGCCGATTTCATTACTTGATCTCATTGCACCAGTAACAACGATGGGAAGAGATGTTTTAACAGTCAGATCCAAGAAATAGGCTGTCTCTTCTAATGTATCTGTTCCATGGGTAATGACTACGCCGCTAATTTTTTCTTTTGCCAGGTTTTTTTCAATGATTTCCTTCAATTTAAGCATTTCTCTAGGTGTTATATGCGGTGAAGGGAGATGAAAAGGCTCTTCAACCAGTAATTCTGCAAGGGAAAGCAGTTCCTTTGTTTTTTCAGTTAATGGATTATTATCTGTTGGCTTTACAGCACCAGTTGCTGCATCCTCACTCATTGAAATGGTGCCTCCAGTGTGTATAACAAGTATCTTTTTTTTCTCCATGTTAATCCCCCAATTCTAGCTTTGACTCAAAATATGATGTGAAATATTTTGTTTTCCAATATTTGAATAATCATTTTAATTCTTTCTATATCATGATACGATTAAGAAAACAGATTGAAAAGAGGGCAGCTCATGCTGGGAATATTATCCGCTGGCATCGCGCCGGGGTTGGCATTATTAAGCTATTTTTATTTAAAAGATCAATATGAGTCTGAACCCATATCAATGGTTTTTAAAACTTTTTTGTTTGGTGCTTTGCTCGTATTCCCTATCATGTTCATCCAGTATGTTTTAGAGACTGAAGGGGTGCTGCAGTCTAGTTTGATGGATGCATTTCTGTCATCAAGTCTGCTGGAAGAATTCTTTAAATGGTTTATATTATTTTATACTATTTATCAGCATATAACATTTGATGAACCATATGATGGAATTGTGTATGGTGCTTCTGTATCACTTGGCTTTGCCACTGCAGAAAATATCTTCTATCTCGTCGCACTCGGTGTGGAACACGCTCTTGGAAGGGCCTTGCTTCCGGTTTCCAGTCATGCTCTCTTTGGTGTTATCATGGGCTATTATATAGGAAAAGGAAAATTCTCGGCAACCTCGACAAAAAAATGGATAGCCTTTTCGCTCTTTATACCTTTTCTCCTTCACGGTATTTACGACTATATCCTGATCTCCTTAAAACATTGGATTTTTATCATGTTCCCATTTATGATCTTCCTTTGGTGGCTGGGCTTAAGAAAAGTCAAAAAAGCAAGGGCACATAGTCTAAACCACATGAATAATCAATTTGATTTACAGAAAACTCTCCATTCTTGATGGAGGGTTTTTTATTTTGCCGAAAATAAACCAAAAGTAAAAAGACTCAAGTTATTGAATAAAAAGCCAAGGACTACAAAAAATAGGGTCAATGAAAAAAGATTGACTTTTGGAGGTTAAAATCCATGAAAAAGAATTTTTTGGCAGGAAAGGTTTTACTCATAATCTCCCTTTGTATTCTAGGAATTCCTTTTAGCGGGAATATGGACAAAGCTAATGCCTTTTCGAACCAGGTTATCCAGCACGGAGCAGTGGGAAATGATGTAATCGAGCTTCAGTCCCGCCTGCAGTATTTAGGATTCTACAATGGGAAAATCGATGGAGTTTTTGGGTGGGGAACCTATTGGGCACTCAGGAATTTTCAATATGAATTCGGCCTTCCGATAGATGGGCTTGCTGGCCAGGAAACAAAAAATAAGCTCGTAAAAGCATCCAAGTATAATGAACAGTATGTGAAAGAACAAATTAATAAGGGCAATAAATTTACCCATTACGGCGGGGTGGACACTGAAAAGCAGACTAAGCCTCAGCAAGGTGGATCTTCCGGGGGAACGGCACAGCAGCAGGAAGCTCCTAAACAGCCGACTGCTGCAAATGTGCCTAACGGATTCTCAGATAATGATATCCAGTTAATGGCCAATGCGGTTTATGGAGAATCAAGAGGAGAGCCGTATACAGGCCAGGTGGCAGTTGCCGCAGTTATCTTAAACCGTGTAGAAAGTGCATCATTTCCGAACACTGTATCTGGCGTTATTTTTGAGCCGCGTGCTTTTACCGCCGTGGCCGATGGACAGATATGGTTAACGCCGAATGAAACTGCAAAAAAGGCCGTCCTTGATGCCATTAATGGATGGGATCCAACAGGCGAGGCACTGTATTACTTTAACCCGGATACAGCAACAAGCGGATGGATTTGGACACGGCCGCAAATCAAGCAGATTGGAAAACATATATTCTGTAAATAGAGGGGTGAATGATCATGCTTAGAGGAATTCTCATAGGCGTACTTGCACTGGGTGTTGCCGGTACAGCGTTTTGGGGTTATCAGGAACACCGGGAGAAAAATGCAATCCTAATTAATGCCGAAAATAATTATCAAAGGGCATTTCATGATTTAACTTACCAAATTGACCTATTGCATGACAAAATCGGAACAACCTTAGCAATGAATTCGAGAGCTTCACTATCACCTGAATTGGCAGAAGTGTGGAGATTGACTTCAGAAGCCCACTCAGATGTTGGCCAGCTGCCTCTCTCACTTCTTCCTTTCAATAAAACAGAAGAGTTTCTATCCAATATTGGAGATTTCAGTTATCGGACAGCAGTAAGGGATTTGGAGAAGGAACCTTTATCGGATAAAGAATATCAAGCGCTAAAGCAGCTCTATAAACAGTCGGCTGATGTTCAGCAGGATTTGCGCAAAGTTCAGCATATGGTGCTTGAAAAGAACTTACGGTGGATGGATGTAGAAATGGCGCTCGCTTCCAATGGGGAAGCTGCAGATAATACAATCATAGATGGATTTAAGACAGTGGAAAAAACGGTTGAAGGCTATGGAGAGACAGACTTTGGACCGGCATTTGTAAATATGCAGAGGAAGGATGAAAATTACAAATATCTTAAAGGTAAAGAAATAACAGAAGAAGAAGCTGCACGAATAGGTCAGCAATATGCAAAGTTGGGGAAAAATGTAAATATAAGAGTGACTGAAAACGGCAAAGGATCTGATTACGGGTTCTATAGTGTCAGTATTCAAAATAAGAAAACAAAAGAAGAAGCAAACATGGATATCACTAAGAAAGGCGGGTATCCTATCTGGTTCATACTGGATCGGGAAGTGGCGAAACAAAAAGTAAGCCTTAATGAAGCAAGCAATAATGCGATTAAATTTCTGAAAGAAAATGGCTTCAAGGACCTTGATTTATTCGAGAGTGCTCAGTATGACAATTTAGGCGTATTTACCTTCGTATCCAATCAGGATGGCGTAAGAATTTATCCGGACTCCATTCGTGTGAAAGTTGCGCTTGATAATGGCAGTATGGCAGCCTTTTCTGCTGAGGATTATTTAAAAGCTCATCACCAGAGAGAAATTCCTGAGCCTGCAATTACTGCAGAAGAGGCGAGAGCCAAGGTGAATCCACAGCTTAAAGTCATGGAAGACAGACGGGCAATCATCATTAATGATTTAAAACAGGAAGTTTCCTGTTATGAAATTCTAGGCACATTGGGTGAAGATACCTACAGAATCTATATAAACGCAGAAACAGGACAAGAAGAAAAAGTAGAAAAGCTAAAAAATGCTGAGCCAGTATTTGAAGATGTACTGTAGAGAAAGCCGTATAGGCTTTCTTTTTTTGCTTTAGGAAGCACTTGGGTCTTTTTGCCTAAGTTTTTTAAAAATGCTATTGCGGGAATCTTTTATACCGGTCATAATTAAATGACAAGTTTATCCTTTTAATAAGGGAAGTGTGTCAGTGTGATAAATATTGGAGAGACAGTGCTGCTCGAATTAACATACTCGGAAAAATCCGAGAAATATAAATGCAAGCTTGTTGAAAGAGAAGGAAATAATCTATATATTGATTATCCGATAGTACAGGAAACAAATAAAACTGCTTTCCTGCTCGATGGGACTCAGCTGAAGGCAACCTTTTTGGCTGAAGATGGGACGGTATATCTTTTCGAAAGCGAGGTTATGGGAAGAGTTAAGTTGAAAATCCCGATGATTGTTTTATCATATCCGGGGGACGAACATTTGGTAAAAATTCAGCGGCGTCAGTTTGTCCGGGTTGAAACACCCGTTGATGTTGCTATCCACCCGGAAAGTAATGAGTTTAGTCCTTTTGTATCCGTTACGGATGATATTAGTGCTGGCGGGGCTGCAATCATCGCACAAACAGGCAGCTCTTTAATAGCGAATATGCAAATACTCACTTATTTCGTATTAACTATGCAAAACGGCGACAATTATTATTTACGGCTTAAAAGTAAGGTAATCAGAGTTTCTGAACCTCAAAATGGAAAATCGCTTATTTCTGTTCAGTTTTTGGAGGTAAGCCCCCAGGATAGACAATTGCTCCTGCGATTTTGTTTCGATAGGCAACTGGCAATGAAGAAAAAAGGCCTGGAAATATAAATAAAGGAATATTTTTTATATTCATCTCTCATAATAGATGGTGAAGTCTATTGGCTTATTCTTATTTTACCAGTTGGAGAGATGGCATTAATGAAAACGGTGGAGAGGATTATTCTAAAGTTAATTATTGTGCAATTTGTTTTCTTGCTGTTCACTCAATTTTTCTTTCATCATATGGATGCTTTTCCGGAATTAAAGCAGCTGACTCAGTATGAGGGTGTTACAGATCAGAATTTCACTGAGCTGCTTGAAACGTTCAGGGAAAATTATTAGCAGGCAGGCGCCTGCTTATTTTTTGTCCCGGCAGTCGGGAAAATCGATCATTTATAAGCCTTTCAGGGGCTATTTTTTAATATTTGCAAGACTTAAAAAACAGCTTCATTATGCACTGATGCAGACTTATTATGTTAAAATAAAGCTGAATGAACCTGGGAAAGAAGCGGCCAGGGGTACAGGAGGAACTATGAGCAAACGTATATCAATTGCAATTGACGGCCCAGCTGCTGCAGGGAAAAGTACAGTAGCAAAGATTGTGGCAGAAAAATTATCTTACATATATATTGATACTGGTGCCATGTATCGCGCCTTGACTTATAAAGCTATTCAGAAGAATGCAAGTCTTGAAGATGAAGCTTCTCTTATGGAGATTCTAAACAATACAGTTATTGAACTGCAGCCAGGCGAAAAAGGGCAATTAATTTATCTGGACGGGCTGGATGTGACAAATGAAATCAGGACTTCTGAAGTGACAAATTCTGTTTCTATAGTCTCCATGCATAAGCTAGTTAGAGAAGAAATGGTATTGCGCCAGCAAAGCTTTGCTTTAAATGGAGGAGTTGTAATGGATGGCCGGGATATCGGAACCCATGTCCTGCCCCATGCAGAAGTAAAGATTTTTCTTTTAGCCTCTGTCGATGAAAGAGCTGTAAGGCGACATAACGAAAATATCCAGAAGGGATATCCATCTGATCTTGAAAAACTGAAGGAAGAAATTTCCTTAAGGGACAAGCTGGACTCTGAGCGCGAAGTAGCTCCCTTAAAGAAAGCAGATGATGCAAAGGAGATTGATACAACTTCTTTGTCAATTGGTCAGGTAGTCGATAAGATAATGGATCTGGCTATTGAAAGGATTGGTTCAAAGTGAATCTCTATTCTTTTGCTAAAGCAGCAGTCTATGGAGTTCTAAAACCCATATACAGATTTGAAGTAATTGGGAAGGAGAACTTTCCTGCTGAAGGGGGCGTCCTTTTATGCTCCAATCATATAGATAATCTCGATCCTCCGGTGGTCGGCATTAATGCTCCAAGGCCAGTTTATTTTATGGCCAAGGAAGAGCTTTTTAATGTACCGGTTCTGGGGAAAATTCTTCCCGATCTCAACGCATTTCCTGTCAAGAGAGGAATGAGTGACAGAGAGGCATTGAGAAAAGGGCTTGGAATATTAAAAGAAGGAAAGGTTTTAGGGCTGTTTCCAGAGGGTACTAGAAGTAAAACGGGGCAGCTGGGGAAAGGACTGGCAGGTGCAGGTTTTTTTGCTCTCAGGTCAGAAGCGAATGTCGTTCCCTGCGCCATTATTGGCCCCTATAAAGCTTTTTCAAGATTAAAAGTTGTATATGGTAAACCAATTGATATGAAAGAGCTAAGGGAAAGAAAGGCCTCGGCAGAGGAAACCACTGAATTGATTATGTCAGAAATACGTAAATTAATAGAAGATTATTCATAGACCTTCTTGCTTGACAAAAAACTTCTTTTGTAAGAAGTTAGTAAAAAGGCATTTTTTAAAAAGGCGAAAATATTCGAAAAATAAGGCTGTCCTTTACTTTGAACTTCAAGAATTGTCTAGCGCAAGCAGCCTAACCCTTCGAGGTCACAAGTCTTGTTCTTGTCGGGGGTGGGCAAGGCGTTTACGCTTTTCTTATGAGGGCAGAAAGAGACATTCAACAACAGTTGAAAAATAGCCTGCAAAATAAATAGCCATTCGAGTATTTCTGCTGCTGACACAGGGTTCTTGCCTGGATGGCAGGCAGTTGAATACAGATTAAAAATTTGAAAGCAGCCATTGGATTAAGGAGGAATACATATGTCAGAGGAAATGAATCAAGTAGAAGTTAAAAATTTTGAGGTGGGTGACAAGGTAAAAGGCCAAGTTACCAAAGTGGAAGAAAAGCAAGTCATTGTTGACCTTGCTGACAGCAAATTGGATGGGATTATCCCAATCAGCGAGCTTTCAAGCCTTCATATTGAAAAAGCAAGCGATGCGGTTTCAGAAGGAGATGAGCTCGAGCTTGAAGTTTTAAAAGTGGAGGAAGAAGCCCTTATTCTTTCTAAACGAAAAGTGGATGCCGGGAAATCCTGGGAAACCCTTGAAAAGAAATTCAATGATGGTGAAGTTTTTGAAGCAGAAATAAAAGATGTTGTTAAAGGCGGCTTAGTAGTAGACTTGGGTGTGCGCGGATTTGTTCCTGCTTCCCTGGTTGAAGCTCACTTTGTTGAGGACTTTACTGATTATAAAGGCAAAACGATGACATTTAAAATTGTAGAGCTTGATAAAGATAAAAATCGCCTGATTCTTTCTCACCGCGCTGTAATAGAGGAAGAAAAAGGAAAACAGAAACACCAAGTGCTTGAATCCCTTCAGGCAGGTCAGGTTTTAGATGGAACAGTTCAAAGAATTACTGACTTTGGAGCATTTGTTGATATTGGCGGGATCGATGGTCTTGTTCATATTTCCCAGCTTTCTTATGAGCATGTAGAGAAGCCTTCAGATGTTGTGGAAGAAGGCCAAAAAGTGAAAGTGAAAGTATTAAGTGTAGACCGGGATAATGAACGCATTTCACTTTCCATTAAGGAGACTTTGCCAGGGCCATGGGATAATATCAGTGAAAAGGCTCCTAAAGGAAGCACTCTTGAAGGAACAGTAAAAAGACTGGTGTCATATGGAGCATTTGTTGAAGTTTTCCCAGGAGTGGAAGGCCTTGTCCATATTTCTCAAATTGCGCATAAGCATATTGGAACTCCTCACGAAGTATTGAGCGAAGGACAGGAAATAAAAGTAAAGGTTCTTGATGTGAACGAACAGGACCAGCGCCTGTCATTGAGCATCAAAGATCTTCTTGAAAAAGAACAGGAAGAAGTGACTGACTATGAACTTCCTGAAGAAAATAAAGGCTTCTCTCTTGGTGATATGATAGGCGACCAGCTAAAGAATTTAAAAAAGTAATGGTGATAAATTTTGTCTAGATCAAAACGTAAATGGGATCATATCCAGCATGCTTTGGCAACGGGCCAAAACAGCAATACCGGTTTAGAGGATATTGCATTTATTCATCAAAGTCTTCCTGATGCGTTTCTTGATCAGGCTGATTTAGGCACTTCAATTGGCGAACTTTCATTAAGTTCGCCAATTTTTATAAATGCCATGACAGGAGGCGGAGGAGAAAGAACGGTTCAAATTAACCGGGATCTCGCCCTGGCTGCCAGATCAACAGGCCTTGCTATGGCAGTAGGGTCTCAAATGTCTGCACTGAAGGATCCAAGTGAAGCAGAATCCTACAGGGTTGTCAGGAGAGAAAACCCCTATGGAATTATTATTGGCAACTTAGGCAGCGAAGCTACAATCGATCAGGCAAAAGCAGCGGTTGATATGATAGAAGCAGATGCTTTGCAAATTCACTTAAATGTAGTCCAGGAATTGACCATGCCTGAAGGTGACCGTGATTTTCGGGGGGCCCTAAAAAGAATTGAACATATCGTCTCCCATTCAGAAGTTCCAGTAGTTGTAAAAGAAGTGGGGTTTGGCATGAATAAAGAAACAGTATCAATGCTTGCATCAGCCGGTGTTACAGCAATCGATATCGGCGGATTTGGCGGAACGAATTTCTCCCGCATAGAAAATGCAAGAAGAGAAAGACTGTTAACGTTTTTTAATGAGTGGGGAATTCCGACAGCAGTTTCCATTGCAGAAGCTGTATCTTTGGAAAAAGATATTGCTGTCATAGCTTCTGGGGGGATCCAGTCAAGCCATGAAATAGCTAAGGCAATTGCTCTTGGTGCAGGAGCTGCAGGGATGGCGGGATACTTTTTGAAAGTGCTCATGAAAGAAGGACTTGAAGCACTCATTGAAGAGATTAACAATATGCATACCGAATTGAAAGTGCTCATGACGGCCTTGGGGGCAGCAAACATCGCCCAGCTTCAGCAGTCTCCAATTATCATAACTGGAGGGACCCATCATTGGCTGAATGAACGTGGCATTGATACAAAGGCATATTCCCAGCGGATCATCCCAAAGTAAAGCTCTCGTCAAATGACGAGAGCTATTTTTTGCTTTCAGAGGCGTGTATATTAGATTTTTGAACATCGATAACTGTCTGGGTCCACAAGGAACGCTTCGACAGCATGACCATAGCACGATTAAAAGCATTAGCTTTTATGAGGAGCGCCTCCACCCTCGAGGTCACAAGTTTGTCCGGTTTCGGCTCCGGACGAAAGCTAACCATTCCATTCCAGAAGGAAAGAACACCTTCCTGCAGGGCTAATCTTGTGCTTGGTGCCCCCAAGGAAAGGAGGGCTTTGTCAGCATAATCATCGCACGATCAAATGCGCCAGCTTTTGAGAGAATGTGGCGTTTTTAGTCTGTGTTCCTTTGTGAGCAAAGTGCTTGCACTTTTCTTTTTAACTGTATTTTGAATCATTCAAAGATCTGGCTTCTTCGGGGCTCTGCATCTTGGCAGCTCCAGCATAATGAAGTGCCTGGTCGCGATCGGATTCCACTTTTCCGCTATTTTTAAGTTTTTTTTCCTGTCTGTCTTTACCCATATTAAACACCTCCATGTTATTAAGATGAAATGAGTGCAAAAGAATTATGCAAAAAGATAGCTTTGATTCCAAAGGAATTATCCTTTTGAACTTGCAGGGTTATTTTACATATGAAAAAGCCATAATGGAAATGATAGGAGGTAGAGGATGGAAGGATTAATTTTCTATTGGATTTCCTGGATGGTTTGGATTATGGCGACTTTTTTTATGGATCGAAATAATAAATACAGGTTTCTATTATCTGCCTGGATTTTATTCTTCATTATGCTGTCACCCTGGACACTTAAAATCTTCAATGTTGAAACTGGTATTGGTGGCCTTTTTCTGCTTGTATCTTTATATATTTTTGCTGGGAGATTAAAAAAACTGAGTAAACTTTATTTCCTTTTTTGTGCTTTCATCCTGATGATGGCATATGTCACATTTCATCTGTTTGAACTGTTTGATCCGGTTTGGGTAATATTCTCACGAAATTGGATGCTGTCAGTCCTTCTTGTTTATTTGGCAGTTCTCCTGCAAAAAAACAGAATGCTCAGACTGCCGTTAATATTGCTCGGGAGCATCCAGGGAGAAGTTCTTTATGCGCTCATACTTAATCAATTTTCCTTTCCGTACACTATTGGATCATTGGCCTTTCTGGATATCATGGCAATCTCTGTTTCCATATCGGCCGTATGGATTGCAGTGCAATGGGCCGTCAAATATATTGAAGCCAACTTTAAACATTTCGAAAGGGAGAAACAAAAATTATCATGAGCGAATATACGTACCCGATACTTTTTGGTCTGGCAGCCGGAACTTTGACCCGTATTTATATGCTGCGGACCGATTACCGGCAATACCCTACATACTTACATGGAAAAATTATACACGTTGCATTGGGATTCATTGCTGCTGGCCTGGGAACGGTGGCTATCCCTTCAATTATGGAGGAAGAATTCACAGCCATTACCTTCCTGACCCTTGCTGCATCCCAGTTTAGGGAAGTCAGAAACATGGAGAGAAACACGCTTACTGAACTGGACAGCTACGAAATGGTTCCCAGAGGCAAAACGTATATAGAAGGCGTGGCGATCGCCTTCGAAAGCAGAAATTATCTTGTGATTTTCACATCTTTATTAAGTACGCTTGGCTATCTGCTATTTAATATATGGGGAGGGCTTGCGGCAGCCATTCTGGCCGTACTTATTTCAAAGAAATTAATGTCAGGGGGAAGGCTGAAGGAAATCGTTGAAGTTGAGTTTGTAGAGCCGCGATTTGATGGAGCGGGCTTGTATGTTGACAATATTTATATCATGAATATAGGTTTGCCCGAAAGACAAGAGGAAGTGCTGCGATATGGGATGGGATTTATTTTAAAACCTAAAAATTTTAATGCCCGCTCCACTATTGCGAATCTTGGGCAGAGACAGGCTATATTGCATGATGTTTCTACTGCTTTGGGTGTTTACCGGGATTCCGGAACTCCTGCGCTTGTTCCGCTTGCGAAAAGGGACCTTGATGATGGGCGTGTGGGGGTTTTTGTATTGCCGCAGGAAAAGAATATCAATAAAGCCATAAAAATCATCGAAGCGGTTCCGACACTCGAAAACGCGATTAGGATGCCTACTGAACGGCAAACGAATGGGAAAGGAAGTTAGCGTATGGTGCTTGAAAAATTCATACTGGCTGCAATTACAACAAATCCAGCCAAGATACCCTCAGGAACCGCCGTATTTCATTGTGAAGATAAAAAAGAAATGGAAATCATCGCAGCCAATCTCGAAGCTATTCTTGACGGTATTGCCCATGCTTTAACAGATGAACTATATGTAATTGTTAAGCATTAATGCAGCTTCCAAGTTTTTCATTGCTAGGAAGGTTTCTCTTTGTTAAAATATCTAAGTTAGACCCTTCTATCTTTGAGAAGGGTTTATTTTATAAATGTACAGCTGTTTGGATGGTTTTAACATCAATGTAGTGTTATTGTGGACAGCCATCTGTATGCTAACTCAAGGTAAAGGCATTTCTGGAACATAGATGGGATGTTTAAACAATTTAAATAAAGAATTGAAAGGGTGATGTTCATGGCAAAACCAGTGGTGGCTATTGTCGGGCGTCCTAACGTTGGGAAATCAACGATATTTAACAGAATTGTAGGAGAACGGATATCCATTGTCGAAGATATTCCGGGAGTGACAAGGGACAGGATTTATAGTTCGGCAGAATGGCTGACTCATGATTTTAATATTATTGACACAGGCGGAATTGATATTGGAGACGAGCCATTTTTAGAGCAAATTCGGCTTCAGGCAGAAATTGCGATTGATGAAGCAGATGTCATCATTTTTCTTGTAAACGGGCGAGAGGGTGTTACCTCTGCAGACGAGGAAGTTGCCAAAATTTTATATAAAGCCAAAAAGCCTGTAGTTCTTGGGGTAAATAAAATCGATAACCCTGAGATGCGGGATTTAGTCTATGACTTTTATGCACTTGGCTTTGGTGAACCATTTCCTATTTCAGGTTCTCATGGGCTTGGTCTTGGAGACTTGCTTGATGAAGCAGCCAAGCATTTCCCGAAACATGGCCAAACTGAATATGGAGAAGATGTCATTAAGTTTTCTTTAATTGGGCGCCCGAATGTCGGGAAATCCTCCCTTGTAAACGCAATGCTTGGTGAAGAACGGGTCATTGTCAGCAATATCGCAGGCACCACAAGAGATGCTATCGACTCGAAGGTGAAAGTTGACGGACAGGAATATGTCATCATCGATACTGCAGGAATGCGAAAAAAAGGGAAAGTCTATGAAACAACAGAAAAATACAGTGTACTGAGAGCTTTGCGGGCAATCGAACGTTCCGATGTTGTCCTAGTGGTCATCGATGGGGAAGAAGGAATCATCGAGCAGGACAAGCGCATTGCCGGTTATGCTCATGAAGCAGGCAGAGCTGTTGTTATTGTAGTCAATAAGTGGGATGCAGTTGAAAAAGATGAGAGAACAATGAAGGCATTTGAACAAAATATCCGTGAGCATTTTCAATTCCTTGATTATGCACCAATTGTTTTCCTTTCAGCTAAAACGAAAAAGCGTATTCATACTCTTATCCCGATGATTAATACAGCCAGTGAAAACCATGCTTTGCGTGTTGAAACAAGCGTCCTCAATGATGTCGTTATGGATGCTGTTGCGATGAATCCAACACCTACAGACAAAGGAAGACGCCTAAGAATTTATTATACAACACAGGTTGCTGTGAAGCCGCCGACATTTGTTGTGTTTGTTAATGATCCTGAACTTCTTCATTTTTCATATGAACGTTTCCTCGAAAACAGAATTAGAGACGCTTTTGGTTTTGAAGGCACACCTATTAAGATATTTGCAAGGGAAAGAAAATAATGCGATGATGCCAGCCGGAAAGCTTTAATGTTGTCTGGCAGGCAGAATCGGATGAATTTTTGATGCATCCAAATACATTAAAAGGCAGTGATCAAATGGAGCGGAAAAAAGAAAGTGTAGCTGTAGCAGGTGCTGGCAGCTGGGGTACTGCCCTGGCGATGGTGCTTGCGGATAATGGGCATGACGTCAGACTGTGGGGCCATAATCCTGATCAGATAGAGGAAATTAATAAGCACCATACTAATCAAAAATATTTATCAGGGATACATCTGCCTGCAGAAATAAGGGGATACACGTCGCTTGAAGAGGCTTTAACAGGAACAGACACTTTGATTTTGGCAGTACCGACAAAGGCTATTCGTGAAGTAGTCGGCAAGATCAAGGGAATTAGAAAAGAGCCTCTAACCATTGTACACGTAAGTAAAGGCATTGAACCTGATTCACTTCTCCGGATTTCTGAAATGATTGAAGAAGAAATGCCTGGAAATCTTCTGGATAGTGTAGTGGTACTCTCTGGCCCAAGCCATGCAGAAGAAGTTAGTCTGCGGCATCCAACTACTGTTACGGTATCATCAAAAAATATGGTTGCTGCCGAAAAAATCCAGGATTTGTTTATCAATAACAATTTCAGAGTATATACAAACCCGGATATCATTGGAGTGGAAATTGGCGGGGCTTTAAAAAATATTATTGCGCTTGCAGCTGGAATTACAGATGGCTTAGGCTATGGAGACAATGCAAAGGCAGCCCTGATAACCAGAGGCCTTGCTGAAATTGCGCGTCTCGGTATGAAGATGGGGGCAAGCCCGCTTACTTTCTCCGGTTTAGCGGGAATCGGTGATTTGATCGTTACATGCACTTCTGTTCATTCACGCAATTGGCGAGCAGGCAACCTTCTTGGAAAGGGCCATAATCTGCAGGAAGTCCTTGATAATATGGGGATGGTCGTAGAGGGAGTCAGGACAACAAAGGCAGCACATCAGCTGGCTCAAAAATATGACGTGAAAATGCCGATTACTACTGTCCTGTATGATGTTCTTTTTAATAATGTAAATGCGAAGGATGCTGTTGATCTTCTGATGGCAAGAGGAAAAACACATGAGATGGAAGATCTTGCAAACGTTTTGGAAGATCAAAGCGGGAATAAAAAGGACTGAAATGTTTATTAATTGAAAAATATAGGCATTAGATGATGCGAGACAGCAGGTTCCTGCATACAATGCAACGAAGCAAACTAGTGTAATGAACAGGGTGCTGGGTTATTTAGTCAAATGGCTGAGGTAAAGAATTGCCCCTTCTTTGCCTCAGTTTTTTTGTGTTTAATTTTTTCGTAATGAAAAGCTTTTAGATTTATTCAATTAGTATGTTATAATACATTTCGGAAAAGGGAGTTGATTTGTATGTCGCCGGCTTTAATGAAAATGTGGATATCCCTTGCTTCTATGGGATTTATGTTTTTATCTATAATATTAATTTATCTTAGCCGCTACAAGCTGAAAGCTGGAGTTTTTAAGATTATAACAGCCATTGTTGCCTACTTTTTAATGATAATAAGCGGGATTATTATAGTGATTGTCGTGTTCAGCGGTCCGACAAGCAGCTAGCACTTTTACATAAAGGGTTGATTAAATGAAAAAAGCTTTTAATATATTTTTGCTCTTGTTGAGCGGTGCTTTGATTCTGACGGGCTGTATGTATCCTGAAGAGAAATTATCACAAAATCAGATAGCCTATAAGGATCAGCTTCAGTCTGTCCAGTCGGCAGTGGACCAATATCGGGAAGCAAATGGAGGCCTTTTGCCGATCAAAACCAAGGATCAGACGACCCCTATATATCAAAAATATCCAATTGATTTTAAGAAAATTGCCCCCGAATATATGGCAGAGCCGCCTGGGAATGCCTTTGAATCCGGCGGAGTTTTTCAATATGTAATCGTTGATGCAGAAACAGATCCCAAAGTGAAGATTTTTGATTTAAGAATTGCTGAAACTATAAGGGATATTAACCTGAGGGTTAAGGCACATGGGTTCCCGCCATATAAAGAGCAGATAGCAGAAAATGTCTTTACGATGGATTTCAAAAAATTAGGGTTTAAGGAAGAACCTAAAGCCCTCAGTCCATACAGCGGCCAGAGCCTCCCGTATGTTGTTACCGGCAATGCAGAGGTATACGTGGATTATCGGGCTGATTTATATCAGGCATTGGAGAATAAGGAAAACAAGCCTAAACCTGGAGAAGATATTAGAGATCTTCTTGTAGAGGATTCTGATTTTGTTCCCGCCTATTCCCTGCCTTACACAATCGATCCCGTCACAAATGATCCAATCTTTTTGGTGAAATAGTCATAACCCTTCTCCTGCAAAATATATTGTAGGAGAAGGGTTATTTTTTTATATACTTTTATAGCCACTCTTCAACTATTGACTATAAGCATAAAGGTAAAGGAATAAAGAGTAAGGGGAGTTTGAAAATAAAAAAGGAAATTTGGAATGGTAAGCTGTCCATTTCAGACTGTCATTGATTTGGAGATTTCCAGCTGGGCTGGCAGGTGCAATGCACATTCCTGATAGGGGGTAAAAATTTTAAAAAACTGTCATAACAATGTAGGACAACATCATACACATATAATGTCCAAACATAATAGATAGGATAATATTATCCCATTAACTCAAGATTTCAGGAGGGGATCACTTGGAAAAGGTTGATATTTTTAAAGATATTGCCGAAAGAACTGGCGGCGATATATATTTTGGAGTAGTTGGCGCAGTTCGCACCGGCAAATCTACATTTATAAAAAAGTTTATGGAACTAGTTGTTCTGCCAAATATGGAGAATGAAGCAGAACGTGCCCGCACACAGGATGAGCTTCCTCAAAGTGCTGCCGGCAAGACGATTATGACAACAGAACCGAAATTTGTCCCTAACCAGGCTGCTACAGTGCATGTTGCAGAAGGGCTGGATGTAAATATCAGGCTTGTGGACTGTGTGGGATATACAGTACCGGGGGCGAAGGGCTATGAAGACGAAAACGGCCCGAGAATGATCAATACACCTTGGTATGAAGAGCCGATTCCTTTTCATGAAGCTGCTGAAATAGGAACTAGAAAGGTAATTCAGGAGCATTCGACTATCGGAGTAGTGGTTACAACTGACGGAACAATTGGAGAGATCCCGCGTGCGAATTACCTGGAAGCCGAAGAAAGGGTTATTGAAGAGTTAAAGGAAGTTGGCAAGCCATTTATCATGATCATTAACAGTGTCCAGCCTCATCATCCGAATACGGATGCCCTGAGAAATGATCTCGCTGAAAAATACGATATCCCTGTCCTGGCCATGAGTGTTGAGGGCATGAGGGAATCAGATGTACTAAACGTTATGCGTGAAGCTCTTTATGAGTTCCCGGTACTGGAGGTCAATGTAAACCTTCCGAGCTGGGTAATGGTGCTGCATGAAGATCACTGGCTTCGTGAAAGCTATCAGGAAGCTGTTAAAGAAACGGTTAAGGATATAAAGAGGCTAAGAGATGTCGACCGAGTGGTCCATCAATTCAGCGACTTTGAATTCATTGACCGGGCAGGCCTCGCAGGTATTGAAATGGGGCAGGGAGTAGCCGAAATTGACTTATATGCGCCAGATGATCTTTATGATGAGGTACTTAAAGAGATAGTGGGTGTTGAAATCCGCGGAAAAGACCACTTGCTTGAGCTGATGCAGGAATTTGCTCATGCCAAAGCAGAGTATGATCAAATTTCCGATGCGTTGAGAATGGTGAAGCAAACCGGCTACGGCATTGCTGCTCCTTCGCTGGCTGATATGAGCCTCGATGAACCGGAAATTACACGCCATGGTTCCCGCTTTGGTGTAAGGCTAAAAGCCGTTGCCCCATCCATTCATATGATTAAAGTGGATGTAGAATCTGAATTCTCACCTATCATCGGAACAGAAAAGCAAAGTGAAGAACTTGTCCGCTATCTGATGCAGGACTTTGAAGACGATCCGCTTTCAATTTGGAACTCCGACATCTTTGGACGCAGCCTAAGTTCCATCGTAAGAGAAGGAATTCAGGCCAAACTCTCCCTAATGCCTGAAAATGCAAGATACAAACTGAAAGAAACATTAGAAAGAATCATCAACGAAGGCTCTGGCGGATTAATAGCGATTATTCTTTAATGAAGGCTCCTTTTGGAGTCTTTTTTTACGTTTATTCTAATTTAAAGGAAATGTTTGAAAAATTCACTGCTTAATTTGCAATTGATTTTCTAAAAATAATGTTTTAAAAAGCGCCGTAAGGGTAATAAGAACAGGTCAACTTATTACAAATATGTTGCAAAGAAGAAAAGATTCCCATTAAATCATGAAATATTCTTGATAACAGCATTTGATTGTGATAATCTTTTAACAGAATTACCGTTATGGCGGCCGAAACCCTTATATTTAAAGGGTTTATAATGATTTTTGGATTGAAAAATTTCAATTTATCATTTATTATAGGGCTTGTTATACAAAAAAAACGCCATAACGTATAGAATTCAGTAATTTTGTTTACAAATGTATGTAAGGAATCTTATTTTACTGGGTTTTATCCATATTTGGGAGGAGGTGAAAGGCATGAACAAAACAGAACTAATTAACGCAGTTGCTGAAGCTGGCGAACTTTCTAAAAAAGACGCGACTAAAGCAGTTGATGCTGTTTTCGATACAATCCTTGATGCTTTGAAAAATGGTGATAAGGTACAACTAATCGGTTTCGGAAACTTTGAAGTTCGCGAGCGTGCAGCCCGTAAAGGACGCAACCCGCAAACTGGCGAAGAAATCGAAATCGCTGCAAGCAAAGTTCCTGCTTTCAAACCAGGTAAAGCGCTTAAAGATGCAGTTAAATAATCTACATACAAGTGCTTAAAGCTTATGCTTGAGCTAAAAACCGCGAATAATCGCGGTTTTTTCTTTTTTATCCGATCTGAAATCACCCTGCCACAGGGGAAAGAGCTGTATATTTAAATTAGAGAAAGACACGGAAGTTTCAGTTTTGCCTGAATGAAAGGGTTATGCTAATATGAACATATTATTACCACAGTGTTAATACATAGGAGGCATAATTATGGCAGAAGTGAATCGTGCCCAGATAGAGGATGCGGTGCGTTTAATATTAGAAGCTATCGGAGAAGACCCGAATCGTGAAGGACTTCTTGATACGCCTAAGCGAGTCGCAAAAATGTATGAAGAAGTTTTTATGGGGCTTAACCAGGATCCTAAAGAATACTTTGAAACAGTATTTGGCGAAGATCATGAAGAACTTGTTTTAGTTAAAGATATTCCATTCTACTCTATGTGTGAACATCATCTTGTACCTTTCTTTGGTGTTGCTCATGTAGCTTACATCCCAAGGGGCGGCAGAGTAACAGGTTTAAGCAAACTTGCCAGAGCAGTGGAGGCGGTTGCCAAGCGTCCTCAGCTTCAGGAACGCATTACATCTACTGTGGCAAATTCCATTCTGGAAAAGCTTGAGCCCCATGGTGTAATGGTCGTTGTGGAAGCGGAACATATGTGCATGACAATGCGCGGAGTTAAAAAGCCTGGTTCAAAAACGGTGACATCAGCAGTAAGAGGTGTGTTTGCAGAGGATGCAAGAGCACGGGCTGAAGTGCTTTCGCTTATTAAACAATAATAATGAGAACTCTGTAATGAAGGAGTTCAGGCTATAAAAAGGTCAAAGGCTGAAAGATAAAACTTTTAGCCTTTTTTTGTAAGTAATTATCATGAACATATGAAGCAAAGGATGGTTTAAATGGAAAAGAAAAGTCCCTCAGCAAATGAATATATTGTGATAAAAGCCAAAGAAGACGGTGTTAATGTCATAGGGTTAACAAGAGGCTCTGATACAAGATTCCATCATTCAGAAAAACTTGATCAGGGAGAAGTAATGATTGCACAATTTACCGAGCATACATCCGCGATTAAGATCCGGGGGAATGCAAGAATAATGACAAGCTATGGGGAACTTGAAAGTGAAGCTAAGAAATAACCTTCCCTTTGAAAAGAAGGATAGGATATTTTCACAAGAGAATGTCCTGACATGTTCCTGTAATTTATGATATAATTGTTTCTGCTTGATTATTTCTCTTGAATACAAGATACCGGGTAAAAGGCTTTTTTTTGCCCGTTTTACTTTAATAGTAACCAATGAATTGGCTAAAATAGATAAGATGTGTAAGGCAATTTGTGCCGTTCTCTTTGTCGCAGTATTTACATGGAGAAAGCGCGCGGCTGAAAAAGAAAACTAAGGGGAAACAAGGGTGATGGCATGCATGATGTGAAGATTAAATTAGCAGATATAAAAGAACAGATTGAGAAAAAAGTTAACCACCCTTATCTGCTCAGGTATATTGATTCTCCTGTTATTGATGAAGACAAGCTTCTGCTTCTGATCTCTTTCCTGAATGATGTGGAAATACCTGACACAAAAGCAGAAAAATATGCAGTTACTGCAATGCTTATCCAAATCGCCCTTGATACCCATGAACTTGTTAAGAACGATGAATCTGAAGACAAAGGTCTTAAGCATAGACAGCTCACTGTCCTTGCAGGTGTTTATTACAGCGGTTTATATTACAAGATTCTCGCAGCTTTTGATGATATTAAAATGATCAGGGCCTTCGCAGATGGGATTAAAGATGTAAATGAGCATAAAATTTCGCTATATCAGAAGTCTCCTGATGCAGTTGACAGCCTGATGAATTCAGTCAAAAAAGTTGAGGCGTCCCTATTTGAAAAACTGGCTGATGCATTCAGCAAGGCAGCTTGGAAAGAGGTAATATCCAATCTTTTATTCATCAAGCGATTGATTGCAGAGAAGCAGCAGTTCATTAAGGAAGGAACCTCAGTTGTTTTTGAAGCCCTGAAAAAGCTGACTTTCCCAAAAGTGAAAGACATGTCTGCTGAGCAGCGGAGATATCTGATTCTCATTTGTGATAGATATATTGATTTTTCAAGGAATATAGTTGATCAATCCCTGAGGAAATTCCCTCTTGCAAATGAATTATTAGAGCAGCGTATTCACTGCATTTTTAATAATAGTCAGTCTGTGGCTAAAACTTTTGTGGAAGAAGGATAAAATATGCAGCAATCAAAAGAAGAACGTGTTCATAGCGTATTTGAAAAGATTTATGGCAACTACGATAAAATGAATTCAGTTATCAGCTTTCAGCAGCATTTAAGATGGCGCAAAGATACAATGAAAAAGATGAATGTTCAAAAGGGTTCAAAGGCTCTTGATGTTTGCTGCGGTACTGCCGATTGGTCCATTGCGCTTGCTGAAGCCGTAGGTGAAAACGGTAAAGTTGTAGGTTTGGATTTCAGTAAAAATATGCTTAAAATCGGTGAGGAAAAAATTAAGGATCGGAAACTGAAGCAAGTCGAGCTTGTGCATGGAAATGCAATGGAACTTCCTTTTGCGGACAATTCCTTCGATTATGTTACAATCGGTTTCGGTCTTCGCAATGTTCCGGATTATCTGCAGGTATTAAAAGAAATGCACCGTGTTGCAAAGCCTGGCGGTATAGCAGTGTGTCTGGAGACTTCTCAGCCAACTCTGTTTGGATACAAGCAGGCTTATTATTTCTACTTCCGTTTTATCATGCCTATGTTTGGCAAGCTTTTTGCCAAAAGTTTTAATGAATATTCCTGGCTGCAGGAATCAGCCAGAGACTTTCCTGGGATGAAAGAACTTGCAGGAATGTTCGAAGAAGCAGGCTTTAAGAACGTCACATTCAAGCCTTATAGCGGCGGTGTGGCTGCAGTACACATTGGAACGAAATAAAAAATAATAACTTGTTCTGTATGTTTCTCATTGAACGATAGAGAATAGATCAGACGGGATCGATAAGCTGGGTGAGTAAGCAAATGAAATTGAAAATGATGTATTCATTTTTAAATTCAGATTTAACTGTTATAGAGAACGAGCTTGAGGAGACGATTAAAGCTGAGTCTCCTCTATTGCATCAGGCTTCCCTGCATCTGCTGCAGGCCGGGGGGAAAAGAATCCGGCCAGTTTTTGTTTTGCTTGCTGCAAAGTTCGGAGAATATGATATTGATAAAATTAAAAACGTAGCGGTATCACTGGAGCTTATCCATATGGCGTCGCTTGTCCATGATGATGTTATTGATGATGCAGAGCTGCGCCGGGGGCAGCCTACCATTAAAGCAAAGTGGGATAATAAGATTGCCATGTATACCGGTGATTATATTTTCGCACGCGCTTTGGAACTAATAACCAATATAAAAAATCCGCATGCTCACAAAATTCTCTCCCATACCCTAGTGGAACTTTGCATAGGAGAAATTGAGCAAATTAAAGATAAGTATAACTATGATCAGAATATAAGGACATATTTCCGGAGAATTAAAAGGAAAACAGCCATGCTTATTGCGGTGAGCTGTCAGCTTGGCGGCATTGCAGCTAATGTGGAGGAAGATATACATAAAAAGCTCTTTAAATTCGGCTATTTTGTGGGAATGTCCTATCAAATCATTGACGATGTCCTGGATTTTGTCGGTACAGAAAAAGAACTTGGCAAGCCGGCGGGAGGAGATCTCCACCAGGGTAACATTACGCTCCCTGCTTTATTTGCAATGGAGGACAGCATCATCTGCGATCAAATCAGCAGAGTCCACGAAGGAACTGAACGAAGTGATATTGAGAAGATAATTGCTTTGGTCAAAGACTCCGGTGCAGTTGAAAAATCTCTGCAAATTAGTGATAAATATCTGCAGAAAGCCTTGGGGGTTCTCGAAGAGCTGCCTCCTTCCAGGTCAAAGAAAGCTTTGCGGGATATTGCAAAATTTATAGGCAAAAGAAAATTTTAATCCGCCAATTAATTGCCAGCACTTTTACAGGTGCCGGCAATTTTGTTTAGGAGGAAATTATTAAGTAAAAGCGCTTTCAGATTTCTGTTGCTAAATTTTCAAAACAATGTTAATATTTTCGTGGATTAACATAAATCACTATACATAAAGTTTTAGGAGTGGAATCAATGGAAAGAACATTTTTAATGGTTAAACCAGACGGAGTACAGCGCAATCTAATCGGGGAAATCGTTTCCCGTTTCGAAAAGAAAGGCTTTCAGCTTGTTGGCGGCAAGCTAATGAGCATCAGCAAGGAACTTGCTGAAGAGCATTATGGAGAGCATAAAGAGCGTCCATTTTTCGGAGAACTTGTTGACTTTATTACATCCGGACCAGTATTCGCAATGGTTTGGGAAGGTGAAAATGTTATCGCTACAGCTCGTCAGATGATGGGTTCAACAAATCCTAAAGATGCTGCTCCTGGAACAATCAGAGGAGATTTCGGCATTACAGTTGGGAAAAATGTAATCCATGGATCAGATTCACCTGCAAGTGCAGAACGTGAGATCGGCCTTTTCTTCAAAGAGGAAGAAAAAGTGGAATACAAAAAACTAATGAATGAATGGATTAACTAATATTCAAAAAAAGTACTTGTCCCTGACAAGTGCTTTTTTTGTAACCGAATTCATTTTTACGGCTGGGCGGGCATAGATAGAAGTCAAAAAGCTCACCAATTAGTATAAGAGGGGAAAAGGAATGGCTAACGATTATCAGGATTTTATTCTAAATATTAAAAGAAAAACAGGAATCGATCTATCTCTGTACAAAGAAGCACAAATGAAAAGAAGGCTCATTTCATTGTATGAGAAAAAAGGCTTTAATTCATTTGGAGATTTTTTTAATGGCATAGTCAAGGATAGAGAACTCCTGAATGATTTTTTGGACAGGATGACGATAAATGTTTCCGAATTTTACCGTAATGCACAGAGATGGGAGGTGCTCGAAAAAAAAATCCTGCCGGGATTATTAGAGCAGAATAGGAATTTGAAAATCTGGAGCGCAGCATGCTCCACTGGTGAAGAGCCTTATACAATTGCCATGATTTTATCAAAAATGCTGCCGCTATCCCAAATAAAGATTACTGCAACAGATATTGATGAAAATGCCCTGGCGAGGGCCCGGATGGGTGTATACCCTGAGCGTTCGCTTAATGAGGTTCCTGAAACCATGAGACAGAAGTTCTTTGGGCGTGAAGGAAGTTTATTTAAAATATCCGAGGATATAAAAAAGACGGTAATTTTTAAAAAGCAAAATCTCCTTGCAGACGATTTTGGCGGGCCGTTCGATTTAATTGTATGCAGGAACGTTCTTATTTATTTTACAGAGGAAGCAAAGGATCAGCTTTATCATAAATTCAGCAGCGCATTAAGAAAAGATGGCATATTCTTTGTTGGGAGTACTGAACAGATTTTTAACTCAGGCCGCTATCACTTGGAATCTGCTGAAACCTTTTTTTATAGAAAAGAATAAAAAAACTAACCGCATAGGGGATGATTTTCTGACATCCTCTTTCTTTTGTTTTTCTCCGTTTTGTAGTAAATATCTATTCGTGTTAAAATGGCTCCATTCATAAGAAGAAATAAAATATTATAGGAATTTTCAATTTTATCTATTCTTATATTTATCATTATGTTATATTGATACATAATCCTTTAATGAGTTGAAGGGGGAAAGAGTTTTGAGATATCTTACATCTGGTGAATCTCACGGACCACAGCTGACCACTATAATTGAAGGGCTGCCTGCAGGAATGCCGCTGATTGATTCAGATATAAATGAAGAACTTGCCAGACGCCAGAAAGGCTATGGCAGAGGCAGAAGGATGCAAATTGAAAAGGATACTGTTCAAATAACAGCGGGGATCAGGCATGGATATACATTAGGATCGCCGGTGGCACTTGTGGTTGAGAATAATGATTGGAAGCATTGGACAAAGATTATGGGCCAGGACCCTCTAAGTCCTGAGGATGAGGGTGAAGTGAAGAGAAAAATATCGCGTCCCCGTCCAGGCCATGCTGACTTAAATGGAGCACTTAAATATGGGCACAGGGATATGAGGAATGTGCTGGAGCGATCTTCAGCCAGGGAAACGACAGTGAGGGTGGCAGCCGGTGCAGCTGCCAAAAAACTGCTCTCTGAATTGGGGATTGAAGTTGCAGCCCATGTTATTGAAATTGGCCGGGTTGTTTCAAGCAAAAGAGATTATTCTTCACTAAAAGAGTTAAAGGAAATCACAGAAGAATCTCCTGTTCGCTGTCTGGATCAGAATGCCGGCCAAAAAATGATGGATGCCATTGATTCCGCGAAAGAAAATGGGGATTCCATTGGCGGAGTAGTAGAAGTTATTGTTGAAGGCATGCCTCCGGGTGTCGGAAGTTATGTACACTATGACCGCAAGCTCGATTCAAAGCTTGCAGGGGCAATGGTGAGCATTAATGCGTTTAAAGGTGTTGAGTTTGGCATTGGCTTTGAGGCTGCAAGGAAGCCTGGAAGTGAAGTTCATGATGAGATCACATGGGATCCAGAAAAAGGCTATTATCGGAAAACGAACCGGCTTGGCGGCTTAGAAGGGGGCATGACAACGGGTATGCCTATTGTTGTCAGAGGAGTGATGAAACCAATTCCTACCCTCTATAAGCCTCTTCAAAGTGTCGATATTGAAACAAAGGAACCCTTCTCAGCAAGCATAGAGCGTTCTGACAGCTGTGCAGTACCTGCAGCTGCAGTCGTTGCAGAAAATGTAATTGCCTGGGAATTGGCTTCAGCTATTGTGGATCAATTTTATTCTGACCGTTTCGAAGCATTAAAAGCTTCGGTTGAGCAGCAAAGAAAATTTGCGAGGGAGTTTTAATGAATAGTATTTCAATCAAAACCCCCGGGAGGACCTATCCAGTTTATATAGGGTCAGGAGCAATTGAGGGATTGGGATCATATATTAAAGATACTTTTCCGGCTCTGACCAATTTAATGATAATCACAGATGAAACGGTCCGGGCCATACATCTGCCTGTGCTGGAAACAGCACTTAAGGGTTTAGATGCAAAAGTCTGCACAGTGCCAAGCGGGGAGAGAGCAAAGACATTTGAAGTTTACTATCAATGCTTGTCATTTGCTTTGGAACATAAACTTGACCGAAAATCTCTTATTCTGGCGTTTGGCGGGGGGGCTGTCGGAGATTTGGGAGGTTTCATGGCTGCCACATTTATGAGGGGGATACCCTTCATTCAGATTCCTACTACCATTTTGGCGCATGATAGCGCCGTTGGGGGGAAAGTGGCCATCAACCATCCTTCAGGAAAAAATATGGTGGGATCCTTTTATCAGCCTCAAGCTGTATTTTATGATTTGAATTTTCTTGATTCCCTTCCTCCAAAAGAGGTGCGCTCAGGGTTTGCAGAAGTAATAAAGCATAGCTTGATACATGATATGAACTTTTATTTGAGTCTTAAAGACAACATCCGCTCGCTTGAAGGGCTTCCTTCTGATGAATTAAGCGGAATGCTTACAAAGGGGATAGAAATCAAAGGCATGATTGTTGCTGAGGACGAAAAGGAAGCTGGTGTTCGCGCATTCTTGAATTTCGGCCATACCTTGGGTCATGCAATCGAAGCAGAAAAAGGCTATGGAGAATGGACACATGGAGAATCTGTTGCAGTAGGAATGCTATTCGCACTCCAATTAAGCAATAAAATGCTTGATCTGCGTTTTGATGTTAACGAATTCCGGTGCTGGCTTGATCAGCTTGGCTACCAAACGGATCTCCCGGAA
Source organism: Cytobacillus sp. Bac17 (assembly GCF_024519925.1). NCBI lineage: Bacteria > Bacillati > Bacillota > Bacilli > Caryophanales > Bacillaceae > Cytobacillus > Cytobacillus sp. Bac17. The sequence continues at coordinate 13,453 of NZ_JALJRC010000002.1, read as the reverse complement.
GATTTATCACATTCAAAACTGCTGGAACGGATGAAGCAGGATAAAAAATCAGAAGGCCAGAATGTCCGCTTTGTTCTTTTGAAAGAAGTGGGCAGTCCCGTTATACACCAGGTTTCTGATGATTTTATTCTGCAGGAGCTCGCAGTATTTTTAAAATAAACAAGGAAGACTTTATTACTAAGAGATAAAAAGGCTGGTGAATCAGCTTTGGGAGGTGCTGCAAGTGATTCGAGGGGTGAGGGGAGCCGTCACCGTAGATAAGAATAGTGAATCTGAGATATTAGAGGCAACTGAGATGCTGATCAGACAAATGATTCAGGAGAATAAGATTAATTCTGAGGATGTTGCTTCTGTATTCATATCCGTTACGGAAGAATTAACAGCAGCCTTTCCCGCAAAGGCAATGCGTTCAATAGAGGGCTGGACCTATGTTCCTGTCATGTGCATGAGGGAAATACCTGTTGAAGGGTCACTTCGTAATTGTATTAGGGTAATGATGCATGTGAATATAGATGTCCCTCAGGAGAATATCTGCCATATATATTTGCGTGAAGCCATCCAGCTCCGGCCAGATCTAAAGACCACAGACTCTCCTTAATGGAGAGTTTTGTGATAATATAGGAGCAAATCAAACAATGCTTTAATACGATAATAAGTAAAAGTGATAAAAAGAGGTGGATTTGAATGAAATGGAAGGAACAGCTATTGAATTTAACTCCTTACCAGCCGGGAAAATCAATTGATCAAGTAAAAAAGGAATACGGTCTGGATAAAATAGTTAAGCTTGCTTCAAATGAAAATCCGTTTGGATGCTCTGAAAAAGTTCTTTTTACTATGAATCAGTCGACATCATTTTTTGCGCTGTATCCCGATGGCTATGCTTCTGAACTGCGGACTGCTCTGGCTGGACACTTAAGCATACAGGAAGATCAGCTGATTTTTGGAAACGGATCGGATGAAATTATTCAAATGATTTCCAGAGCTTTATTAAGCCCGGAAACAAATACTGTTATGGCTGCGCCAACATTCCCTCAATATAGGCATAATGCTGTAGTAGAAGGGGCCGAGATCAGGGAAATTCCATTAGTTGATGGGGGACATGATCTTGATGGAATGCTGGCTGCAATTGATGAAAATACAGCTGTAGTATGGGTTTGCAGTCCAAACAATCCGACAGGAAACTATGTTAATGAATCTTCATTGCTTTCCTTTCTGCAAAAGGTGCCTCGTGATGTATTGATAGTCCTTGATGAAGCTTATTATGAATATGTTATTGCTGAGGATTACTACAATGCATTGGATTTGATCCGGAAATTCGAAAATTTGATTGTCCTTCGTACATTTTCGAAAATTTATGGCTTAGCAAGCCTTCGGGTAGGCTATGGAATTGCAGATCCTCAAACTATCAAAGCTCTTGAGCCGGTTAGGGAGCCGTTCAATGTAAACAAGTTTGCTCAGGCTGCAGCAACTGCAGCCATAGGGGATCAGAACTTTATCGAAGAGTGCAGACAGAAAAATCGGGAAGGGCTGGAACAATTCTATGCTTTCTGTGAAGCACATGGACTGGAATACTACCCTTCACAGGGAAATTTCATTTTAATCAACTTTAATGCAGATTCAAATGAAGTGTTTCAATTTTTGCTTGAAAAAGGGTATATCGTCCGCTCCGGCAAAGCACTTGGCTTCCAGGGATATGTCCGTGTCACAGTAGGTTCCAAGGAACAGAATGATGGTGTGCTTGCCGCCATGGATCAATACCTTGCAAAGCAGGCTGCAGCATTGTAGGCAATATGGGTTCTTGGTATTAATACTTTTTGATATCCATTCAGAGGCATATAGATGCCTCTGAATTATTTTTAATAAGGCGGTGAGAGGATGAGAGGGAAAATCTTTATTATCGGCCTTGGTTTGATCGGCGGTTCTTTGGCATTATCGATAAAAAGAAGCCATAGTGAAAGCATGATCATCGGCTTTGATGTAAATAAAGAGCAGGGACGCCTTGCTGAAATGCTTGGGGTCGCAGATGGAATTTCTTCTACAATTGAGGATGGAGCAAGGGACGCCGATTTAATTTTAATAGCTGCACCTGTGCAGGAGACACAAAAAATTATACATATATTAAAAGAGTGTGAATTAAAAAACACGGTCATCATCTCGGATGCAGGCAGCACTAAAAAGGAAATTGTCAGCTGCGCTAAGGTACTGAAGGAAAAAGGAATTACGTTTATCGGAGGCCACCCAATGGCTGGCTCTCATAAGAGCGGTGTTACTGCAGCAAAAGCATTGCTTTTTGAAAATGCCTTTTATCTGCTCACTCCTGAAGAGCACGTTTCCACGGCAGAGGTTGAAAGGTTAAAAGAATGGCTCACAGGGACGAAAGCAAAATTTCTAATCTTATCGCCTGAAGAACATGATTATATAACTGGTATTGTGAGCCATTTTCCGCACATGGTGGCTGCTTCTCTAGTGCATCAGGCAGAAAAAACAAGCCGTTCACAAAAGCTGATTCCAAGACTGGCTGCCGGCGGATTCAGGGATATTACCAGGATTGCCTCCAGCAGCCCTGCAATGTGGAGAGATATCCTGCTTCAGAATAAAGAAGTGCTTCTTAAGTTAATGGAGGATTGGCAGGAGGAAATGGAGAATGTTAAATCAATCCTCAGGCAAGAAAACAGTGAGGGCATTTTTGAGTATTTCCTCCGTGCAAAATTGTTCAGGGATGAACTGCCGCAAAAAGAAAAAGGCGCAATTCCGGCATTTTATGATCTCTTCGTCGATGTGCCGGACTACCCAGGTGTCATTTCAGAAATAACTGGATATTTAGCTAAGGAAGAAATCAGCATTACGAATATCAGAATTCTGGAAACAAGAGAAGAAATTTATGGAGTTTTGGTTATCAGCTTTCAAACTGAAGAGGACCGGGAACGGGCCATTAATTGCTTAGAACAATATACAAGCTATGAAACAACCATCGGTCTATAGTTCAGCAGGGAAGACCTTTATAAACCAGCAAAGGGTGATTAATATGATTCCGGCAAATTTAAGGACAAATCTTAAGGGATTAAGCGGAGAAATTGCGGTACCAGGTGATAAATCCATATCTCATCGATCTGTGATGTTTGGATCAATTGCAAAGGGAAAGACTGTTGTAACCAATTTCCTGCTTGGTGAGGACTGCTTAAGTACGATAGCCTGCTTTAGAAAGCTGGGTGTATCTATTGAACAGGAAGGCAATAAAGTCACAATTATGGGGAAGGGGATGGATGGATTACATGAACCCGAAGCTATTCTGGATGTTGGCAATTCCGGTACAACCATTCGCCTTATGATGGGAATCCTGGCTGGCCGTCCATTCCATTCAGTCCTTGTCGGGGATGAATCAATTGCAAAAAGGCCAATGACAAGAGTTACCGCACCGCTTAGTTTATTTGGGGCGAAGATTTATGGCAGGAAGAATGGTGAATTTACCCCTTTATCAGTAATTGGCGGACCGTTGGCCGGGGCAGCATACGAGCTTCCTGTAGCGAGCGCACAGGTAAAATCCTCGCTGCTCTTTGCCGGCCTGCAGGCCAGTGGGGAAACAGTCATTATTGAACCTATGAAGACGCGTGATCATACCGAAAGAATGATTAAGCAATTTGGCGGGGAAGTTGCAGCAGATGGGCATACCATTCGGATTAAAGGCGGTCAAACGCTAACAGGGACGGAAATCCATGTTCCAGGCGATATATCTTCTGCTGCCTTCTTCCTGGCTGCAGGAGCCATTGTGCCTAACAGTGAGATTAAACTGAAAAACGTCGGGCTCAATCCTACAAGAACCGGCATCATTGAGGTATTGCAGCAGATGGGTGCAAATATTAGCATTGAGCCATATGAAAATGGCTTAGCCGAGCCCGCAGGAGATATTACCATTAGAACATCCACTCTTAAAGGAACCGTTATCGAAGGGGCGCTCATTCCCCGGCTTATCGATGAAATTCCTATTATAGCCCTGCTCGCAACACAGGCAGAGGGAGAAACAGTTATCAAGGATGCAGAAGAACTTAAAGTCAAGGAAACGAATCGCATTGATACGGTTGTCAAGGAACTGTCAAAGCTTGGAGCCGATATTACTGCTACGGAAGATGGAATGGTGATCAAAGGGAGGTCATCCCTTTCTGGAGGTACTGTTTCAAGCCATGGGGACCATCGAATCGGCATGATGCTTGCAGTTGCCGCTGCCATTTCAAAGGGGGAAGTTCAGCTTCAACAGAAAGAAGCTATTTCTGTATCCTATCCGTCGTTTTTTGAGCATTTTGAAAGCCTGATTTCGGAGACGTAAGAAAAGCTGTAAGCGCCTTGCACGCCCCGGCACATCGAGGAGGCAGGCTGCTTGCGCTGATAGTTATCAAACTTCGGAATTTTGGACATTCTTGTCATTTAAAAAAGAGCTGATTTCCTGCAGCTCTTTTTCTATTGAATCAGTCATATTTGCGAGAAAAATTCATAGCTTGTCATAAGACCGTTTTAGAGGGTGGTTTTATGACTTATATTATTGAGAATGCAAATATTTTAAAGGAAGACAAGCTGATAAAAACATCACTGCTGATCAAGAATAATGAGATTTCACTGATGCAGGCAGAAATGAAAAGGTTTCAGTTTGCCAGAATGGATGCCGCTGCATTTATTATGGCTGCAGGATTTGTGGTTCTGGATACATCTATACCGCTGGAAAAGCCTTTTATTGAACTCAAAGAGTATTATATAAGGGAGTTCCTATTAAAAGGCTGTACAGCCTTCCTAACAGCCGCACCTGTAAAGCATGAATATTCCATGAAGAGTGACCTGAAATGCTTTAAGGCAAGTTTGTTAAGCAGTCCAATCGATTATATTATTGGTGTTAAGATTCCTGTCCGTCTCCTCACACCTTCATTTATTAGAAGATGCAAGAGGGAAAGGGTTCCTGTTGTTTTTGTTGAAATACAGGATGCAAAGGAGCTTGAAGCTGTACCATGGGGGTGGCTGCGGGAAGCCATGTTTCCTTATAATTGCCCGCTTTCCCCAATCTTTGCAAGCAGGAATGAAAAGGAGAAAAGCAGAATTAATACATTATGGAAAAAAATGATGCAGGAGCAGAAAATCCCTTCCATGCCAAATGAGCTGAATGAACACGAACCGCTATCCCGGTCAGTCCTTTCCAAAGCAGGAATTTACCCGTTAAAAGGAAATATCCATCAGGGTGGTGAAATCAGCTATAATTTATATGAAAAACCTGCAGAAGGTCTTACCGTTGAAGAATCACAGCTGTTTCATTATCATAGAGATAAACTTGCTGTTTCTGTACTGAGGGGGAAAGTGATACGAGCCGGGCAAGAAGTGGTTTTCCGTTCAGGGTCAGGCGAGCATGTTAATATCAGTACGCCAGCTTACTTTAAAATAGCCGATTAGCATTCGAAAGGAATTTAGTATGGATAAAGTAAATAAAATCATTACTCTTTTAGAAAACGGTCATCACGAAGAAGCATTGGAGAGCTATCAGCTAATACTGCTGGATGGTTCACATGAAGAAAGGTTCCTGCTGGCAGAAGAACTGTTCCAGTATGGGTTCCTTGAAGAATCAAAAGCATTATATGAACGTCTTCTGGAAGCATATCCGGAAGAAGGGGAACTGCTCGTTCTGTTAGCTGAAACACATATTGATCTGGGAAATGAAGAGGAAGCCATCCTCGTCCTTGAAAGAATAAATGAGCATGATCCAAGCTTTCCGCAGTCGCTTCTTCTATTAGCAGACCTTTATCAAATGGATGGTCTATTCGAAGTCAGCGAACAAAAGCTGCTGAAAGCAAAAGAAATATTACCTGAAGAAGTAATTGTAGATTTTGCTTTGGGAGAACTTTATGCAGAGCAGGGAAGATTCCTGGAAGCAAAGCGGATTTACGAAAATGTTCTCGGTAAAGAGGAAGTCATTGCGGGGATAAATGTAAATCAGAGAATGGCGGATATTCTCAGCGCAGGAGGAGCATTTGAAGAAGCCCTTCCATTTTACGAAAAAGCGCTTGCTGATAAACTGGAGATTAATACCCTTTTCAGCTATGCTTTTACAGCGCTGCAAGCGGGCTTTAACCGTACAGCAATTGAAAAGTTGACAGAACTGAAGGATCTGGACCCCGAGTATCATTCACTGTATTTATATCTTGCCCAGGCATATGAGAGGGAGGAAGAGGCTGGAAAAGGCCTTGAAGCGGTAAAGGAAGGCATTAAACTGGACGAATTTAATAAAGAACTATTTTTCTATGGCGGTAAGCTTGCCCTGAAAAATGGCAATGAAAAAGAAGCTGAAGATATGTTCAGACAGGCTCTTGCACTGGATCCCGAATATGTCCAGGCAGCCATTTATTTAAATAGACTGCTTCTGCAGCAGGAAAGATATGAAGATGTAATCGAGATCACTGATATTTTGAACGAGCTTGAAGAGCCGCAGCTTATATGGGATTCAGCTGTTGCCTTTCAGCATACTGAAGAATATTCAGAGGCATTAAACAAATACCAGCTTGCATATACTTTCTTTAAACAGCAGCCTGATTTTCTTTCAGATTACGGATATTTTTTAGCAGAGGAAGGAAAAAGGGAAGAGGCTGCCGAAATTTTTAATACATTAATCAAACTGGAGCCAGGCAATGAAGAGTACCTCGATGTTCTGGAAAGACTCACTGATGATTTTCTTGATTAAATAAGGCAGCTGTTTTTTTAGCGTATGGTGCCCTTATTGTAATTTCAGTTAGGCCAAATTTGTCTGTAAGCAGAGGAGGGAATCAAAAATGGCGACCCCTGTATCTGTCAACGAGAAGAAAGATTTTATCCGCTGGTTTTTAAACCATTATCAGCTCAAAAGAAGAGAATGCGTATGGATTCTCAATTATTTGATGAGCCATGACCAGCTTATGGAGAAGGTGCATTTTGTGGAACAGGCACAGTATTGTCCAAGAGGCCTGATCATGTCCGCCCACTGTGTGGATGAAGTTCCTTTCCGTTTTTATAAAGAGAATGTAATGACTACAGATGCGGAGAAGTCCTTCCATGATATCCGCTTAAACAGGGATGAAGAGATTTACATTCAGCTTAATTTCCATGCTTCCAACAAGGCCCATCAGTATGCAGCTGTCATGGAGGAAAATCCCTTTATGCCTAAAACACTTCAGATTAATGAAAAGGACCGGCTGATCGCGGAAAGGTTCCTGACAGAAAGCCTGGAGAAGTTCAGAAGAGAAAAACTCCTTGAGCTGATTGATGAAGCACTGGATAAGCAGGATAAAAAAGCTTTTAACATTTTGACTCAGCAGCTGAATAAATTAGAAACAACCTAAGCCTTGCTTTTATAAAAGCAGGGCTCTTATTTTTGTCTGCGCCCTATAGCGTAATCTGATTTGAAGCACTCTAAGCATTAATGATATATTAAGGGAGGCAAATATATGTAATGGAGTGAATGATATGAAATGGGTATCACAGGATATCGAAATGTTCCTTAAAGAAAAGCAATATGTAGACACTGCAGTTCTGCCGCTCCTTCCAGTATCATTTGGTGATGATATCAAACAGTCTGTAGCCATGACAGAATTTATATCGCTTCTAAGTGTCCAGCTTGAACGGCAATTCAGAGGCCGTCTGATCATGCTTCCTGGCTATGCCTATCTGAAATCAGCAGGGGAAGAAAGCCTGCTCAGCGGCTTGGGTGAATGGGAAGCAGAATTGAAGGCACAGGGATTTAAGCACATATTCCTTCTAACTTCAGATAGCATGTGGAAATCCCTTGAAGACCGCTTGGAAGGAGGTTTGATTTGGCTGCCATCCCTGCCTCTTGAGCATATGGATGAAAACTATCGAAATTCCATTCTGGATGACCAGGTGAAGCAGCTGTTGAATTTATTCGTGCAAAAGTGGCAAAATGGTGAATAGTGTGAATGTTGAGCCGCTCTATTTACATGTTTCGCCAAAGGATTATATTGACCTTACATAAAGATTGATATATCATTGTTATGTCCTAGTTTTATATTGTGTTGAATTTTGTCCGTTGGACTTAACTTCATAATAGAGGGGGGAAAAGTATGAGCAAAAATCGAGTTTCTAGACGTCAATTCCTAAACTATACACTTACTGGTGTAGGCGGTTTCATGGCAGCTGGCATGCTGATGCCGATGGTCCGTTTTGCGGTCGATCCTGTATTGCAGGCAGCTGGTGAGAGTGATTTTATCCCAACAAAGCAAAAAGTGGCTGAAATTACTGAAACGCCAACAAGGGTTGATTACACATTTGAACAGCAGGATGCTTGGTACACATCCGAAGTTACCGGCACTGCTTGGGTTTATAAGGATGAAAAAGGTGAAATTGTAGCATTGTCTCCAGTATGTAAGCATTTAGGGTGCGTAGTCGACTGGAATACTGACAAATCAAACCCTGATCATTTCTACTGCCCTTGCCATGGCGGCCTTTATACAAAGGATGGGACAAACGTTCCAGGTACACCGCCGGTTGCAGCGCTGGATGTATTTCCTTACACAGAAAAAGACGGCTTTTTGTATTTAGGCAAGGCTGAACCGCGAAAGGAGGCGTAATAATTGTTAAACAAAATTTATGATTGGGTAGATGAACGTTTAGATATTACGCCGATCTGGCGGGATATTGCTGACCACGAAGTTCCAGAGCATGTAAACCCTGCACATCATTTCTCTGCATTCGTTTACTGTTTTGGCGGTCTGACGTTTTTTGTAACTGTAATTCAGATTTTATCCGGTATGTTCCTGACAATGTATTATGTTCCGGATATTAAAAATGCATGGGAATCCGTGTATTATCTTCAGAACCATGTTGCATTTGGACAGATTGTCCGCGGAATGCACCACTGGGGAGCAAGTTTGGTAATCGTAATGATGTTCCTACATACGTTACGTGTTTTTTTCCAGGGAGCTTATAAGAAGCCCCGTGAATTAAACTGGATTGTCGGAGTGCTCATTTTCTTCATTATGCTTGCACTTGGACTGACAGGTTACTTATTGCCTTGGGATATGAAAGCCCTTTTCGCTACAAAAGTAACAATCCAGATCGTAGAATCAACTCCGCTGATTGGAGAATATCTGAAAATACTTATTGCCGGACATTCTGATATTGTCGGCGCTCAGACGATCACCCGATTCTTTGCCATCCATGTATTCTTCTTACCGGCTGCACTATTCGGGTTAATGGCTGCCCACTTTATTATGATTCGTAAACAGGGTATTTCAGGACCGTTGTAAGAAATAATTTTTTGATCATTGCAAAAGGAGGGGAAATCGCCCAATGCATCGTGGTAAAGGTATGAAATTCGTAGGTGACTCTCGTGTTCCTGCAGAACGCAAACCGAATATCCCGAAAGACTATTCGGAATATCCAGGAAAAACAGAAGCATTCTGGCCAAACTTCCTGTTAAAGGAATGGATGGTAGGGGCTGTATTCCTTATCGGTTTCCTATGCTTGACAATTGCGCATGAGCCACCATTAGAAAAAATTGCTGATCCTAGTGATACAGCTTATATCCCGCTGCCAGACTGGTACTTCCTGTTCTTGTACCAGCTTCTGAAATACAGCTATGCTTCAGGACCTTATAATGCAATCGGTGCTTTCATTATACCGGGTCTTGCATTTGGAGCTTTGCTGCTTGCGCCATTCATTGACCGCGGACCTGAACGCCGCCCATCCAAGCGTCCTTTAGCAACTGGCTTCATGCTATTGGCTCTTGCCGGCATCACTTTCCTGACTTGGGAGTCTGTTGCACACCATGACTGGGAAGCTGCTGCACAGCAAGGTAAGATTGTAGCTGAAGTAGAATTTGATAAAGAGGACGAAGGCTACAAGATTTTTGAAGCGAACGGCTGTATTTCCTGCCATGGAGGAGATCTTCAGGGTGGAGCAGGTTCACCTGCACTTGTTGATACTGGATTAACACCTGAAGAAGTTGCTGACATTGCTAAAAACGGTAAAGGCGCCATGCCTCCGGGAATGTTCAAAGGCACTGATGAAGAACTTCAAAAGCTTGCTGAGTTTATTTCTGGCCTTGAAAGCAAATAATTTGTAAAGAAGCTGGCACTGCCAGCTTCTTTTTTATGCACAAAAATTGTTCGTTTTTTTTTACAGGCATTTGGTGTGGTAAAATAATGAAATAATCGTGTACATAGAGAAGGAGAACAAAATATGAAATGGATCTATCCTTTATTAGGCAGCAGAGCTATGCTGATACTGCTACTGGTCATTAACACGGCAGGCACTATCTATGGGTATGTATGGTATAAGTGGCAGCTTGTCGATACACCGCCGATTTTTTTGCCTTTCGTACCGGACAGTCCTACAGCGAGCCTGTTTTTTATGTTTGTGCTTATCGCCTTTCTATTGGGCAAAAATTGGCCGCTGTTTGAAGCGCTAGCTATTGTAACCCTTATTAAATACGGAATATGGGCTGTGGTTATGAATTTGCTCGTTTTTCAGGTGACAGGTGAATTGGATCCTGTAGCGCTCATGCTGATCTTCTCGCATGGTGCAATGGCAGTCCAGGGTGTTTTGTATGCACCATTCTACCGTTTTAAACTATGGCATCTAGTTTTAACAGCAATTTGGACTCTTCATAATGATGTAATTGATTATGTCTTTTTCATGCTGCCGCGCTATCCTATTTTAAATCTTTACACACCGCAAATTGGCTACTTTACATTTTGGCTCAGTATTTTTTCATTAGGAACCGCTTATTACTTCGTCTTAAGAAAGAATCGGTTTAGTCTGGATATAGTGAAATAGTGCTCCGATTGTCCTAATCCAAACCATTGAGTGATTTGGTTCCTCGTTTGTTTGAAAGAAATATCCTGGCTGGCTGAATTAATTTCTGGTCTAACCTTGTCCCTCTTTTCATATTTATCTAATAGTAATTTGAGGGGGGACAAGTTTAATGAGGCGAAAAGTAATCGCATTCTTATTCATTATTATGTTATTGCCTGGAATGGTGTCTGCGGATAAGACAACACAAATAGATAAATTAGATCAATTATCTAATGAAGCCTTACAGATGGTTAAGCTTCATAGGTATGAGGATGCCAAGAAGCTTTTGGAGTATTTTTCCGAGCAATTTGTTGCTGTGAATGGCAAGGAAAGGCCATTTACAATGGACGAACTCCGGATTATTACAGTCTCTCATGATGATGCTGTACAAGCTGCTGTCAATACATCAATGAGCCATGAAGAACGGCTGAATCATGCAACAAAGTTCCGCCTGGTTATGGATGCAATCTCCTCAAAGTATCAGCCTTTGTGGACAGAAATGGAGAAGCCGATTATGACTGTATTTGGAGAAGTTAAGGAAGCGGCATACAGAGGCAATAACGAGAACTTTCATTCACATTTGAATTCCTTTTTGTCTTTATATGAGGTTATTTATCCCAGTTTAAAAATTGATGTTGATGCCGAAAAGGTACAAAAACTGAACGCACGCATTAATTTTATCGATCATTATCGGCCGCAGGTGCTTTCTCAGCAGGCAAGTCAGCAGGAGCTGGCGGCATTGGAAAATGATCTGCAGACAATCTTTGATGAAATGACAGAAGATGAAACGGACCCATCCCTTTGGTGGGTAATCATTTCAACCGGGAGTATTATCATCATTACATTATCTTACGTAGGCTGGAGAAAATATAAGGGAGACAGGGCAAGACAAAAAAACAGATCGTGATAAGAAAAGAGGAAGCGCCTTGCCCACAAAGGAACGCAGACTAAGAACGCCACGTCCTCCTAAAAGCTTCGCTTTCGGTCGTGCGATGTTTTTGCTGACGAAGCCTACATTGTCCTGTGTGCCTCAAGCACAAGACGAGCCTCATGAAAAGGTGTTCTTTGCCTTTTTGGGGGGAGTCCCCGAAATGTGGAGTCCCTAGGAGCCGCAACTAGACAAACCGAAAAGTGGAGGCGACTGCCCAGGGACGACAGGCATAAGATGGTTCCTGTAGAAGGTGTTTTTCCTTCAGGAAGGAAACGGCTTATGACCCCGAGTCCCTAGGAGCCGTAACTAGACAAGCTTGTGACCTCCAGGTGGTAGGTGCTGTAGCTAGACAGTCCTCGAAGTTCAAAAATTTCTACACCCTTATTTTTGAACAAAAAGAATAATTGAGCGCCTTTTCCGGTTTGCAATAAAGGAAAATGGGAAAAAGATAATTAGAACTACTCATATGCTGGAGAGAAAAGCCAGCGGTTAAAATTCAACATGATCAGCTTGATGGGGGGTAACAAAATGGGAGGATATCTCATTTATTTTGCAATAATTATTCTTGTTCCGCTCTGGGCACAAATGAAAGTTAAGGGAGCTTACAGCAAATATTCAAAAATTCCTTCATCCACACAAATGAGAGGTGCTGAAGTAGCCAGAAGAATCCTGGATGAAAATGGCCTATATAACGTTGGCGTGGAAGAGACCAGGGGACATTTAACGGATCATTATGATCCGCGTTCTAAAACTGTCAGGCTATCAGCAACAAATTATCATGGCCATTCAGTGGCAGCAGCTGCCATTGCGGCCCATGAGGTTGGCCATGCAATTCAGGATAATCAGGATTACGTTTTTCTGCGTTTTCGCCATGCGCTTGTGCCTGTTGCAAATCTTGGTTCAAACTTCTCCTGGATTCTGATCATGATCGGTTTTTTTGCAGGATTGAGCGGAATGGTGCTGCTGGGAATTATCTTTATGGCAGCTGCAGTGGTATTCCAGGTTATCACTCTTCCTGTGGAGTTCAATGCTTCTAATCGTGCGATGGATCAGGTAGTGTCCCTCGGAATTATCAGAAACGATGAAGAACGGGAAACAAAAAAAGTTTTGAATGCAGCTGCATTGACATATGTGGCGGCAGCAGCTGTTGCTGTGCTGGAATTGCTGCGTTTAATCCTTATTTACACAGGTATGACAAGATCCGAGTAAGAAAAGCTGCTAGATAGTTATCTTAAAAAAGCCGGCTAGTGTTAATGTCCCCTTTAAGTAGACATTCAAAAAAACCTTCATGTTATCATGGAGGAAAGAATGCTACTTGGAGGGGATTTTTTCTATGGCAAAGAAAGGACAAACTTTTAATAGCTATTCGGAGGAGTTTAAACATAATGCCGTCATGAGATACGTGAATGGGTCTAAGAGTTATAAAGTATTGGCAGAAGAATTGGGAATTCGTCACTGCAGCCAGCTTAAAGTGTGGGTTAAGAAATGGAAAGATGGAGTCCCTTTTGATGAGCGTAAAGGAGTCTCTAACCCTTTAAAAGGCAGGCCTAGGACTAAATTTAAATCGGTTGAAGAGGAAAGAGATTATTTAAAAGCACAGGTTGAATTTCTAAAAAAGCAGTATCCAAATCTGGTAAAGGAGGAGGAAACATACCCAGAAGAATAAAATATGAACTGGTTGATGAGTTAAGGGGGACCTATCCGGTC